>JAEUJS010000448.1 GCA_016792935.1 Archangium sp. | reverse complement strand
CATCGAGGCGCTCGCGCAGAACGCGAAGGCGACCCACGTGTTGCTCGACGTGATTCGCTTCGACGGCGAACACCTCTCGTCGGAGCCGATGAAGGCCAACGACCAGTTCCTCGCGGTCGCCTTGCGCGAAGCGACGCGGCTGGCGGCCGACGCAGATCGCCAACGCAAGCTTCAAGCGACTGGAGTGGCCAGCACTGCTGCCTCGAACGCCGAACGCCGACGTCAGGCCGCGCTGCGCACGCTCGGACAATTGACGACGCACCTCGCGCAGGCGCACACGCGCCTGCAGGGGCTGTCACGGAAAGACGCCGTCACCTCTCTGCTCGCTTCACTCGGCGAGCACCGCGGCCTCATCGTGCGCTCGCGTCAAGAAGCGGGGGAATCGTCGTGAACGTGCGGATACCGATTCTCTGCATGCTGTGGAGTGTGGCGGTGGGCTGCGCGACGCCCAAAGAGACGATGTCGGTCGAAGAGGCGTTCAAGCCCGGTGAGAAGGCGCCGGAAGAAGCCACCATCTATGACCTGCGCTGGGCGCGGCAGTTCGGCCCGAGCTCGCAGTGTGAACACGCCGCCTTCGCCGCGGGGCCGGCCGACGGGTGGAAGGCGCTGCAGGCGTGCTCACTCCGCGGAGACTTGACCGAGCTCGACGACGTCATCCAACACTTCGGGCCGCTGGCGACGCGACCGAACGTGCACGCGGTGATGGCGCGGGTGCTCGCAGCGCGCGGGCTGGTGTTCGCGCACGACTTGCCGAAGCTGCGCGAGGCCGGCATCGAGCTGCTGCCTCCGGGAGCGGTGTTCGAGATGAACGACAACGACTCGCGCGGCAAGGTCGTCATTCTCGCGGGGCGTTTGAACGAGGCCTCGCAGACGACGTGGGCGCTCGACGAGCAGAGTCGAGGCGACGTCGACGCGTACAACTGGAAGCTCGGCTCGAGGTACACCTACTCGTCTTCCTATTCCTCGACGAACCCGACCGACGCGCGCACGGCGACCTACAAGGGTGTCGGGAAGAACGCGCCGACGACGACCTACCTCGGCGAGCGCAGGCAGCAGGACTCGACGTGGGAAGACACCGGCACCGAGGTCGAGGCCAGGTTTCTGAAGGCGCGTCAGACGCCGCAGCTCGGCGGGCGGTGGGTGGTGATTGGCCGCGTCGAGAAGCGCATGAAGCTGAACACGAGCGAGTCAGCGCGGAGCGTGCGAGTGACGGTGCTCGCCGCGGTTCCACTGCAGTGATTTGAGCGGGCCCATGACGCCCATCGTGCACAACATCGGTGTGCGGCTGGCGCGAGCGCTCGGCTACGAGGTCGACCCGCAGTACTTCAACGAAGAGGCCGCGTGGCAGGTCGTCGACCGCATGGCGCAGCTGCGTGAAGAGGGAAAGCGCCTCGACCCGAACGTGCTGCATTGGTGTGAGGAATTGGCGATGGCGCTCAACGTGCGCGGCGGCGACGAGTCGCAATTTCACGGCGCGTTGTCGGCGCAGCTGGGGCCGAGCCAGGTGCCGGTGTCGGTCATCGTCGACCTCGTGAAGTGGGTGCGCGGGCAGCTGCACTTCGTGGTGCGCAAGGAGCCGGTGAAGCTGCACATGCACTCGCGCGAGTTCGTTCCGCTCAAGTCGATCGATCTGAGTGGAGAGACGAAACCACCGGAAGACGAAGAGAGCTGACTCACCAGCCCATCGACAGGCCGGGCGGCTCCTCGCACTTGCCCTGAGTGCTCGTCCACAGCTCGGCGGTCTTCTCGGGCAAACCACCCGACACGCCGCCCACGATGAGAATGCGCCCGTCGTCGAGCAGCGTCGCCGAGTGGAACTTGCGCGCGTTGATCAACTCACCCGCCAGGCACCACTGCTTGAGCGACACCACCCAGCGCTGCACGCGAGAAGTATCGATGGCGTTGGGCGGCTCACCACCGATGACCACGATGTCTCCGCTGGTCAGCCAGGTGCCGGTGTGCGCCGAGAGCGACATCGAGAGGTTGTTCTCGAACTGCTTCCATTCCGCCGCGCCCGGAGCCCACGTCTCGGCGTAGTTGGTCGACGACGTCGCGGTCTGCCCACCGATGACGTCGATGCGCGCGTCGGTCGCTTCCGCGATGACGGCGGTGCGCTGCCGCGGCTCACTCATCGGCGGCAAGGTCTTCCACGACTGCGTCTTCACGTCGAAGCGCTCGACATCGGCGATGCTGACGCCCGAGCCGACGCCCTTCTGCGCGGCGTTCGAACGACCGCCGAGAATCACCACGTTGCCTTCACTGTCACGCACGGCGGAGTGCAGCCACCGCGCGACGTCGAGCGGCTTCTCCTTCGTCCACGCGTTGGTCTTCGGGTCGAAGCGCTCCACCGAGTTCAAGTGCAGCCGGTTCTCTCGCGCGCCGCCGACCACCAGCACGCTCCCGTCGACCAGCAGCGTCGCGGTGTGCCCGTTGCGCGCGTCGTTCATGGCCGGCACTGGTGACCACTTGTTCGCCCTGGGGTCGTAGAGCTCACACGACGCGATGGCCACCGAGCGCGAGCTGCCGTCGGGGCCGACCTGCTGCGCGCTCCCGCCGACGACGAGGACCTTTCCATCGCTCAACGCCGTCGCGGTGTGATGGCTGCGACCCGTCGTCAGCGGAGCACACGCCGTCCACTTGTTCTTCTTCGGCTCGTAGATTTCGCACGACGCGAGCGTCGAGAGTCCGTCCGCTCCACGTCCGCCGACGACCAGCACGCGCCCATCTTTGAGCAGCGTCGCGGTGTGCGATTGCCGCACGTCTTTGAGCGCGGCAGCGAGCGTGACTTTTCCCTGCGCGAGCGCACCGCACGCCGTGAGGCACAGCAGCGTGAGGAGCGCTCGGGAGATCATTTCGGCTGCTTCGGCGGCAACGGCTGACGCGGCATGGTGCTCGGCCCCGCCACGCGCGGACCGGCCGACACCGGATTGACCGGAGGCCTGGGCTGCTCGGGCGGCAACAGCCCCGAACGTCCCGCGGCAGGCGTCTTCTCCGGCTCGGCGACAGAAGCCTGCGGAGCCGCAGCAGGCATCGCAGCAGGCGGCGTCGACAGCTCACCACCACGCTGGTCACCCACCGCCTCGGAGTCGTCTTCAGCGAGCACGATGATGCGGTCGCCCTCGGCGAACACCACCGTCCCATCCTGCGGCGGATTGATGAGCGGCGTCTCGCCCAGCTTCATGTAGCCAATCGCGACCTCGCGGCGCTCACGCGCCACCTTCTGAATCTGCATGAACGACGTGTTGCGACCCGGGATGGCGAAGCATTCCACGCGCTTCAAGTAGACCTCGTTGCCGTCCGAATCGAAGAGGTCGGTGAACACCGCGTTCAGCTCGCGACGTTCGGAGACCTGCGCCAGCAGCATCGACGTGATTTCCGAGCTGACGACGAAGTCTGCGCCGTAGTCGGTCTCCAGCAGGTCCTTCGTTCGCGGGTCGAGAATCTCGCTGATGATGCGCGGCTTGCGGTCTCCGAGCGGGCGGAACATGTCGCGCAGCAGGAGCACCGTGATGACCGTCTTCGCGTCGGCCTCTTCCGGGTCGGTGTCGGTGTCGGCCACGACCATCGCCACCGCGAAGTCAGGCGAGATGACGCGCTTCAACGAATCGGGAACCGTCGGGTCACCCTCGACGTGCTTGAGGCGCAGGTTCTTCAGCCCGCTGACCTCGCCCTTGATGAACTCGGCGAACGACTCCTTGTCTTCGCCGGGCATCAGCCACGCCTCGGAGCCAGGGAGCACGTAGTTGTCGAACTCGCGCAGCATGTCGCCCAGCTTGGGAGACTTGCCGCACACCAGGAGGCGCTCGGGCTTGCGCTGAATCGGGTCTGCGCCCTTGAAGTCTGGAGGAATCTGCGGGTCGTGGCTCGCGGTGAGCGAGAACGAGTCGTCGTCTTCCGCGATGACGAGCAGCTCGTCCTTTTCGCCGAGGACGAACTCATCGCTGGGGTTGATGATGCACGACGCGATGCCCTTGCCACTCACCGTGCGGACGCCGCACACCACGCCGTCCTTCATCTTCCACTGGGCGCTGCCGAAGGGCTGACCCGCCAGTTCGGGGAAGTTCTTGAAGTAGAACTCGCTGCCTTCGTACGAGAGCAGGTCGCGGTACACGGCCGCGAGCCCGTTCTGCCGCGCGGTCTGCACCATCATGCGGCTCAAGGTCTCGGCCATCGCGACCACCTCGACGCCTCCGCCTCCGAGCTGTTCAATCACCGGCTGACGGTCTGCATCGGCGAGCTCGACGACGGCGTGATTCGCGGTCAACGCCTTGTTGATGCGACGCAGCGCGAGCAGCGTCTTGATGGCGTTCATGTCGGCTGCGGCGTCGGCGTCTTCGACCTCTTCTTCACCCGCATCGGCCGAGATGATGATGATGCTCTTGGCGCGACCCGCTCCGACCTTGCGCAGGTCGTGCACGGAATAGGGCGAGCCCTGGCGCACGACGACGCGCGTGGTGAGCATGTCGCCCATGCGCTCCTTCACCGTGTTCTCGACTTCTTCTTTGTCGACCTCGGAGAGGATGACGATCGACGCGTGCGCCTGGTTGGAGTTCGCCTCACGCAGCTCGCGCAGAATCGCGAAGACCTTCTCGCCGTAGCCGAGAATCAGCGTGTGGTTCTCGTCGATGACCGGCGACTTGCCCTTGCGGAGGTCTTCGATCTTGTCGCCGATGGTGGAGCTGACGAGACCGATGAGCAACGCGACGACACCGACACCACACAGCGTGGTCATGATGGCGATGCCGCGAACGAGCGTGCCTTCGTCGCCACCCATGGTGCCTGCGTCGGCGACGCGGCCGGTCGCCCACCAGAGCGCTTCACCGAAGTCGAAGAACTTTCCCTCTTCGCCTTCGGCGGGCTGCGGCATCGCCAGGCGAACGAAGATCGCGTTGGTCAGCACCAACAAGAACGAGAGCCCGAAGAGCCCCACGAAACGGGCCATCGGGCTCCACGAGAGGAATCGGTCAATCTGGTAGCGGATCTTGTCGCCCGTCGTGGGGACGTCAGATTCGTCGGACATGCGAAGAAAGCTCCGTGGGAGGAGGAAGAGGCGTGAACTCTATGCCCTCGCCCCCTCGGAGTTGATCAACATTCGGAGGCCGAGGGGCATCACTCCTCAGCGGAGTCGTCCTCGTCCTGGTCATCGGCCTGCCTGGCCACCGGGGCGGGCGCGTCGTTCTGGTCGTCGTCGAGCATGTCGCGGCCGGCGGGCTGATCATCATCCGCATCGTTGGCGGCAGGAGCGTCGTCGTCATCGGCCTTCGCGACCGCGTCATCGGCGTCGTCGGCGTCCGCGCTCCACGAGTCCTCGTCCATCAACTCGCTCTCGGTGATGCCGACGTCGTGCTCGAGCGAGGCGAGCTCTTCGGGAGACTCGAGGTCGAGGTCGCACGGCGTGCCTTCACCGTCGCGCTCCGCGTCCCACGCGTGGCCGTCGCTCCACATGGCGAGCTCTTCGTCGGTGAACTCGGGGATGTTCGCCATCGCCGAGTAGAACTCGAGGTCTTCGGTCGAGAGGTACTGGTTGAAGGTGTACGCCAGCTCGTTGCGCGAGACGTGCGCGAGAGAGGCCTGCACGTCGAACTGCAGCCACGCGTTGGCCTGCACCGAGGCGTACGTCGCGTCGAAGGCCTGGTCGTACTGCAAGTACATCGCGCGCTCGGCGTCGTAGGCCGCGTCGAGGGCGTAGAGCGCGGCGCCGATGTTCACGTTGGCGGAAGCGACGGCCTGCGCCCTGGGCATCGCGCCCTTCTGGTTCGGCAGCCACTGCTTCGGCGGCGACTTCTTGCTGAGGCCCGCCTTGAAGCCCGCGGTGGCGAACGCGTGCGCGGTGCGGTCGGCGCGCGCGATGCTGGCGCCGAGGGCCTGCTGGTACGCCCTGGCGCGCGGGTCACCCTTGGCGACGGCGGCGGCGGTGCGCTGCGTGAGCAACGCGACCTCGGTCTGCTGCTGTGCGAGCGCGCGGGCGGCGGAGGCGAGCCTGGGGTTCGACTTGACCTTCGGGTCCTTCGCGATGCGGGCGAGCTCTTTGCTGCGGAGCTTTTGATCAGCGCCGAGCTTCTTGAGGCTCGCGCCGAGCGCCTGCGTCTTCTGCGTCGCGACTTCGATCTTCACGGGAGCGGGCTTCGCAGGAGCGGCCTTCGCTTCGGTGTTCGTCTTCTTCTCAGTGCAACCAGTGCCGGCGAGCGCGAGGCTGCCGACCACCACCAGCAAAGCCCCTCGGGGCGCCGCAAGGGGGAAAGCCGTCTTGATCTGCATTTGGAGTTCCTTCGTTTCGGTTCGTCGCGCTCGGTCATCGAGCGAACGCCACCTGACGAAGGCCCCTGCGGGACCGTCGCATTATTTCTTCGCCGGCTCGAAAACCTGCCGGAACGACACGTCTATCTGCGATTGGATCGAGTTGAGCGCGTCGCTCAATTCATCACCCCCGACCGACGAACTGAGGGCAACGCGGGTCTTCTCCATCACCAGCGCGCGGGCGTCGGCGAGCCAGCGGGCGACGGTGGCGCGGTGGGAATCGTAGGTGCGGGCGAGCGCCTCGAGCGTGACGCCTTCGAAGTAGTGGAGCCGCAAGAGCGTGCGATCGCGCGGAGAGAGATGTTCGAGCGATTCGCGGATGGCCTGCGAGACCTGCGCGGCGGTGAGCTTGCGGCTGGTGAGATCTCTGCGGTCCGTCGAGCCGACGAGCGCTTCGAGATCTTCCGCGGGGCGCTCTTTGTTGTCTTTGCGTTTGAGATCGAGCGCGACGCGGACGGCGGTGGCGCGCAGCCAGGCGCCGAGCGGACCGAGCGCTTTGTACTCGGCGAGTTTGTTCGAGGTGAGGAGCCGCTCCAGCGTGACCTGGTGCACTTCGTCGAGGAACGACGCGTCGCCGTCGATGCGCGCGATGTTGGGGCGGGCCTGACGGAGCAGTGCATCGAGCGCGCGGTGTGCGTCTTTGTTGCCGTGCGTGGCGGCGAACGCGAGGGCGAGATCGTCGAGCGTGCCGTCAGCCGGCGACAGCTCGGAGACGAAGGCGTCGAACTTCGGTTCGAGCTCCGGCGTGAGCCACTTCGGCATGACGCGGAACCTAGATGATCCCCTCTCCCTCGGGGAGTGTCGGTATTGGACTGTTGCGCGAGAGGCCTTGAGGGGTGGTGACGGACTTGGCCCTGCGAGAGAGGCCGACCCAGCGCGCGACACCCGCTGGGCTAGCCTCCGCAGCCCATGTCCACGATTCCTGAAGATGCCGGTCCGGCGAGCGGTGGCGGCGAGCTCGGAGTCGGCGACACGCTCGCTCGCTATCGCATCACCAGTCAGCTCGGCAGCGGAGGCATGGGAGAGGTCTTTCTGGCCATCGACCCGCAGCTCGATCGACAGGTCGCGCTCAAAGTTCTGCGCGCGGGCGATCGTTCACCGAGCGCCGTGACGCGGCTGCTGCGCGAGGCGAAGGCGATGGCGCGCGTCAGTCACCGCAACGTGGTCGCCGTGTACGACGCGGGCGAGTTCGGCGAACACCCGTGGGTCGCCATGGAGCTGATTCGCGGCTCGACCCTGCGCGCGTGGCTCGAGGCGACACCGCGCAGCTGGCACGAGATTCTGAAGGTGTTGATCGAAGCCGGTCAGGGTCTGGCCGCCGCACACGCTGCGTCGCTCGTGCACCGCGACTTCAAACCCGAGAACGTGTTGGTGGCCGACTCGGGCCGGGTGGTGGTGAGCGACTTCGGCATCGCCAGTGGCGTCACTGAAGACGACGTGCCGCTCGCGGCTCCGAGCTCGACACGTCTGGATGAGCGCATCACCGTCACCGGCGCGCAGCTCGGCACGCCCGCGTACATGGCGCCCGAGCAGCACAGGGGAAAGACCGACGCGCGGTCTGATCAGTACGCGTTCGCCGTCACCGCGCGCGAGGCACTCTCGGGGGTCAAGGCGATGGCGCTCGCGACGCCGCTCACGCCTGAGCAGGCCAGCGCGCCTCCCATCGATTCGAAGCTCGATGACGTTCCGCTCCGCGTGTGGCGCTCGTTGGGTCGCGCGCTCTCGTCCGATCCGGCTGCGCGGTACTCGTCCATCAACGAGCTGCTCGCTGAACTGACCGACGCACTCCCAAAGCCGCGCTCGTACGCGTGGCTGGCGGCCATTCCGCTCGTCGTCGCTGCGGCTGGCATCCTCTTCGTCAGCCGCCAGGAACAGTGCGACACCGGTCCTGCGATCTTCGGTCCGACGTGGAACCGCGAGCGGCAGGCGACGCTGCAGAACACGTTTGGTGAAGCGGTCGTCACGCGGCTCGACGCCTTCGCGAAGGACTGGCTCGCGATGCACCGCGAAGCGTGTGAAGCGACCGTGAAGGGCACGCAGTCTCCGGCGATGCTCGACGCGCGCATGGCGTGCCTGCACCGGCGCCAATCAGACTTCATCGCGCTCGTGTCGCGCTTCGAGGCCAGAGGGGCAGAGGTGAAGGACAAGGCGCCCAGCGCCGTGCGTGCGCTCGGTGACGTGAGCGAATGCGCCGACACCAACGCCTTGAGCGGTCGCCCGCTCGTTCCCGAAGCGCAGAAGGCCGAAGCGGAAGAGCTCGGCACGCGGTTGTCTGCGTTGAAGGCGCTGGAAGACCTCGGGCAGTACCGTGAACTCCTCGAGCCGGGCGCGAAGCTCGCGGCAGAGACGCACGAGTTCAACTACGCGCCGCTCGAAGCCGAAGTGCTCCGTGCGCTCGGGCGCGCGCAGAGTCTGACTGACGCCACGGGCGAGGCAGACAAGACGCTGGAGCAGGGTCTGATGGTCGCCGAGCGCGCACGAGACGATCGACTGCGCACCCGAATCTACGTGCAGCGCGGCATCAACTTCCTCGGCACGGGCCGGTACAAAGAAGCAGGCCGCGAGTTCAACTCGGGGCTCGCCGTCGCCGAGCGCACGGGAGATCAGAAGCTCATCCACAAGGTGCGTGGGCTCCAGGGCGACGTGGCGGTGGCAGAGAATCGCTTCGCCGACGCCGAGAAGTTGATCCGCGAGGTGGTGGAATTCAACGAGGGCGTGGTTCCTCGCGATGACCGCACGCTCATCGGCAACCTCAACACGCTCGCCAGCGTGCTGCGCGCCACCGGCCGCCTCGATGAAGCCGCGAAACAGTGGGAACGCGCGATCGAACTCGCCCGTCACACGTTCAGCCCGAAAGATCCCGGGATGGCGCTGTTGCTCGCCGAGTGGTCAGACACGCAAGCACTCCTCGGCAAGCTCGACGCGGGTCAGCAAGCGCACGACGAAGCAGTTCGCATCTTCGGCGAAGCGGTGGGCCCGCGATCCGAAGCAGTGGCCGAGTGCCATTCCAAGTGGGCCAGGTACCTCGCGTACGCCGGGAGGCTGAACGAAGCCCGCGAGGTGATCGACCTGGCGACTGCCATGCGGAACGAGTCGCCAGAACCGCAGCCGATGCTGCTCGCCGATTCGCTCGTCGTTTCGGCGCTCGTCTCGATGCTCGAACGGAAAGATGCCGATGCAGAGAAGGCGCTCATCGCGGCGATACCGATGCTCGAGAAGACCATCGAACGAAATCACCCGGCTACCGTGCAGACGGTGATTCAGCTCGCAGTCGCGCGCTCCCGCGGAGGCAAAGCGAAAGACGCGCTCAAGCTGCTCGACGACGCCCGCGTGCGCATGGACGAAGGTGCGAAGGCAGGCGTGGCGACACCCATCGAGGTGACGCTGCAGTTCGCGATCGGCATGGGCGAGGTGAAGTCGACGCTGAGCGATTGCGCTGGCGCGAAGGCGTCGCTCGAGCAGGTGAAGGCTCTCGTCGCCGACCCCATGGCCAATCTGGCCACCGACAAACTGGGACCCAACTGGACGCGGATGACGGAAACGCTCGCCAGGAGCTGTGTCGCGGTGCGCGGCGTTCCGTAGCTCACGAGCTGGCAAAGCGTTGCTCCATCGCACTGCGCGGCCCGGGGTTGAGCAGTGAGGCGTCACCGACAGAGCTGCGTCATCGAGCCGTCCTGGACGTTCGTGCACGACGAGCCTGCGCCTCCGCACGCAAAGATCTCTTCACAGAACTTCCATGCGCCCGACAGACCACAGCCCGGAGCACTGTTCGCGGTCGCCCACGATTGGGACAGACACACGCGGTCGTTGGTTGAGCAGGCGCCAGCCGTCACACACCCGACGTACGGCCGCGCGGGGTACAGCTGCGTCTGCACCGAATCACAGTTGAAATCGTAGCCGCCACAGTTGCGCGGCGTGGAGAAGTAGCTGGTCTGCCCCGGGAACGCGCGCGCATCGCTGTCGCAGCAGTCGGTGTTGAAGAGCCCGGTGCCCGGCGGCGCGGTGTTGATGTCCGCTGCGCAGACGGAGACCGGGCTGCCAGCTCCGGCGCCGTCGCCATCTCCGTCAGGGTAGACCGGCAGACATACGCCGCTCGCGCACTGGCACCCCGCACTGCACGACTGGCCGTTGGAGAGGCGTGCCGTACACGCGCCGGCGATGCAGATGCTCGCGCTGCTGCTGCAACCGGTCGGCGTACACGCGTTGCCGCTGCAGCTGGTGAAGCAGGCGCCTGAGCCATTGCACGTGTACGCACCACAGGTGTTCCCCGGGTTCATTCCCGCGGTCACGTTCGCGCCATCGACGCAGGTCTGCGTTCCGGTCGTGCACGACGTCACTCCCAGCCTGCAGCGATTGGGGTTGGTGCTGCACGACGCACCCGCGGTGCACGACACGCACGAGCCGCTGCCGTTGCACACCTGATTGGTTCCACAGCTCGTGCCTGCCGCGGTGTTGCTCGAAGTGTCAGCGCACACCGCAGCGCCGGTGTTGCACTGCGTGATGCCCGTCTTGCACACGTTGGGATTGGTGGAGCACGCCGCGCCCGTCGTGCAGCCGATGCACTGCGCTGACGCGTTGCACACTTGATTGCTGCCGCACGAAGTTCCCGGCGAGAGCGCCGAACCGTTCACGCACGTCTGCGCGCCCGTGGTGCACGAGGTGATCCCCGCGTGACACGCCGAAGGTTGGCCAGTGCACGACGAGCCCGCGGTGCACGCCACGCACGAGCCGCTGCCGTTGCACACTTGATTGGTTCCACACGTGGTGCCCGGATTCTTCGGAGTGCCGTCGACGCACGCCTGCGTTCCCGTGGTGCACGACGTGATGCCGGTGAAGCACGCCGAGCCGGGGTTCGTGGTGCACGAGAGCCCCGCGGTGCAGCCGATGCACGAGCCGCTGCCGTTGCACACCTGGTTGCTGCCGCACGCCGTGCCTGCGTTGCGCGGCGAGCCGTCGACGCACACCTGACTGCCGCTGTTGCACGACGTCACGCCCAGCGCGCACGCCGCGTTCGGGTTGGTGCCACACGCGAGCCCAGACGTGCACGCCACGCATGAGCCCGCGCCGTTGCACACCTGATTCGTTCCGCACGACGTGCCCGCGTTGCGCGGAGTTCCATCGACGCACGTCGGACTTCCCGAGCCGCACGCGATGACTCCGGTGAAGCACGAGGGATTCGGGTTGGCGCTGCATGACGCGCCCGCCGTGCACGACACGCACGTACCTCCGCCGTTGCAGACCTGATTCGTGCCGCAGCTCGTGCCCGCCGATTTGTTGCCCGAGTCGACGCACGCCTGCGCGCCGGTCGTGCATGACGTCGTTCCAGTGCGGCAGATGCCAGGGTTGGTGGTGCACGCCGCGCCCGCGGTGCACGACACGCACGAGCCGCTGCCGTTGCACACCAGGTTGCTGCCGCAGCTGGTGCCCGCCGAGACGTTCGAGAGCGAATCGATGCACGTCTGCGCGCCGGTGGTGCACGACGTCGTTCCCATTCTGCACACCGAGGGATTTCCCGAGCAGGTCGCGTTCGCGGTGCACGCCACACACACGCCGCTCGCGTTGCACACCTGATTGCTGCCGCAGCTCGTCCCCGGCGTGCGGTTGGCTCCATCGACGCACGTCGCCGCGCCGGTGGTGCAGCTGGTCTGACCGAGACGGCAGATGCCGGGGTTCGTCGCGCACGAAGTTCCTGCGGTGCACACCACGCACGTGCCTGCGCCGTCACACACTTGATTGGTGCCGCAGTTGGTGCCGGCGTTCTTCGCGGCGCCGTTCACGCACGTCGTCGTTCCAGTGGTGCACGACGTCGTCCCGTTGAAGCACGCGCCGGGGTTGCTGCCGCAGGTCTGTCCCGCGGAACACATTCCGCAGAAGCCGGCGCCGTCGCAGACCTGACCCGAGCCGCAGCTCGTTCCCGGAGTGCGCGGCGTTCCGTCGACGCACGCTGCGCTGCCGGTGGTGCACGACACGATTCCCTGCGCGCACGCTGCGTTGGGGTTCGTGGTGCACGACGCGCCCGCGGTGCACGAGCTGCACGCGCCGCTCGAGTCGCAGACTTGATTGGTGCCACACGACGTTCCTGCTCCGCGCGCAGGACCATCGACGCACACGGGACCGCCGGTGCCGCACGCGAAGATTCCGGTGAAGCAGCCCGCGTTCGGATTGGTGTTGCACGAAGCGCCCTCGGTGCAGGCCACGCACGCGCCCAGCGCGCTGCACACCTGATTGGTTCCGCAGCTCGTGCCGGGAGACTTCAGCGTTCCGTTGGCGCAGCTCTGCGCGCCGGTGTCGCACGCGACGACTCCCGTGGCGCACGGGTTCGAATTGGTCGTGCAGCTCGCGCCTGCCGAACACGCGTTGCACGCGCCTGCTCCGTCGCACACCTGGTCCGTTCCACAGCTCGCACCCGCCGAGCGATTGCCTGAGTCGACGCACAGCTGCGCGCCGGTGGTGCAGCTCGTCACGCCCGTGCGGCAGGGAGAAGGATTGGTGGTGCACGACTGACCCGAGACACATGCGCTGCACGTGCCCGTCGCGTCGCACACCGAGCTCGTTCCGCAGGTGGTGCCCGGCGCTTTGTTGCCGGAATCCACGCAGACCTGCGCGCCGGTGGAGCACGAAGTGAGACCGGTCTGGCAGACGCCGGGGTTGGTGGTGCAGCCCTGGCCCGAGACGCACGCCACGCACGCGCCGCTCGAATCACACACCTGGCCGACGCCGCAGCTGCTGCCCGCCGCTTCGAGTGTTCCGTCGATGCACGTCGTCGTTCCGGCCGTGCACGAGGTGACACCACGACGGCACACGCCCGGGTTGTTGGTGCACAGCTGATTCGGGACGCAGTCGCCGCAGAAGCCGTTGCCGTCGCACACGGTGTTGCTGCCGCAGCTGACGCCGGCGTTCTTGTTGCCGTCGTCGACGCAGGTCTGCGCGCCCGTCTCGCACGACGTGACGCCGGTGCGACATGGAGCGGGATTGGTGCCGCACGTCAGGCCCGCAGTGCACATGACGCACGTCCCGCTCGCGTTGCAGACCGCGTTGGCGCCGCACGTCGTTCCCGCGGCGAGCTGCGCCGAATCACTGCACACCGCCGAGCCGCTCGAGCAATTGATGACACCCGCGCGGCACGGCGCCCCCGGGTTGGTGTTGCACGACGCGCCGGCGTTGCACGAGACGCACTGACCGTTGCCGTTGCAGACCTGCGCGGCGCCGCACGACGTGCCCGCGAGCGCGTCGGTGCCATCGAGACACGCAGCGGTGGTGCCGCACTGAATTGCTCCGACTTTGCACGGCGCGCCGGGGTTGGTAGCGCAGCTCTGACCCGAGACGCAGCTCATGCACGCGCCGGAGCGGCAGACGAGATCGACGCCACACGGAGTTCCATCGGTCACGTCGCTTGCATCTGCGCACACGGGAGCGCCGGTGCTGCATGAGACGACGCCGCGCTTGCAGGTGCCGCCGGGGTTGGTGGTGCACGTCGCGCCACTCTCACAGGCGATGCACGCGCCGGTGGCGTCACAGACCTGCCCCTGACCACAGGTCGTCCCTGGAGCAGCGAGCGCAGTGGAATCCACGCAGCCCGCGTTTGCGCCGCACACCGTGACACCGGCGTGGCACGCGTCGGGGTTGGTGGTGCACGGTTGATCAGCCATGCACACGCTGCACACGCCGCCGACGCAGAGTTGATTGTCGCCGCACACCACGCCGTCGCGAGCGGCCTCGCCGTCGACGCAGCGCGCGCTGCCAGTCGAACACTCGGTCACGCCCGACAGACAGGGCGCTCCAGCGTTCGTCGCGCACGTGACGCCCGCGACGCAGGAGCCACCATCGGGTTCGATCAACGCGCCGGCATCCATCTCGATGTTCGGCGGCGCGCACGAAGTCAGACACCGACCGGAGCAGCACACCTTGCCCTCGGCGCACGTGCCTCCTTCATCACAGGCGACGATCTCGAACTTCGTCGAGTCGACCAACACGCACGAAGCGAGCGACATGGTGAGGAGAACGACCGTGACGAGTTTGCGTGAGTTCACGGCGGCGGCCTTCAGCAACTGGTGTGCCCACACCAAGTCGGCGGATCGCCGACGCGCGTTCGTGCCCGCACGGCGAGACGTCAGAAGACGTGACGACGTTGCGAGGAGCGCGCCGTGCTGACCGACGACGTCTCATGACGTGACCTGTTCCGACCGTCGTGGATCAAGCCGCTTGCTGCCGAACGAGCGCGGGCACAGCGGTTGCTCACGTGGCGCGCATGATCTCCGTTCTGCTCTCAGTGCTGTCGGCGAGCCCGGTGCTTTCGGTGCAGTCCGTCACGCAGCGTCCACGCGTCGAGACGTCGCAGGCGAAGACGGTGACGGCGCAGATCGAACAGGCGTTGGCAGCCAACGGCCTGCCGATGATGACCGCGAGCGAGAGCGCTCAGCGGCTCGACGACAAGAAGCTGAACCCCACGAAGTGCGGCGGAGCGAAGACGTGCATCATCGGTGTCGCCGCCGGTCTGGGCGCGGTGGTGATCGCGGTCGACGTCGGCCAACTCCGCAAGCAGGTGCTGGTGCGTATCGACGCCATCTCGCCCGAGGGAGAGGAGCTCGCGGAGGCGGTCGAGGTGTCAGCCGCGAACGCCGACCTGAAGGCCGCGCTCGACACCGCTCTGGACGAATTCGCTGCGAAGTTGAAAGCGAAGCTGTCGAAGCCCGAGGTCGTTGCGGCGAAGCAGAAGACGTCGGAACGCGTGAGCGATCAGAGCAGCCGACAAGGCGGCTGGGGCGATCGCCCGGAGAAGGACAGCGCTGCGAAGCCCGCACTGTTGCCCAGGGAGAAGGACGACGGCCCCGAACTGATGGTCTCTGCGCAGCCCAAGCCGAAGGTCGCGAAGTGGGTCTTCGCGGGCGGAGCCGTCGTGACGGCGGGCGCAGCAGTCGGCCTGGGGGTGAGCGCATTGACGACCGCGGGGAGCGTCGACGCGAGCGGCTACGACGTCGATGGAATGAGGGCGACGACGCTGACGCAATCGCAGCTCGATGCGCGCGCAGCGCAGGCGAACACCATGGGCACCGCGGCGGTGATCACGGCCCTGGTCTCAGCCGGACTCACCGCGACGGCGACGGTGCTCTTCATCAAGGGTGATGGACCATGAGCGCGCGGAGACTGCAGCTCGCCGGCACGATGGTCGGTGAATACGAGGTGCTCCGCGAGCTGGGCGTGGGCGGCATGGGCGTGGTGTACGAGGGCAAGCAGCCGATCATCGGCAAGCGCGTGGCGGTGAAGGTGTTGCTGCCTTCGCTCTCAGGAGATCCCGAGCTCGTCGAACGCTTCATCTCGGAAGCGCGCGCGGTGAACGCCATCGGCCATCGCGGCATCGTCGACATCTTCAGCTTCGGGCAGCTGCCTGACGGCACGCACTACTTCGTCATGGAGTACCTGGAGGGCCGCGCGTTCGACTCGTTGATCAAGGAACACGGGAGACTGCCTCCGGCGATCGCGATCGACTGGTTGATGGAAGTGCTCGACGCGCTCGACGCGGCTCACAACGCGGGCGTGATTCACCGCGACATCAAGCCGTCGAACATGTTCCTCGTCGAATCGCGCGGAGGAGCGTGGGTGAAGTTGCTCGACTTCGGCATCGCGAAGCTGGGGCCGCTCGCGGGGCAACGCACTCCGCAGACGCGCGCGTCGGTGGTGATCGGAACGCCCGATTACATGTCGCCGGAGCAGGTGATGGGCAAGCCGGTGTCTCCGGTCACCGACATCTATGCGTTGGGTTGCGTGTTGTACGAGCTGGTCACGGGGCAGCGACCGTTCGAAGGCGCGAACCCGATGCAGACCATGTTCATGCACGTCGATTCGCCGCCGCCGGTGGTGTCGAAGGTGTTGCCCGACTTGCCGCCGGCGTTCGATCAGATCGTGCGGCGCATGCTCGCGAAGGACCCGGCTGCGCGACCGCTGACCGCGCGCGCGGCGATCGACGAGCTGTATGACGTGCGGCAGTTGTTCGGTGGAGTGATGGCCAATCGCGGCGGCACTCCGTTGCCGGGGCGCTCGGGCACGCCGCTGCCTCCGCGAGGGAGAACGCCGCTCCCGCCTCCGCAGATGGCGACTTCGCAGCAGCGGGTTGGTGCGGTGCAGGCTGCGGCAGCGGTGGATGGAGCGAGCTCGCTGTCGGGAATCGACGTGACGGTTCCGCGGTACGACCTGCGCGCGGCCGAGGCGGAACACGCTGGTGAGGTCGCGGACACGGCGGCGCGACCTGAGTATCGACCGACGCTCGAGGCGCCGCGGTCGGTTCCTCCGACGCGGTTGAGTGGGCTGCGGCCGGCGGACTCTGCGGTGCGCGAAAGGCTGCCGACTGTGACTGAGCCGATGGCGCCACCTGCACCTGCTGCGCCGGTCGAGACCGCGCAGGATCCGTGGGCGAACGACGAGGCGCCGCCGGTGATCGTCAAGAGTCGGACTCCTTTCGTGGTCGCGGGGCTCGTTGCGCTCGTTCTCGTGGGTGGTGTCGTGGGGGCGGTGGTGATGGGCGAGCCTGCTCCCGTCGTGCCGATCGTCGTGAAGGCTGAACCAGGCGAGGACGCGAAGTCGGCTGAGGCGAAGTCCGCTGACGCGAAGCCCGCTGACGCGAAGCCCGCTGATGCGAAGTCTGCTGATGCGAAGTCTGCTGATGCGAAGTCTGCTGATGCGAAGTCTGTCGACGCGAAGTCCGCTGAGGTGAAGGCTGCCGACGCGAAGCCTGCAGACACGAAACCTGCTGACGCGAAGTCGGCGGACGCGAAGTCGGCGGACGCGAAGTCGGCGGACGCGAAGAAGACGGCCACGAGCGAGATCAAGCCCGCGGCCATCACGAGCCGCCTCGCCCGCCTCACGAAGCGCCTCGACGAGCGCGAAGAGCGCACAGGCACCGAAGACCGAATCCTTCGCCGGTTTCTCGCCGACTCGCGCGATCAGGCCGCGAAGGCGCAGACACCCGCTGAACGGAGAGAGGTCTGGCGCTCTCTGGCCGAGCTCGAAGAGCAGCTCGCTGAGTGATCACACCGTCCGGGCTGCGAGATGAGTACCGGTCCTCGTCAATCAACGCAGGCGCATCGAGAGACGTGAGCCGAACGGAGCCACAGCCTTCGCTTCGTCGAGGCGACCCAGCACGAAGTAGGCGCGAGCCTTCGCCATCTCGTGATTGTGGTTCTGATCAATCGCCAGAACTCTCTCAGCCAGCGTCTTCGCCTTCGCTGCATCACCGATGCGATGCAAAGCCTCCGCTTCCATCGCCAACGCCAGCGCCCCGAGCGGACCGGCTTCTTCTTCTCTCTCACGCTGGAGCGCTGCGAGCGCATCACGAGGAGCACCGCGCGCCAACGCATCCTCCGCGTCGATCAACGCGAGCAACAACCGCTGATCATCATCGACCTCGAGCGCACTCGTCGGCTCCTTCGCCAACGTCGCGAGCCAATGTCCGAAGAGCGCGGTCTCCTGCTTCGCGACGTCTGACTCACCGTCGGTCTTCGCGCGCAGCTCTTTCAGCGTCGCGAACTCGGCCCGCGCGCGCGGCAGGTCCTCGGTCCACAACGCGAGCGCGGTCAGCCCATGCGTCGAGTCGACCAGATGCAACGACGCCGACCCCATGCGCGCCGCGAGCGTCGAACGCCCCCGCGTCAGCAGCGGATCCGCCTCGGCGTAGCGACCCAACTCGACGAGCGCCAGGCCCTCGAGCACCTCGGTCGACGCGACCATCGGATCATCATCGGTGAGCTGCTGCTTCCAGGTGCCCGTCGCGACCGCGAGCTGTGTTCGCGCGGTGCCGACGTCTCCCAGGTTCCAGTACGCGAGCCCGTTCGCCAGCAGCAGGTCGCCCTCGAGCGCTTCACCCTGCCCCAGCCGCGCCGCTCGATTCCGCGCGAGCTCGAACCACAGCTTCACTTCTTCCGCCGTCTTCGAGGCGCTCATGCGCGCGGTGGTGAACTCCAGCAGCATCGCGTCGAAGCCGTTCGCCTCGCAGATCAGCAACCCTTCCTCGAGATCAGCGCGCTCTCCTTCGTGGTCGCCGTCGTCGAACCGGAGCGCCGCGCGAATCCGCAACAGGCGCGCGAGCTCATGGAAGTGCTGCGTGTCGCGCGCCTTCTTGATGACCGGCTCGAGGTCCGCCCGCAGCGTCGCCTGATCTCTTCGATCGAAGCGCGCATCGAGCTCATTCGTCGCCGCGCTCAACGCGTCGTCCTGCGCTGCTGCTGCCGTCGATGCCTGCGCACGCACCAGTCGATCCGCCGCGCACTGCGCTCGCGGCTGCGACTGCAGGAGATGGTACGCGCCCAACCCCTGCGAGCCGGGCCCCTCGTTGCCCAGAATGCCTTCCAGCAGCGCGCCGTTCTTCCCCACCACGCGCTGCAGACACGACAACCGCAACAGCTGCAGCTGCTGCCGCGACGCCTCGGTCTCGACCACGCACGTTTGATCGAGCAACTGCCGCGCTTCCTTCGCGTTGCCCTGCAACAAGGTGAGCGTCTTCTGCCGCGCCGCCACCGAGTACTGCTTCTCCGTCAGGTGCTTCTCCAATCGCGCTGCGAGCTCGGGAGACGCGAGCGCATCGATTTGCGTGGACACCACACGACAGCCTTCGGGCAACGCGGGTGGGCGACTCGCGCGGTAGCCGGCGAACACCGCGATGCCGAGCAACACCACCACCGCGATGCGCAGCGACATCGAGAACACGCGCTCGGGGCGATCCAGCGCCCGAATCAGATCGCCCACCGTCGGCCAGCGCGCTGCGGGATCGGCCTCGAGCCCACGCAACCAACCACCAGCCCCCGGGGGCATGATCGCCGGCTTGCTCGACGCCGTCGGCCGCGTGCCGGTGAGCGCCTCGATGGCCGTCACACACAACGCGAATTGATCAGACGCGGTCGTGGCGCGCGCTCCCTGGTGCAGCTCGGGCGCCATGTACGCCGGAGTCCCCGCCAACAACGTCGTCGTCCGCGCAGGGTCCACCACACCGCCGCTCGTTTCTCCACCCAACGCCGTCGCCCCAGGGGGCTTTGGTCCGCTCGGACTCTGTCGCGAGAGTCCGAAGTCAGACACGCGCACGCGACCATCACGACCGACGAGCACGTTCTCGGGCTTCAGGTCGCGATGCACGATGTTCGACGCGTGCGCGGCGCTGAGTCCGAGCGCGGCCTGTCGCAACACCTTCTGCTTCTCAGACAAAGACCTTCCCGCAGCGAGCCACTGGCGGAGATTTTCTCCCTCGACGAACTCCATCGCGATGACGCCGAACGCGCCGTGCGTGAAGACCTCGTGCACCTGCACCACGTTGGGGTGGGAGAGCCGCGCCAGTGAGCGCGCCTCATCGACAAAGCCCCCTGGGGCGACGGCGTTGGGTGGCGAAACAGCGTCGACGAACTTCAAAGCGACGCGCCGCTCGAGCTGTGGGTCGAACGCGAGGAAGACGACGCCCATCGCTCCAGCGCCGAGCCGCGAGAGCACCTGATAGCGCCCGACCTTCGAGCCCGGTGTGGGCAAATCCGACACTGGAGCGACGCCGCTCGACGCCAGCGCCCCGAGAACGACTCGACAATCGTCGCACCCTTCGACGTGCGCCCTGAGCTCCGCCGCGCGCTCGGGCGAGAGGGTTCCCCCCGCAAGCGCTGACAACGCGTTGTCGTCAGGACACATTGGCCGGTTTTTCTAGCTCCGAACGTCCTACACCTCGACGACGGAAAAGGACCTTCGTGCCGCTCGACGTCAGACAGGCGTGGCAGCGCTACCACTCGCCCGTGCGCGAGAAATGTCGTCGTGTGCTCGGAGACGGAGACGAGGCGAACGACGTGGCGCAAGAGACCTTCATTCGCTTCTGGAAATGGGAAGGCGCCCGCACCGGAGACGCGCGCGCTGCGCTCTCGTGGCTCTACCGCACCGCGACCCACCTCGCGGTCGATCGCCTGCGTCAACGCGCGATGCACGGCCGCGCAGTGCCGATGGCGACCGAGACGTCCAACCTCGAGTCCGCCGCCGCCTCGCGTCAGCTGCTCTCGCGCATCTCGGCCCAGGCGAGCGAAGAGGAGCTGCAGGCCGCGGTGCTCAATCGCATCGACGGTCTCACGCAGCCCGAGGTCGCGAGGCTGATGAACATCTCGGAGCGAACCGTGCGCCGCCTGCTCGAGCGCTTCGACGGCCTCGCTCCGGGACCCGGCAGTGAAGAAGAGGTGCGCGCATGACCGCCATTCATCCTTCGTTCTTCGAGCTCGACGTGTTCGCCGTCGCTCCGGTGGAAGGTGAGGTCTCGAGGCACGTGCGCGAGTGCCAGCAGTGCAGCGCGCATCTCGCGGCGGTGCGCATGCCGGCGCCATTCCCTGCCGCGTGGGCGCATCTGGACGCGCCGGTCTCGACGACGCCGAAGCTGCCGCGCTGGTTGCTCTTCGGAGTGCCCGTCGCGGCCGTGCTCGTGCTCTCGGTCGCCATCGGCGGCATCGTGAAGTTCATGGGGCCCAAACCGGTCGAGCCTGATCAGTGGACGTCGAAGGGACTTCCCGCGGCGTCGCTGTGGCTCAAGCGCGGAGAGACCGTCACCGCCTGGAAGAAGGGCGAACTCCTTCCGCGTGATGCGTCGGTGCGTTGGGAAATCGCGCCCGCCGGCTTCACGCACCTGCGCGTGATTGATCCGCAGTCGAACGAAGTGCTCCTCGAGAAGACGGTGCCGGGAGACGCGCCAGTCTTCACGCCCGCGTGGACGTTCGACGGCAAGCGCTCGACCGAACGCATTCGCGTCGTGCTCACGCGCAACGGCGATCCACTTCCGGAAGACTGGAAATGCAACGAGGGCTTGAGCCCTGCGGCGCCTGCGTGGTGCTCGGAGTACGTTCTCGAAGTCGCTGCTGATGACCAGGTGGAACCGAGATGACCTCAATCCTTCTCCTCGCGTTGCTGGCCGCTGCTCCGGACAAAGCCCCTGACGTCGTTGGGAGGAAAGACGAGCCACCGCGCCGCGCGGTCGTCGTCGGCAGCAACTCCGCCATCACCGGTCGCGTGGGTCTTCGCTACGCACATTCCGACGCGCAATCGATGGCCGACGTGTTGCGCACCAGCGGCGGCTTCAAAGCGGAAGACGTCGTGGTGTTGCTCGACGCCAAGCCGGCCGCGGTGCTCGCGGCGCTCGACGAGGCGCGCACCGAGCTCGTGAAGTCGAACGAGCACGGGCTGCTCCTCTTCTATTACTCGGGCCACGCTGATCAGCGCTCGCTGTACCCGGGTGGTGCTCCGCTCGATTTGGAAGAGCTCAAGGCGCGGCTCGCAGATGAAGCGGTCGGCGTGCGCATCGGCATCATCGACGCGTGTCGCGGCGGAGGTTGGACGCAGGCGAAAGGTCTGACGCCCACCAGCCCGTTCGAAGTCGGAGTGCCCGCACTCTCGAGCGAAGGCACCGCGTTGCTCGCCGCGAGCTCGGGGCTCGAAGACGCGCACGAAGCGGAAGGGCTGCAAGGCAGCTTCTTCACGCACTATCTGGTCGCCGGTCTGCGCGGCGCGGCCGATGCGACGGGAGATGGTCAGGTCACGCTGAGCGAAGCGTTCGCGTACGCCAACCGCCTCACCATTCGCGACACCGCGACGCGCAGCAAGCAGGCGCAGCACCCGAGCTTCGACCTGCGTCTGCGCGGCCGGCAGGACGTGGTGCTCACGTCGCTGGAGAGCACCGGCACCCAGCTCCTCGTCGCGCAGACCGAAGGACCGCTCGAGGTCGTGCAGCTCTCGACGGGCATCACGGTGGCGGAAGCGGCTCCGGGAGAGCAGCTGTTGCGACTCGCGTTGCCGCCGGGTCCGTACCTCGTTCGTCGGCTGAAGAACGGGTCCATCTTCTCGCGCGAAGTCGCCGTGAAGCAGAACGAGGCGACGCGGCTCGAGGAATCGGCGCTCACGCTCGTCGGTCAGCAAGCCGTCGCGTCGAAGGGTCTGGAGAACGAGCTGCTCGAGGGAGCGCACGAGATTTCACTCTCTGGCGGCACCGCACCGTTCGACCCGTTCGTCGCGGGCTTCACCGTGTCGCTGGACTACACGTACTTCTTCTCGCGGCTCTTCGGGTGGCGCGCGCTGAGCGCGACCTACATCGCGAGCTTCGACAAGGGCCTCAGGGAGCAGCTCGAGCGTGACTTCGGCGTGTTGCCCACCGCGTTCGAAGCACCAGAGGCCATCGCCCACACCTCGTTCGTGTTCGAGCCCACGTTGATCGAATCGAGCGGCAGCCTGCTCCGCCTCGGCGCGACCGCCGGGCCCGGCGTCATCGTCAGCAAGCGCTTCGCTTCGGGTACGCCGACCAGTCTGCGCGTCGCCGCGCCCGCCGCGGTCTTCGGCGTGGAGGCCAACTTCATGTTCGCCCGCGTCAGCGGCTTCGGTGGCATCGGCCTGCGCTTGAGCCTCACCGACACCGTCGAGTTCCCGGTCTATTCCGGGGCCGCCGTGAAGAACGTGTTGTGGTTCTCGCTCGCGCTGGCGTTCGACCTCGGCCAGGCGCGCTGACGCGAACGACTCCGCTCGGCTTGCGCAGCACCTGCGCGTGTGGTCTTCCGTCCGCCGAAACATTTCGTTTCGACTGGAGTTGGCCACCGTGCGCTGCACCGTCTTCTTCGCCTTCTTCGCCGTGCTCGTCCTCTCTGCGTGCAGCAGCCCCGAGGGCGCTGGTCTCGCTCGCGCGCCCGAGGGCTCCGGCGCGAAGGTGAAGTTCGACGCCTTCCACCGCCCGCTGCCCGAAATTCCGCTGCCCAACGACTTCGCGACGCGCTTCGACGCGACCAGCGCCACCAGGCGCCGCATCAACGCCAGCATGGTCGCCCCCACGGTGTGGGAACAGAAGACGCGCGCTTCACTCGACCAACTCGACGGCTGGGGCACGCTCGCGCCCATCACGGTGTCGTTCGATGCGCCGCTCGACGTCGAGAACATCATTCGCCGGCATCGCGGCGACCGCTACGAGACCAGCGACGACGTGGTGTTGCTCGTCGACGTGACGAAGGGCTCACCCGACTACTGCAAGGCCATGCCGCTCGACCTCGGCGACGGCCTCTTCCCCGCGCGCCTCGACCGCCCGGAATACTACCCGGCCGACCCGCACCCGGGCGCGACCTCGCTCCTCTTCGAGGAAACCGAAGAAGACCTGAACGGCAACGGCATGCTCGACCCGGGCGAAGACACCGATGGCGATGGCGTGCTCGACCACCCCAACGTGCGCAGTGAGAGCGACTCCACGCTCCTCACGTTCTATGAGCGCGAGACCAACACCCTCATCGCGCGCCCCGTGTACCCGCTGCGTGAAGGCACGACCTACGCGGTGGTGTTGACGCGCGACCTGCTCGACGAAGGTGGGGCGCCGATTCGCTCTGCGTTTCGCGACGTGAATCACGCCGCCCAGACGCGCGCGTTGCAGCCGCTGGCCGACGAGTGCCTCGGCGCGCTCGGCCGTTCGCTCGACGACGTGTCCTTCGCGTGGTCGTTCACCACGCAGCGCTGGTCGCGGCCACTGGTCGCCGTGCGTGACGGGCTGTACGGGCTGGGGCCGCTCGCGCGACTGGCCACCGAGTTCCCCGCTGAGATGAATCTGCGTGACGCACGCGCGCGCGGTGCAGGTGTCTACACGCGGCTCGTTCCCGGCTCGCTCTTCCTCGAGATGGCCAGGAGCCTCTACTCGCAGTTCGGCAGCGGCAACTCGACCGCGCAGGAAGAGCTGTTCTTCAAGAACTTCGCCTTCATCGACTTCCACGCGGTCGGCACCATCGACTCGCCGCAGTTGTTCCCGCGCTTCGCCGAAGACGGCAAGACGCAGCTCCCGCTCACCGACCAGGTGTGGCAGGTGAACGCCGACACCGGCGAGGCCTTCACGCGGCGCGAAGGCGTCAACTACTGGCTGATGGTGCCGAAGAATCGCAAGGGCAAGCCGGCGCCGGTCGCCATCTTCGTGCACGGCCACGGCTCGACGAAGTTCGACGCCATGAACGTCGCTGGCTTCCTCGCGCGCATGGGCATCGCCACCATGGGCATCGACGCGGTCAGCCACGGCGTCGACGTCGACCCGCTGACGCTCGAGCTGGTGAAGGGCCAGTTCAAGCAGCGCGGCATCGAAGGCATGGGCCAGGGCATCGTCGAAGGCCGCGCGCTCGACCAGAACGGCGACGGCAAGCTCGACAGCGGCGTCGACTACTGGACCGCGTACCTCTTCCACACGCGCGACGTGGTGCGACAGACCGCGGTCGACCTCTTTCAGGTGGTGCGCACGCTCAAGTCGTTCGATGGGCAGAAGCGCTGGAAGTACGACGCCAACCAGGACGGCCAGGACGACCTCGCCGGAGACCTCGACGGAGATGGCGCGGTGGACATCGGTGGCTCGGCGAGCATTCACCTCGTGGGCGGCTCACTGGGCGGCATCATCTCGAGCTACGTGGGCGGCCTCGAGCCGCAGGTCGACACCGTCATTCCCATCATCGGCGGCGGCGGTCTTTCCGACATCGGCACCCGCAGCTCTCTCTCGGGCGTGCGTGACGCGATGGTGCTGCGCATGATGTCTCCGCTGGTGTTGGTGCACGACGGAGCCGTCTTCGAGATGGCGCCCGACCTGGTCGAGGGCCGCGAGGTGAAGGTGGCGACGCTCTCGAGCGTTCCACCGCGCGGCTCGATGGCGGTGCTGCGCAACCTCGACACCAACGAGTGGCGCTGTGGCCGCATGCAGGCCGACGGCAAGCTGCGCCTCGCGGTGCCCAGCGACAAGGGCAACCGGCTGAGCCTCTCGTTCTACGAGGGCGAGCTCGCGCCGCGAGAGCGCGAGGGCTGCGAGCCGAGCGGCGCACCGACCGTCACCATCTCGACCTTCGAGAGCGACGCGAAGTTCCAGGACACGACGTATCCCGCCGGGAGCGAGTGGGTTGCGTTCACCGACGGCTTTGGCCTGCGCCGCGGAAATCCAGAGCTGCGTCGAATGCTCGGCCTCTCGCAGGTCGCGCTCGAGGGCGCTGACCCGGCGAACACCGCGCCCTTCATGCACGGCGAGCGCACGCTCACCTTCGGCACCGGAGAGACGGTGAAGACGCGCGCCTTCTACATCAACACCATGGGTGACTCGGGCGTACCCACGGCGTCGGGCGTCACGCTCGCGCGCGCGGCCGGGCTCATCGAGTTCCGCGCGGTCGACGCGCGCTACGGCAAGACGGTGCAGCAGGTGTTGCTCGACACCGGCACCGTCGAGAGCGCCGAGTCATCGGGCCGGTGGAAGAACGCCATGGGGGCCAACGTGTTGATGGACATCGACGACCTGCAGAACGTGGGCACCGCGGGCGACGGGTTCGACGTGCCGCGCTTGAGCCCTCCGCTGCGCATCGTGCGTCGCAACTCAGCCGAGCAGGGCGGCGGCATCAGCGCGCAGCTCTTCCCGATGATGGACCCGCTCGGCACCCACGGCTTCCCGCAGCCCAAGCCCGAGCTGCCGTTCGACTTGGGCTCACTGCTCATCAACCAGATGATTCGCTACCTCGCCACCGACGGTCAGGAGCTCGACTTCGACCCCTGTCAGCTCGATTGGTCGTGCAGCTGGTTGCCGCCGACGCAGTGAGCATCGCGTTGGAGCGGGTGAGTGCCCCCTCTCCCTCGGGGAGAGGGAGAGGTGAGGGAGCGTTCACTTGTCCTTCTTCACGACCTTCTTCTTCGGCTTGTCATCGGGCCCGGGCTCGTTCGGATTTCGCCCTTCGCTCCAGTCCTTCTGGGGAGCGCGGCACACATTTCCATCGCACTTCGTTCCGCGACAACACGGCCCGGGTGAACACGACATGCCGTTGCTCGCGCACGGCTGTCGAATGCGCCGCCACTGCGCGTGGGCAGTCAGCGACACACAGCACAGCGTGAGCATCAGCAGTCGCATCACTTCGCCTTTGGTCGAAACACCTTCGGAGCCGCGTCCGTCCCCTCGAGGAAAGGCCCGCCGATGAGGTCGACGCAATAGGGGATGGCGGGGAACACGGCCTCGAGGCACTCGCGAATCGAGGCCGGCTTCCCGGGCAGATTCACGATGAGTGAGCTCTTGCGGATGCCGGCGGTCTGACGCGAGAGAATCGCGGTCGGCACCTTCTCGAGCGACTTCTTGCGCATCAGCTCGCCGAAGCCCGGCATCATCTTCTCGCACACCGCTTCCGTCGCCTCGGGCGTGACGTCGCGCGGCGCGGGGCCGGTGCCTCCCGTGGTGACGACGAGGCCGCACTTCTGCTCGTCGCACAGCTCGATGAGGGTCTTCTCGATGGTCGCGCGGTCGTCGGGAATCAGCCGCACCACCGCTTCCCACGGCGAGGCGAGCCACTCGGTGAGCACCTCGCGAATCGCCTTTCCAGAGAGGTCTTCGTACACGCCGGCGCTGGCGCGATCAGACAGGGTCACGATGCCGATGCGGGCAGACATGGCGCGGGAATCTGGCATGGTGCGCGCCGCCAACGGGAGGCAACGTGAGCATCAAGTCAGACAAGTGGATCCGCCGGCTGTCGCTCGAGAAGAAGATGATCGAGCCGTTCGAGCCCTCGCTGGTGCGCACCGTGAACGGTCAGCGCGCGGTGAGCTTCGGCACCTCGAGCTACGGCTACGACGTGCGCTGCGCCGACGAGTTCAAGGTGTTCACCAACATCAACTCCACCATCGTCGACCCCAAGACGTTCGACCCGCGCAGCTTCGTCGACATCAAGGGGCCGGAATGCATCATCCCTCCCAACTCGTTCGCGCTGGCGCGCACCGTCGAGTACTTCCGCGTGCCGCGCGACGTGCTGGTGGTGTGCCTCGGCAAGTCGACCTACGCGCGCTGCGGCATCATCGTGAACGTCACGCCGCTCGAGCCCGAGTGGGAAGGCCACGTGACGCTCGAGTTCTCGAACACCACGCCCCTGCCCGCGCGCATCTACGCGAACGAAGGCGTCGCGCAGATGCTCTTCTTCGGCTCCGACGAAGTGTGTGAGACGAGCTACCGCGACCGCGGCGGCAAGTACCAGGGCCAGACCGGCGTCACGCTTCCCAAGACCTGAGCGCACGCGATGACGGTCCGCAAAATCTTGAGCGCGCGCAGTGCTCGCCCGAAGGTCGAAGGCATGCTCGAGGCGCTCGTCGAGGCCGCGGTCTTCATCGGCGGGAGCGACGGTCGCTTCGGTGAAGAAGAGCTCAACGTCTTCATCGACACCATGCGCGAGGTCGTCACCGCCGCGGTGGGAGATGAACTCGTCGACTCGATGGCGGCGACGCCCAAGCTGCTCGACCAGGCACGCACGGCTCGCAAGTCGCTCTCTTCGCTCGGTGAGGAGAAGTACCTCGCGGCGCTCGCTCCGAAGTTCCTCACACACGGGCCCTTCGCACGCGACGGCATGGTGCTCGCCTGGCGCGTGGTGCTCGCCGATGGCCGCGTGACCGACAACGAAGCGTCTGCGTTCGAGAGGCTCGCCGGAGCGCTCCACGTGCACGTCGATGAAGTGCGCGTGCTCAAGGAACTCGCCGCCAAGAGCGAAGCGGCCTCGAAGCTCGGCCACCGGGGAGAGAACATCGAGCACCTGAACTTGATGGTGACCAGGGGCTGGCTCGAGGTGACCGCCGAAGGCTTCGACGCCGGCGTGGAACACGCGCAGACCACGGGCGAGAAGCTGCGCCTCGAGCTGGACGCGAGTGAGTCGGCGCTGCACGTCCACGTGGGCGCCTCGGTGCATCTGGTGTGTTTGTTCGGGGAGTCATTGCCGGCGCTCCTCGCGGTGCTCGACGGGCTGCGCAACTCGCTGATGCCCTCGACGCTCGAAGAAAAACTGCCGGCCATTCGCGCCGTGTGCCCCGAGGTCTTCGTGGAGCGCGACGGCAAGTTCGTGAAGCTGTGATTCCTCGTCGTGATTCGAAAGTGACTTCCATGCGTTCGTTTCTTCTGAGTGCGGTTCTGGCTGTCTCCGTCGGCTGTGCGAGCTCGAGCACCAATGCGACTCCTGCTGCCGCGCCCTCGCGTCTGCCGAAGATGAAGGACGTGGTGAAGGCCGCGCGCGCCGAGCCGTGGGG
>JAEUJS010000431.1 GCA_016792935.1 Archangium sp. | reverse complement strand
CGGCTCCCGGCACGTCGATGCTGACGTCGATCAACCCGCCGTCGCCTTCAGCGACCAGCGCGCCGGTGCAGCCATCATTCGCGGCCCACTCGGCCACCGTGTCGTGCGCCGACGGAATGCGCGGATCCGGAGGGAAATTCTGGATGTCGCCCTCGTAGCCAATCGCCTCATCCGACGTGCCGTGCATGTGCAGCACCGACACGGGCTTCGTCGGCGAACACGAGCCATCGACCGGAGCCTGGCCCGCCACCGCCATCACCACGGTCACGTTCTCCGCGGAGTCGCAGCCCATGCGGTACGCCATGTGCCCGCCCTGCGAAGCGCCGAACACGATCACCCGCGATGCATCGATCGCGTACTTCGCCTTCGCATCGCGAATCACCGCGTTGATGTAGCTGACGTCCCAGTTCGGCCAGCGCGTGTGTCCGACGATCCACGACGACACGCCGCGGGCGTCTTTCAAACCCGCCGGCGCGAACAGGAAGAAGTCGCGCGAATCGGCGAAGCGCTCGAGGTCGTAGTAGTCGGTCATCTCTTTCGGAGTTCCGCCGTAGCCGTGCAACACGACCATCAGCGGCATGGCGGTGCCGCCGTCGTACGAATCGGGCACGCGCAAGGTGTACGGCCGCGCGGCGATCAGCTCGGCGTCGCTGGGCGGTTCCGTCGGCGGCTCGAACGGCGGAGGCGGCTTGGGTATCGGCTCACACGCCGTCGCCACGATCACACTGAGGACCACCAGCGAGGAACGCATCGGTCACAACCCAAGCACGAGCCGAGACACGTCGTACAGCACGTCACCCCGCTCGAAGATCGGGCGTTTTTCCACCCCGCTCCACGCGTTCAGTTCGGCGGTACGCCACAGCGTCCATTCGAGCACCGAGCGCAGGTTGATCGCGTCGTAGAGGTTGTATTCGACGAGCAGCCGCAGCGCGGTCTTGTCCTTCCGCTCGTTCCATTCGCGCCACAGCCGAATCGCGTCGAGCCCCTTCACGCCCTTCAAATGCGGAGGCCGGCCGAGCCCGATCGTCTCTTCGACGCCCTTCAGGCCACCCTTGAGTTTCGCGTGCCTGATCAAGAAGCGCAGATCGAGATGCACCAGTGGCTTCGGGAACTTCTCGCCAAGATCGAACGCCTTGTGGAGCGTCGGCACGTCGAACACCGAGCCGTTGAACGTCACCCAGATCGGAGAGGCAGCGAGCCGATCGGGAAGCTGTTGCAGCGAGTGCCCGCGACGAAACGAGGCGACGCCTTCTTTGTCCATCACGCCGACCACGGTGGGCACTTCGTCTCCGTCGGCCTCGATGTCGAAGAACGAGGCCGAATCGATGAAGTGTCCGTAGATCCGCCAGTGCTCGCGCGCGGGCACCAGCTCGGCGAGTTCCTTGAGCGAGCGCCGTTTCAAAGCGTCACGACCGATCGCGATCGCCTCGAGCAATTCGCGATCGAGTCGCTCGTTCATCACCACGTCATCAGCAGCGGCCTTTTCGAAGTCGCTCCAGGTCGCGATGTCGCGCGCCCAGAGATCCTTCTCGCGCCACGGACCGACGCCCTTCGTCAGCTGAAAGGTGCGCTCGAGGAATTCCATCGGCCGGAGTTCAGCTCGTCGGCACGGAGCCGTTCACCAACTTCTCGAGCAACGGCACATCGGCCTCACAGAACGGCAGCGCCTTCATCTCCATCGGCGTGCAGAACTTGAGCGCCTGGGCCCCGAGCGGCTTGGGATCGCCCTGCTTGATCGTCGCTCCGAACAGCTCGAGGTTGACGATGAGGTCCGTGTACTCGTGCGACGTGCTCCACAGTCGACGGCCGACGGCCAGATCCACCGCCAGTTCTTCGTGGCACTCGCGCGCGAGCGCCGCTTCGTCAGTCTCACCCTGCTCGACCTTGCCGCCCGGGAATTCCCACAGATTGGCGCGCGACTTGTCAGGCAACCGCTGCTGCACGAGGAAACGCCCTGCCCCGTCGGAGATCAGCGCGGCGACGACGCGAATCGATTTCTTCGAAGCGGAAGTCATCCGCCCGTGCTGACCATCTGCAGCGCGAACACGGTGCCGAGGTTCGACATCACGTAGAGGCGATTCCCATAACGCGGGCTCGACACGCCGACCGGCGTCGCCGTCACACCCCGCCCGGGATTCCACATCGCGCGCACCTTGCCGGTCGTCGGCTCGATGAACGCCAGCGCGGACGACGTCGGCACCACCACGTAGCCGCGCGCCATCGTCAGCGACTGGCCCGCGTTCTGCCCGCGGCCCTTGGAGTTCTTGTCGCTGATGTCCACGCTCCACAGCAGCTTGCCGCGCGTCGCATCGAACGCCGACAGCGAGCCATCACCGCTGGCGAAGATCACGTTGCCGCGTGGGAGCAGCGCCGTCAGCCCCTGGCGCGGGTTGGTCCACTGCAGATCACCGTTCTTCGGATCGAGTGAGACGAGGCCGTCTTTGTAGCTGGCGGCGATCAGACGCTTGCTGCCATCGGGCATGTCGAGGAGCAGCGGCGACGTATCGACGTCGAGGAACTGCTGACCACCCGAGGTCGAGAGGCGCTTTTCCCATTCCATGACACCGCTCTCGAGGTTGAGCGCCACGAGGTAGCCGTCGGCGAAGCCCATGAACACGCGGCCTTCAGAAACGAGCGGGCGCGCCGTGCCGCGCACCGAGAAACCCGACGGCGCATCGCGGCGGTACTGCCAGATCCACGAGCCGGTCTGCACGTCGACGGCGAACACGGTCTCAGACTGCGAGGCGACGAGCACGGCCTTCTCGGTCATTGTCGGCACCGAGACGAGCTCTTCGCCCGCCTTGAAGGCCCACACCTTCTCGCCGGTGCGCACCTTGAACGCGTAGAGGAAGCCGTCGCCGCCGGGCACGTAGACGATGCCGCGGTGGATCAGCGGGCCGGCGACGAACTTGCCGGCCGTCTTGAATTCCCACTCGGTGTGACCATCGACCGGAGAGAGCGCGCGCACGAAGCCATCACGCGTCGTCACGATCACCAGCTCGGTGTCGGGATCGATCGCGGGCGAGGCCGGCTCACGAGGCTGGTACTCGAGCAGCCCCAGCTTCACGAGCGTCTGGTTCCACGCCACCTCGTACACGGCGGTGTGGGACACCTTCGACATGTACTTCGGCACCGTCGGATCGTCGTTGAGCGGGATCGCTTTGCAGCCAGCGACGATCAACAGCAGCGCGAAGAGAGCAACTCGCACTTACTTCCCCGCGTCGATGGCAGCGGGGATCAACATCGGAGCCGGCTTCGGAACGTCGACGCCCGCGGCGACGAGCGCCGTGATGCGATCCTTCGCGAGACGCGCAGCGGCGGTGTTCGGAGCGGCGCCCTCGATCTCCGAGAACGTCTTCGCGGCGGCCGCGGTGTCACCCTTCATCAGGAGGATGCGACCGCGGTGGTACAGGCCCATGCCCTTCATGAAGTCGGTCTTGTTCTCAGCGGCGAGCTGATCGAACGCCTTGAGCGCGTCGTCGTACTTCTTCTGCGCTTCGAGCGCGTAGCCACGGGCCTCGTGCGCCGCCGGGCGGATGGGATCGTTCACGTCGGCCTTGGCGAGGTACTCGTCGATCAGCGGGAGCGCCTGATCAGCCTTGCCCTGCCGCAGATAGACCTGCGCGAGCGGGAGCGCAGCCGAGACGGCCGCTTTGGTGCCGGGGCGCTTGGCGCGGAAATCACCGAGCGACTTGGCGATCGCGTCGTCTTTCTCCTGCTCCGTCTTGAACGGAGGATCTTCGCCCGGCTTGGTCGCATCGGGCGTGGCGTTGGCGTTCACGGGACGCTCGAGAACCTTCAACGCGGCTCCGAATTCCTTGCCGGCGTCGGCTTCACCGCGACCCGACATGCTGCTGCCAATCGCGATCACCAGACCGACGACGAGCACCGCGCCGATGCCCATGACGACCTGGCGGCCGTGCTTCTCGAGAAACGGGAGCGCTTCCTGTCCGAGCTTCTGAAACTCGTCGGGCGCCTTGAGCTCTTTTTGCTGATCTTTGTAGGCCATCGCGCGGGCTCTCTACGGGCGCAATGGCACCGAGTCAACGAGCGCGACGCTTGGATTTCTCGCGGGCTTTGTACCGTTTACCGACCGCTTCCCGCTTCTTCTGGCCGGGGCGCTCTCTCCAGAACAGTCGAATGGGCACCTTCAAACGGAACACCTTGCGTAGCGAGTTGATGACGTAGCGCGCGTAGCGATCGGGAACACCCCTGGGCTGGTTCACCATCATCGCGAAGGCGATCGGCGCCGTGGCGACCTGAGCCGCGTAATAGATCTTCAGCTGCCGGCCGCTCACGATGGGCAGCGAGTGCTCGGTGGTGACGTGCTCGACG
>JAEUJS010000402.1 GCA_016792935.1 Archangium sp. | reverse complement strand
AAGAGCTGGGGCTCTCGAAGACGCGCGTGACGGACGCAGCGATGGCAGCGCTCGCGAAGCGCGGTGCGTCGCTCACGCGGCTCGAAATCGCAGGCACGGAAGTGGGGCCGGTGGGAGTGCAGGCGCTCGCTCCACTGACGGGCTTGCGCGTGTTCGACGTCGGAGCGACCGCCGTCACCGACGACGCCCTCGTGGTGTTGGAAGGCTTCGAGCAGCTCGAGTCGCTCTCGCTCGCGAACACGGTGACCACCGACGTCGGGCTCGAGCACCTGCGCAAGCTCGCGCGACTGACGAGCCTCAATCTGTCGGAGACGCGCGTCACCGACGCCGGCCTCGCTGGTCTGGAGAGCGCGACGCACCTCGAAGCGTTGCTGTTGTCGTCCACTTCCATCACTGACGTCACGGGCCGGCGGCTGGCGCAGTTGAAGGCGCTGCGGCTGCTCGACCTCGGAGAGACGAAGGTGACCAACGAGACGGCGCGCGTCGTCGGCACGCTGGTGGCGCTCGAGGAACTCTCGCTGAGCAAGACCGACGTCGACGACTTCGGAGTGAGCGCGTTGAAGGGGCTGGTCGCCTTGCGTTCGCTCGACCTCGAGAAGACGCAGGTTTCGAGCACCTCGCTGAGCTCCATCGGCGCGCTGGTGAAGCTGCGCTCGCTCGATTTGAGCGGTGACCTCCTGCACGACGCGAAGTTCAGTGACCTGATTGCCTTGACGGAGCTCGACACGCTTCGCGTCGCCAACTCGTTTCTCTCGAGCGAGGCGCTGCGTGAATTGCCGAACGCCGCGCGGCTGAAGACGCTCGACCTGAGCGGGCTGCCGGTGACCGACGTCGAGGCGCAGTGGTTGGCGAAGAACGCGCCACGGCTCGAGCTGCTGAAGTTGAACTTCACGAAGGTCGGCGACGCGGGGCTCGAGGCGTTGAGCGCGCTGACGGAGCTGCGGCGGCTCGACCTCGGGCGTTCTGGCATCACCGACGCGGGGCTGACGTTCATCGTGCGCGCGCCGCGGCTCTCGTCGATCGATCTCGGGTTGTGCATGTCGCTGACCGCGAACGGATTGCGCGTGTTGTGGAAGTCGCGCCTCGAGTCGGTCTTCCTCGCGGGCACCGTGGCGGACGACGAGTTGGTGGCGGGCTTGCCGAAATCCGTGCGCACCGTCGGCTTGATGAAGTCGAAGGTCACGCGCGCGGCGATTCCCTCGCTCGTCGCGCTACCGGTGTTGCGCGAGGTCGATGTGCGCGAGCTGGGCTTGAGCGATGACGACGTGAAGGTTCTGCGAGCACGGGAAGTGCTGGTGCGGAATTGAGGCTCACTCGTGCGCAGTTGCTCACAGCATGCGCAGCGAACTTCGGGCGCGAGCGCGCAGCAGAGGTGCGGTCGTGAGGCTCATTCTCCTCTTCCTGGTCGCCAGTGTGTCGGCGTGCAGCCAGGTCGATACCTGCCCCACCACGTGCGACGGCTGCTGCGATGCGCGCGGCTTCTGCCGAACGGATCAAGCGTGGGCCTGCGGGAAGGAAGGCGCGAAGTGCACCGCGTGCGAGCCCGGTCAACGCTGCCAGTCGGGCGAGTGTTTCGGCGCGAGCCGGCCTGACCGCATTGAAGTCGTTGGCTCCAACTCCTTCGCGCCGCTCAGCGCGCAGGCCTTCCGCGCCACGGGGAATGACCCGCGCGTGCGTGACTTCATCGCCGTCTCGACCATCACGCGGCAGAAGTGCCGTGACCCGTACGCGTTTCCCGCACCCGATGAGCGCGTGCTGATTTTCAGTGAGCAAAACGGCGTGGTGGATCCGATCGCCTTGCTCAGTCCTGCTGACGGAGGCGTACGCCACGAGTCCATCGCCGGGAATCAGGGCATGTCGTTCGGAACCGACTTCGCTCGCGTCGACTTCGACATCGCGAACACCCGCGTGGTGCTCAACGGCACAATCGAAGCGCCGTTCTGCGGTCAGTTCTGATCAGAGACCCAGCGCCAACGCGTAGGCGTTCGCGCGATCCGACACGGCCCAGTCGAGCAGGAAGAAGATCAGCCCCTGCACCGCGAGCCCGAGCCCGACGCCGACCATCACCTCGTCGCGACGCAGGCCGCCGATGCCGGCTGTGACTCCGCCTCCGACGGCGACCGCGGCTTCCACTCCGAGGAGGAGCGGTTGGTAGAGCGTGGTGATTCGTTTGAGGCGCGCCTTCTCTCTTTCGATGAAGGCGGGGCGGTCTTGCGTGAGCTCGAGATCTCTCCTCGTCTCGGCGGAGAAGGACGAGAGCGCGAAGACGAGGCCGGCGGCGATCTCGAGCACGCCGAAGCCGAGAACTACCCAGCCACCTCCGCGTGCGGCGTTCGAGTCGCTGGTCACGAGGAAGGTTCCGGCGAGGGCGCTCGCGACGCCTGAGCCGACGAAGGGCACGAAGCCCGAGATGCGCTCTCCTCGGTGCCAGAGGTGCAGTTGCTCGCGGAGGACGTCGCGCTCGGGGGCGGACGCTGCGGCTGGGGTCAGCGTCTCGGTGGTCGGCGCGACTGGTGCGTCTTGTGCGATCGCTGCGAGGGAAGTGAGGGCGATGCAGACCGCGAGCACTCGGTTGAACATCGGCGCACCGTAGTGCGCGTGTCGTGCGCTGCAACTGCGCGACTGCCCCTCACCCTGACCCTCTCCCGCAGGGGCGGGAGAGGGAATTCCGCGTCGCGGCGGACTCAGACCTGACGAACTCGGCAGTCACGCGCGGGAGAGTGAATTGCGCGTTGCGGCGGGCTCAGACCATCGGGATGCTGAGCTCGAACTTCGCGCCGCCGCCTTCACGGTCGCGCACCGCCACTTCTCCACCGTGCGCGCGCGCGACGAGCCGAACGAGATACAGCCCCAGCCCGTGTCCGCGGCGGCCACCACTGCCCTTGAGCGCGAGCGAGCCGAACATGTCGAACAGCTCGTCCTTCAAGAAGTCGGGCACACCCGGCCCGCGGTCGGCGACCACGAACAGCGCCTTGTCTCCGACGCGTGAGATCTCGACGTCGATGACCTCGCGCGTGTGGCGCACCGCGTTCATCACCAGGTTCTCGAGCGCGCGCGTCAGCAACGTTTGATCAGCGTGCAGCTCGACGGTCCCCTGCACGGTGGTTCGAATCTTCACCTGGTAGCCCATGGCCGCGGCTTCCATCGTGTGCACCACCTCGCGTGCCAGAGAACCACCGTCGATGACCGCGCGCTCGAGCGGCAACTCTCCGCGCTCGAGCATGCGCACCTTGAGCAAATCGCTCACCCCATCGATGACGCGCTTGAGCGCCGCCTCACCGAGCTGAAACACGCGCTGGTCTGCCGGCGGAATCGAGGGACCTACCAACTGCATCGCGGTGCGCAGCGCAGTGAGCGGGTTGCGAAGGTCGTGGACCAGCAGCGCGACGAGGTCGTCCTTGAGCGCCTGCAGCTGCGAGAGCGACTCGAGCTGTTGGCGAATGGTGCGTTCCTGACGGCCGAGGCGCACGAAGTGCTGCACGCGCAACAACAGCTCCCGGCGGTCGACCGGCTTCGCGAGATAGTCGTCGGCGCCAGCCTCGAGTGCCGCGTTGCGGTGCGCTTGATCGCCCAGGGCGGTGAGCAGCAGCACGTGAAGCGGGCCGCGCGCCTTCTTGTGGAACAGCGGCAACGCCTCGACGCCGGTCATCCCCGGCATCGTCACGTCGGTCACCACCACTTCGATGTCGTTCTTCTCGAGACACGCGATGGCCTCGACCGCGTCACCGGCTTCGAAGACCTCGTAGCGCTGCGCGAGCGTCAGCCGAACCATGCGACGAATCGAGTCGTCGTCATCGACCACCAGCACACGCGGACGCTCGGGCTGATCACTGTCGCCCAGCACCGACTGCTGCTGGTCACGTTCGGAGTCCATCGATCAGGAGCCTCACGCCGCAAGCACCCGAGCGCAATGCTCAGGCGCGTCAGAGAAGTGTCACCGCCGAAGCAGCACGCCCTCGAAGAAGAACGCCAGCACCGCAATCGTCAGCAGCCACGTCCACATCGGCGTTTGCGATTGCGGCCCACCACCACCCGCCACGCGAACCGAGTCTTCACCGGCCCAGTCTGTCAGCGCGTCGAGCGAGTGGCGCGAGAGATTGCTCGCACCCGGGTCGATGGCCGCCGCGAAGCCCAGCTTCGGCAACACGGTGCCCTGCGCGTCGACCACCACGTACGCGCCCGGCTCGGGCAGCGGCCCACCTCCGAATTGTTGCGTCTGTCCCCCCAGCTGCCTGGGCTGCTGATCTGGCAACGCCGTCAGCGCGACCTCGGCTCCCGACGGAGCGCGCGCCCACGCAGGCGATTGTCCCGGCTCGGGCGTGAGCAACACCTGGCCACCGACCTCGGCCTTCACCTCTTCGCGCTCGTCGAGCGTGCCCGTGAGCCACGCGGCGATGCGTTGCATCAGCGGGAGGAACGAGGTGCGAATCGCGAGGTCGCACCAATCGCGGTCCACCGTCGAGGCGAACACGAAGACGCGGCCCTTTCCGCGACGCGACGCGAGGAACACGGGAGCACCGTCATCCATCGTCCCCAACACCTCGGTCTGTGCGGCGTTCGCGGTGCCGTCACCTTCGAAGAGCGCGTAACGGAAGAAGCGCGTCGACAAGAGCCCTTCGCGCGCGCGGCCGGTGAAGGGCGCCAGCACGGGGTGATTCAGCGAGACCTGCGTCAGCCGCGCGGCGCGCGTCGCGGCATCGGGCGCGTTGGGCTCGACCGCGGTCTTCACCACGCGCAGCTTGCGCGGCAACACGTCGGCCATCGCGAGGTTCCACGCGTCGGGGTCCACGCGGTCGCCCACGCTGATGAACAAGCCGCCGCCCGCTTCGACGAACTCGCGCAGCCCGCGCGCCGCTTCCGCCGGAGGCGCCTCGACGTTGAGCAACACCACCACGTCGTAGTCGGCGAGCTTCTCTCTCCACGCGGCATCGGCGTCACGCACCACCGCGCGCACCGGGCTGCCCGTCGCGCTCAACGCGGCGTCGGTGAAGAACGCTTCGTCGCGGTACTTCTGCGAGCTGGGCGCGCCGTTCACCACCAGCGCCGTCAACGCGCGCGGCACCGAGAGCACCACGCTGCGCGCGTCGTCGTCGGCCAGCGCGTCGGCTTCGAGGCGGCCGGTGACGGTGGCCGCTCCGCCTGTTTCTCCCCCTTGTCGCGTCGCCCCCAAGGGCTTTGCGTCGAACCGCCACGCGAGCGTCTTCTGCGCGGTGCCGTCAGCCGCGACGTCGACGAACCCCTTCTGCACCACATCGCCGTTCACCTCGAGCCGCAGCTCGACGTCACGCACGGCTTCAGCGGCGAAGTTGCGCACCGTGAACGTGAACTGCCACGCGCGCGGGCCCAGCTGCGGAGCGGCCTCGGCGTGAACGTCGATCAGCGCGCGGTTGCCGAGCGTCTTGCCCTTCGCCACGTCGCGCACGACGAACTCGGGCTTGAGCTTCTCGCCCTTGGCGGTCGTACCCACGGGTGGTGGTGCTTCGAGCCGCAGTGCGCTCTGCGTCAACGCGCTCACCAGCACGATGCGCCGATTGGGGAGCGGAGAATCATCGAGCGCGCGCGTGGCCTGCTCGAGGCACTGATTCAAATCGACGCTCCCGAAGCCGGGCTGCGCGTCGTCGATGGCCGCGATGAGCCGCGTGCGTTCGAAGCCGAGCGGCGCGGCGATTTGGGCGGCGCGCGTGCAGACCAGCACCGTCGCGGGCTCTTCGGGCGAGAGGTCGCGCAGCGCCGACTTCGCTTCGTCCTTCGCGAGGTCGAAGAGGCGCGTGCCGTCGCTCCAGCGGAGCGCGAGCGAGGTGTCGAGCACCACGGTCGTCGCCGCGAGGCCACGGCGCGTGTCCACCGTGTCGCCGCTGCCGAAGGATGGACGCGCGAGCGCGAGCGGCACGGCGAGGAGAATCAGCGTGCGCAGGATGTAGAGGAGCAGCCGCTTGAGACGCAGGCGCGACGCGGTGCGCTTCTGCGAGCGCAGCACGAAGTCGAGCGCGGCGAACGGCACCTCACGCGGACGACGACGGTCGAACAGGTGCACCAGCAGCGGGATGAGCGCCGCGAGCGTGCCGATGAGGAACAAAGGCTGAGCGAAGCTCATGCTCCCTCACCCTCGGGGAGAGGGGTCGGGGTGAGGGAGCGCATGCTCAAAGCGCTCACGCGTCCTCCCAACGCACGGTGTACCGAGCAGCCGGCGGCGTCGTCGTCACGAACTCCACCGTCGACTTCGGCGCGCCCACCCACGCCATCAACGCCTCGAGCGTCCCAGCGAACAATTCCGGAGCCGACCCGACGTCGGTCGCCTCGATGACCACCGTGCGCGGCGCCACCAACTCCGCCGTCGCCGTCGAGAAGTTGTTCGCGCTCTTCATGTTGTGTGGGACGCGCTTCAACAACCGCTCGGGTCCCAGCAGCCGCATCACCGGGCCGAACGTCTTGCCGAGCAACGTGTGCTGCAGGTTCTCGATGAGCCGCCGCCCCATCGCGCGCAGCGCGTCTTCCCGAGAGAGCTCTTTCCATCCGTGCTTCGCGACCACCTCGATGCCCGCGTACCAGATGTCCCGCGAGAGGGCGGGCGGGAGCTTCTTGTCGACGTCGACTCCCACGGCGCGCAGCGCGGCCTTCAGCTCGGGCGTGTTCCGGTCGTGGATCGAGATGACGAACATCGCCTCCAGCGAAGACTCGAACACCAGCTTCTCCGAGGGCATCACATTCGCCCTCCGCGCCGAGCGAGGAAGCGCAGCAGCGCCTGGTCGAGCGGCTCATCGGTGCGCACCAGCTCGTAGTCGCAGTCGGCCGCGCGGCACGCGTCCTTCGTCGCCTCGAGGAATTTGCGGAACTCCTCGAGGTAGCTCTCCTTGATTTCGCGCGGGTTCACCTCGAGCCGGCGCTCGTCTTCCATCGAGAGGAACAGCGTCGGGTCTTCGTAGGGAAACGAGAGCTCCGCGGGGTCCACCAGGTGGAACACCGCGACGTCGTGTTTGCGCGAGCGCAGCGCGAGCACCTTCTTCAGCGCGTCCTGCTTCTCGTCGAAGAAGTCCGAGAACACGCACACCAGCGAGCGGCGCGGCAATTTCTCGGCGAGCGTGTCGGCCGCTCCGGACAGGTCAGTCAGGCCCGCGGGCTTCGCGCTCTCGAGCGCATCGAGCACCACGCTGAGGTGCGTCGCCGCCGCGCGCGGAGGAATTTCGGCGAAGCGTCCCTGGGCGACGAGCGCCACGCCCGCCGCGTCCTGCTGCCGCACGAGTAAGTGAGAGAGCGTCGCCGCCATCACGCGACCGACATCGAGCTTCGACAGGCCGGTGGTGCCGAAGCCCATCGAGCCGCTGGTATCCACCACCATCACCGCGCGGAGGTTGGTCTCGTGCTCGAAGCGTTTGACGTAGTACTTGTCGAACTTGCCGAACGCCTTCCAGTCGAGGTGACGCAGCTCATCGCCCGGCGCGTATTCCTTGTGCTCGGCGAACTCGACCGACTGGCCCTGGTGCGGAGACTTGTGCAGGCCGCTCAACACGCCTTCCACCACGGCGCGAGCGCGCAGCTTCAGGCCGGAGAGGCGCGAGAGCGTGGCGGCGTCGAGCAACATGGCGAAGCGTTTAGTCCCCTTTGCGACGGAAGGGACTAAACACCGCGCCGACGTGAGCGACGACCACCCGAGTTCGATCATCCTCGCCAAACATCTGGGGCGCATCTTGCGTCCCGAGGAATCGCGCCTGGTCGAGTCGCACCTCGAGCGCTGCGTGTTGTGCCGCGCCGAGCTCTCGACGCTCAAGGAGATGAACCTCGCGGCGACGCAGCACGCTGGTTCGACCGGCTCGCCCCAGGTCGAGCCTCCGGAGCCTGGGCTCGAAGACACCCTCATCAAGGACCGGTCCAAAGGGCACTCGGCGGCCACCGACCCCGAAGGCCACCCGCCCTTCGTTCCGCCGACGACTTCGCGCGAAGAGATTGCCGAGGGCACTCCGGTCGGCCGTTACGTCATCACCAGGCGCATCGGCGCCGGAGCGATGGGTGACGTCTACTCAGCCAGAGACCCGCGCCTCGACCGGCAGGTCGCCATCAAGCTGCTCCGCGACGACCTGCCGATGGTCGAGAACAAGTCGCTGCGTCAGCGGCTCGAACGTGAGGCGCAGGCGCTCGCGCGGTTGTCGCATCCCAACGTGGTGGGCGTGCACGACCTCGGCGAGTGGAAGGGCAACCTCTTCATCGCCATGGACCTCATCGAGGGCCAGACGCTCACGCAGTGGATGGAGACGCACCACTCAAGGGGCTCTGGAGCGTGGGGCGAGGTGCAGCGCATCTTCCTCATGGCGGGTGAAGGGCTCGCCGCCGCGCACCGCGCAGGTCTCGTGCACCGCGACGTGAAGCCCGACAACATCCTCGTCGGCACCGACGGCATCGCGCGAATGAGCGACTTCGGCGTGAGTCGCCGCGTGAGTGAAGGCGGCTCGAGCGGGGATGACACCATCACCGGCGCGGGCTCGCTCATCGGCACGCCGGCGTACATGTCGCCCGAGCAGTTCGACGGGAAGTCGACGGATCAACGCTCTGATCAATTCGGCTTCTGCGTCACGCTCTTCGAGGCGCTCTCGGGTCAGAAGCCGTTTCTCGGCTCGACGCTCAAGCTGTTGTCGGAAGCGGTGCACGCTGGCCCGCCCGAACGAATTCCGTCACGCACGTCACTCCCTGCGTGGCTCGAGGCTGTCGTGTTGCGCGGGCTCTCGACGAAACCCGACGACCGCTTCACCTCGATGGACGAGCTGCTGGTGGCGTTGCGCGGTCCGGCTCCAGAGCGTCGGTCTCCGTGGGGAGCGGTCGCGGTCGCCGTCGTCGCGTTGCTCATCGCCGCGGGGCTCGGCTGGTTGGAATGGCTGCGCCGGCGCGACGACCCGTGCCTGCACGTCGAAGAGCGGGTGACGCGTGCGTGGGATGACTCGAGCCGCGCGCGCGTGACGAGCGGCGTGAAGGCCACCGGCGTGGCGTGGAGCGACGATTCCGCGCTCCGCATCGACACCGAGTTCCGCCGCTTCCTCTTCAAGTGGAGCGAGGACTACCTCGCGGTCTGCGCCGAGCTGAAGCAGGCGCCGCCTGATGACCGTGCGCTGCTGACCGCGCGGCAGGTGTGCCTCGAGGAACGCTTCAATGCCTTCGAGGTGATTCGCAACCTCTTCGAGAAGCCGACACCCGACACGTTGCGCGAAGGCCAGGCTCACCTCTCTCAGGTCCTCGGAGGAAACGGGTGTGGCGCGCAGAGCTGGTACTTCGAAGTGCCCGGTGAAGCGCGGCGTCGGTCCGACTTCGACCGGCTGCACAAGGCGCTCATCGCGCTCGAAGCCGAGGTGAACCTCTCGCTCCCTGGCCAGCCAGCGAGCCCGATCGGCGACGCAGGAGCCGTCGACGCGCGCAGCGCTGGCAATCACCTCGAGCGGCTCGCCGAGCTCAAGCGTGAAGCCGGAGCGCTTGGCTTCGCACAGCTCGTCGCCGCCGCGCGGTTGCAGGAAGCGCGCGTGCTCGAGAAGCGGGCGACCGCGCGTGAAGCAGAAGCCGCGTATGAAGAGGCCGCCGTCCTCGGAGAAGCCGCCAAGAACGACGCCGTGGTCGCGTCCGCGCGAACGCTCGAGGTGTTGATGATTGCCGGCGAGCTCGACATCAAGCGCGCGCGGGAAAAGGTCGCCCCGATGCGCGCCGCGTGGCAGCGGCTGGGGCTCGACCCTGATCAACACCGACCCGCGCTCGGCGCTGAGGCCACCGTGTTGCGCAAGGAAGGCCGCTACCCGGAATCGCTCGAGAAGCTGCGCAAGATGCTCAAGATGTACGGGCCCGATGACGAGGCCATGCGCTGCGAGATTCTGCGCGAGCTCGGCTCGACGCTCGTCGAGGCCACGCAGTTCGAAGAGGGCATCGCGACCTCGCAGCAGGCCACCGATTGTCTGCGGCGGCTGTTCGGCAATGCGCACCCCCTGGTCGCGTCGTCGCTGATGTCGAACGGCGTCATGCTCTCGAAGGTCGCGCGCGAGACCGAGGCGCAGGCCGCCATCGAAGAGGCGCTCACCATCCTCGAGAAGGACCCTGATCAGCGTGAGTACATGTTGGCGCTCTTCAACCGTGGCCTGACGCTCAAGCGGCAGAAGAGGCTCGCCGAGGCGCGGCCGCTCATCGAGAAGGCGCTCGCCATCGCGGAGGCACGCAACGACGAGACGCGCCTGGTGCCGATGCTCAGCGGACTCGCCGAGACGTTGCAGGAATTGAATGAGCTCGACGCCGCGCTCGAGGCCACCAAGCGGTCCGTTGCCATCGGCACGCGCCTCTACGGAGACGGTCCCCAGATGAGCGCGACGCTCACGGTGACGGGCTCCATCTACGAGAGCATGGGCCGGCACGAGCAGGCCGCCGAGGTGCTGCGCCGCGCGCTGGTGACGCTCGAACATCCTTCCGCGAGTCCGGTGTTGCGCGAGGTGACGCGCTACGAGCTCGCGCGTTCACTGTGGCATCAGAGCGCGACGCGCAAGGAATCCATCGAGCTGGTGAAGTCGGTGCGCGCCTACTTCGTGTCGCGTGGGCCCAACTTCAAGGACTACGTCGCCGAAGCCGACGAGTGGTTGGCGAAGCACAAGTAGCGGCTACTCCTTCGACCACTTGCCGCTCGACGAGTCGAAGATGAGGCGCGTCGTCTTGTCGGGCATCACGGCGACCCGATAGGTCGCGGTCGAGCCGCCGACCTTCACGACGACCTTGTGGTACCCGCTGGCGATGGGCTTCACGGTCGGCGCGAGGCCCCAGTCGTCGCCGCCCACCACCACCGACGCAGAGATGGAGTCGTCCGCGAGCTTCACCTGCAGCTTGCCGCGCCCCTCGGGAATCACGTCGTCTTCCTTCGGCTGCTTCACCTCGGGCGGCTTGTCGGGTTGCTTCACCACCTCGGGCGGCTTGTCCGGGTTCTTCGCGACCTGCGCGCCGTTGGGGGGCTTCGGCGTCTTCGGACTCTTCGGCGTCTTCGGCGCGTCGACGACCACCGGCACGTTGGTCTTCACCACCGGCGGCGAATCGATGACCACCGTCTCTTCTCCAGCGTCGACTGCCGGCGGATTCTCGACACGCACCGGTGGATCGACGCGCGCGGTGGCGACGAGCACTCCCTCTTTCGGAGGCGACTGCCGCGACTGCACGGTGACCGGGTTCTTGTTCACCTGAGGCTGATCAGGCTCACCACCGCCGAGCGCGAACACCGCGGCCACACCGAGCACGCCCAACATCACCGCCGCGATGAAGGCACCAAGCAGCACGCCGTTGCGCCTGGCGCCTGCCTGCGCGCTCTGCTTTTCCACCGGGTCGAGGCGCTCCGTGCGGTGCTGCGACTGCGAGGGTCGCGGGCCTGCCGTCTTCGCCGGGTCGAGCGCCTTGATGGATCGCACGCTCCCCGCGCTCGGCGGTTGCACCACCGCGATGGGCTTCATCGACATCTGCGATGGGGGCGCGGTGATTCCCGGGAACGCCGACATGCGCGAGCCACCCGCGGCGGTGATTTCACCGTCTTCGTCGAGGTAGCCCATCAGGCTCGATTGCCCGACGCGGATGTGGGCATCGAACGCCGCGCGTTCCAGCGCTTCACGCATCTCGCGCGCGGTCTGGTAGCGCTCTTCGGGCTTCACGCCGAGCGAGCGCTTCACCACCTCGTAGAAGCCGTCGGGCAGCCCCGGGTACACCTCGTCGAGGTGCTTCCACTGACCGCGCACCAGCGCTGCGTGCCGTTCGGCGTGGTTCTTGTGGTCGTCGAACGGAGTGCCCCCCGACGCCAACTTGTAGAGCGTGACGCCGAGCGAGAAGAGGTCGCTGCGCCCGTCCAACTTCTTTCCCATCGCCTGCTCGGGAGAGAAGTAGCCGGCCTTGCCCTTGGTCACGCCGGGCATGGTGAGGTTGCGATTGGTCGCGGCCTTCGCGATGCCGAAGTCGATGAGCTTGAGCGAGCCGGTGATGCTCAACAGCAGGTTGTGCGGAGAGACGTCACGGTGCACCAGGTTGGCGACGCCGCCTTCGACCTTGAGCTGGTGAACGGCGTCGAGCGCCGAGCAGCACAGAATGCCGATGGAGAAGAGCGCCTCGTCGCTGAAGCGCTCGTCGTTGGTCCGCATGGTGCGGTTGATGGTGGCGAGCGTCTCTCCTGAGACGAGCTCCATGGCCATGTACAGCTGGCCTTCGTCGCTCTCTCCGACCTCGTAGATGTGAACGATGTTCGGGTGGCTCAACGTGCACGCGGTGCGCGCTTCGTCGAGGAACATCTCGCGGAAGTCTTGCGACTCCGAATACTCCGGGCGAATCACCTTCACCGCGACGGGGCGGGTGATGCCGCCCGCGAGGTCCTGCTCCGCCCGGTAGACCTCGGCCATGCCACCCTGCGCGATGAGGCGCGAGATGGTGTAGCGGCCGACTTTGGTTCCGGGCTCGAGCGACACGGCTTCTGGTGAAGCCTAGACCTGTGGAGCAGCCACGCCCACTGCGCGGCTGCCCACTCGGGTCAAGCAGGCGTCAAGGCATCACGGTGATGCCAGACACGCTGTAGCTCGGCAACGTGTAGCAACGGCCGTTGGTGATGGGCGTGTCGGTGTTCAAGTCCCACTCACGGAAGGTGACGTTGCTGAGCGTGACGCCGAAGGTGCCGCTTGCGGTGCGAGGCGCGCTGGTGACCGACATGGTGCCGGCCTGGCCGAGGAAGATGCCGCCGGTGCACGACGTGCCCGCGCAGGAGCGGCGGTACACGGCGCAGTACTCGCATTGGAAGTACGAGCCGCCGGTCGCGAGGTTGACGGTGCCGGGGACGACCACGCCGGTGTTCTGCAAACCGCCGCCCGTGTCGATGGCCCAGATGACCTCGAAGCGGAGCTGGTCGCCCGGGTCCTGCGCGGTGTTGATGACGTCGGCGAAGGTGAATTCGAGGTCGGTCGCCGCCTGGTAACGCGCGCCCTGGCGAGCCGTGGTGAACGAGCCGATGCTGGTGCACGCCGTGCCGCCGCCGGTGCCGCCGCCCACAGGCGTACCGCCGCCCGTGCCGCCGCCCACCGGAGTGCCACCACCCGTGCCGCCGCCGACGGGAGTACCGCCGCCCACCGGAGGACCGCCACCGCCGCCGGTGCCGCCACCCGTGCCGCCCTGAAGCGCTGCCTGACAGGGGCCGCTCAACGTCTCGAGGCTGCCGAAGCACGAGAAGAAGTTGCCCTGCGCCGCCGACTCGTTGCCGGTGGTGCACGGCACGTTCGCGATGCAGGTGCCGAAGCTCGACAAAAGAGACTGGTCGGTGCTGTTGCACGAGCTGAGCGCCGACGCGCACTGGCTGGTCGGCAGGTTGCTCGCCGAAATCTGACCGCACGAGCTCATGCCCGCGAAGAAGGTGTTCGCGTTCGCCTGGAGCGTCGCGCACAGACCGGTGCCACCGCCCGTGCCACCGCCGGTGCCACCGCCCGTGCCGCCGCCGGTGCCACCACCCTGCGCGCCGCCGGTGCCGCCACCCTGTGCGCCGCCGGTACCACCACCCTGTGCGCCGCCGGTGCCACCGCCCTGCGCGCCGCCGGTGCCACCACCCATGCCGCCGCCCTGAGCGCCGCCGGTGCCACCACCCTGACCACCACCCGTGCCGCCACCCGACGTGCCGCCACCCGTGCCGCCGATGAGCGTGCAGGTGCCGAGCTGGCAGCGCAGACCGAGGCCGCACGAGCTGCACATGTTGCCCTGCTGACCGCAGGCGGTGTCTGAACCACCGGTCTGGCAGGTGCCGGCCTGGTCACAGCAGCCGAACTGACAAGAAGAAGGAGTGCACTTCGACGGGCCACACGCGAGGCCCATCGAGATCGAAAAGCCGAGCACGGAGCCCAGCAACATCCAGCGGAGAGTCATCATGGCGGGGGCCTTTTCACGTTCGAGAGACGAAGTCCAACGCATGACACTCCACGTCATGGGATTGTGCAGAGGGTGTTCCATGAGCGGCTGATCAGCGGTAACCCCGCGACATGTCACCGACTTCTGCGACCGTGGAGCTCGAGATCTCCCAGGGAATTGCGACGCTCACGTTGTCTGATCCACCTCGAAAGAACTGCATGTCACCCGAGCTGGGAGACGCCTTGCAGGTGCGAATCGCGGAGTTGATCGGTCGATCAGATCTCCGCGCGGCCGTGTTGCGAGGCGCCGGAGGCACGTTCTCCGCCGGTGGCGACCTCGCGATGCTCGACAAGCTGCGCGCGTCCTCGTTCGAAGAAGCGCGGCGGCACATGTTGAGCTTCTACGCGCGGTATCTCTCGTTGCTCGATCTGCCCGTGCCGCTCGTGGCTGCCGTCGAAGGAGCCGCCATCGGGGCCGGCCTCTGCGTCGCGCTGGCGTGCGATCTGATCATCGTCGCCGACGACGCGAAGCTCGCCTTGAACTTCGTCTCGCTCGGCCTGCACCCGGGAATGGGCGCGACGTACCTCGTGCCGCGCCGAGCAGGAGCGCAACGCGGGCTCGAGCTCTTGATGAGCGGTCGTCGCTTCGATGGAAAAGAAGCGGTCTCGCTCGGGCTCGCGCTCGAAGCCGTGCCCGCAGCGGAAGTGACGTTCACCGCGCAACGCCACGCGCAGAAGTTCGCGCAGGGCGGGCCGCTCGCGATTCGCGCGTTGAAGAAGAACCTCGGCGTCGATCGCGATGCGCTCCAACAGGCGTTGGAACGTGAAGCCCTCGCGCAGGCCGAGAGCTACGGGAGCGATGATTTGGGTGAAGGACTGAAGGCAGCAGCGGAACGCCGCGCGCCGCACTTCAAGGGAAAGTAGAAAACGACGGATTACGGTGCGGTGTCGACACAGGGAACGCTGAGAATCCCCCCGCGCTCCTCGCTGCGACAAGCAGACATGCGTCGCACCGACCGAACCCATCTATGACACAGCCTGATCAGCTGCGCCACTCTTGATCAGTCACATCTTTGACTCGCCGAGTCACGATTTCCTGACAACTCAGGCGGGAATGGCTGATCAGAGGAGGCTGCGTGCCGCCGCGGTGTCACGGTCGAGCTCGGCTTTCCGCTCGGACTTCTGTTCAGGAGACGAGAAGGTGAGCGCGGCGAATTCGCGATGGGCCTCGTTCATGACGCGCTCGAGGCCGCCCTTGCTGATCAGCCCGCGCTTGAACGCCTCAGTGGCCGCTCCGACGTAGGTGTCGAAGACGAACACGCCCTTCTGCGCCTCGGCCGCTTTTCCAGCCGCGTCCATGTGCGTGACGTTGTGAATGAAGACCGAGCGCATGTCGGCGTTCGCGGCCGCGGCCTTCGCTCCGAAGATGGCGTCGCCCTGACCGGAGTCGCCGAGGAACACCGAGCCGTATTCCGGGTAGAGCTGGTTCACCTGCTGCCAGTTTTCGAACTTCTTGTCGGCGATGGAATGGTTGCCGATGAGGTGCGCGAAGTCGCCGCTGAGCACGGTGGCCTGCGTCACGCCGTGGTCGTGCATCATCTCGCGTGAGAAATGTTCCGACACGCCGGGCCGGTCGTACGGACGCGCCGAGAGGAACATCAAGTCGCCCGTGCGGTCAGCCGTCGCACCGCCGCCGCGATCGAGCTCGGCGTAGAGCGCGCGCACGCCGGGATAGATGGTCTTCTTCGGGAAGCGGTCGTCCTTCCAGTTTGCGTAGAAGGTGTCGTCGATGTCGCTGAGCACCTTCACCTTGCCGTCCTTGGGCGTCGCTTCGGTCTTGAAGTGCGCGAGCAGCTGAGTGCGCAGCGCGCCGTCGTCGATGTCGTGGAAGATGAGCTGCTGCAGATCGCGGTGATCAGACCCGCCGTCGATGGCGTTCTTGAGCGCGCTGAGCCCTTCGCCCTTCGTCGCGAGGAAGAGCGCGCCGATGGCCTTCTCTTCTTTTCCGTCGGTGGAGTTGATCTGCAGCGCCTGCACCAGCTTCGCGCGGCTCTCGACGGTGAGATCACCCACGCGCTCTTTGGTGAGCAGCGAGAGGAACGCGGTCTTGTTGTCGGGACCGAAGAGGCGGTCGTTCATGTCACTGGTGACCTCGTGCAGCTCCTGCCTCGAGAGGCCGTTGATCAGCTGATTGAGCTCACCCGCGTTGGCGTTCTTGAAGAGCGCGAGCAACGCCGTCTCTTCCTTGCGGTCGGTGTGGCCGCTCAACAGCGAGCGAATCGTCGAGAGCCTGGTCTGCACGCCCGTCGCGTTGCCGGCGGTGAAGTCAGTCGGCGTTCCCGTCGCAGGTCGCGTTCCAGGCTGCGCCGGAGTCGCGGGAGTCGGAGTCGTCGGGCGCAGCGCAGGGTTCACATCCGTCGAGCGGCGCGAAGGCACCGATGGGAGGCGAGATGTCATGCCGTCGATGTAGTGAATCGAGCGCGACTCCGGAAGCGGTGGGGCATCAAACCCCGCCAGCGGGTCAGCGCATCTTTTGCTTCTTCACGACGCGCGCGCGAATGCGGCTCAACGCGACGGGCGTGATGCCGATGTACGAGGCCACCTGGTGCTGCGGAATCTGATTCAGGTGCTCGGGGCGCTCGGCGCAGAACTTCTGGTAGCGCTCCTCGGCCGACAGCTGGAGGAATTCGTACTCGCGCTGCTCTTTCCCGACGAAGTGCAATTCGACGAAGCGGCGCGCGAGGCGCTGCACCTCGAGTGACCTGCTCGCCATCTCTTCGAAGACGTCGACGTCGAAGGTGAGCAGCGTGGTGTCGGCGAGCGCCTGAATGAAGGTGCGTGACGGTTTGCGCTGAATGATTTCCGCGTAGGGGGCGCTGAACTCGCCGGGCCCGCGGAAGGCCTTCACCGACTCGCGGCCCTTCGGATCGACGTAGTAGTGGCGCACCAGTCCTTCGAGCACGAGCGCGAAGTGGCGCACCTTTTCACCGGGCTGCGACCAGAAGGCGTGTTTCGCGATGCGCTTCTCTTCGCCGAGCGCGAGGAAGTCCGCGAAGGTCCTGCGAGACATCGCTCCGAGCGCGCTGAAGCGTTCGTAGAGCGAGGCGGGGTCGACCATGTGCGCTTCTTAACCCGGGATAACGCGGCGCCCCCGCCCTCGATGGCACGGTGCTCGCCATGGACATCAACGTCTACGCGGTCGTCACGCCCTTCGTGCTGCTCCTCATGCTCGCGGAGATCGCGTGGTGCATGTACCGCAAGAACGGGTTCTACGAGTTCCAGGACTCCATCGCGTCGCTGGGCACGGCCATCATCAACCAGTGCGTGAACGTGCTCGTCGCGTTCATGTGGTTGCCGGTGCTGACGTGGTTGTACGAGCACCGCCTGGTCGACGCGCCCACCGGAATGCTCGGAGCGGTCGTCCTCTTCTTCGGCGTCGACTTCCTCTTCTATTGGTTCCACCGCTTCGGGCACCGCACCAACATCGGCTGGGCGGCGCACATGCCGCACCACTCGACGGAAGAGCTCAACTACGCGGTGGCCTTGCGCGCGTCGGTCACGCAGCGCTTCTTCTCGTTCTTCTTCTACTGGCCGCTCTGCCTGTTGGGCTTCGGGCCGAAGGAGATGGCGGCGATGGTGGCGTTCCACCTCGTGTTGCAGCTGATTCCGCACACCCGCGTGGTCCCGAAGCTGCCGCGCTTCATCGAGTCGTGGATGAACACGCCCAGCCACCACCGCGTGCACCACGCGCGCAACGACGCGTACCTCGACAAGAACTACGGCGGCTTTCTCATCATCTGGGACAAGTTGTTCGGCACCTTCGCCCCTGAGACGGAAGAGGCGAGCTACGGCGTCACCTCGCCTCCCAATACGTGGGACCCGACGTTCATCAACTTCCAGGTGTGGAAGCAGGTCGCGCGCGATTCGTGGGAAGCGAAGAGCCTCTTCGACAAGGTGCGTGTGTGGTTCATGCCGACCGGCTGGCGTCCGGCGGGCGCGCGAGTGCTGCCGAAGACCGAGTGGAAGCGCGACGGGAAGGAAGTGAAGTTCCAGTCGACGCCGCTTGCGGGCAGCAAGGCGTACCTCGTGTGGCAGGTCGCGCTCGGCTTCCCGGCGATGTTGCTCGTGACGCGGCCCGACTCGCCCCTGGACACCGTGCAGAAGGTGGTGCTGTCGGTGCTGCTGTGGGGCGCAGCGACCGCGTGGAGCGCGATGCTCGAGAGCAAGCGCTGGGCGTTGCCGTTCGAGGCGCTGCGCTGCGTGGCGATGGGCGCGTTCTTCGCGGTGGTGTTGGCTCCGTGGAACACCATGGCCGCGGTCGCCGGTGTCGCCTTGATGTCGCTCAACTGCTTCTGGCTGCTCGTGATGGGCTCGCGCCAACCGGCGAGCTCGCTGTCGCTCGGCTCGCAGCCTTAGAGGTTCTCGACCCACCGCAAACCGAACGCACCCGGGTGAATGGTGAGCGTGACGGTGTCTCCGACCTGACGCGCTTCGTACGTCGCGCGGGTCGCTCCGATGCTCGGGCGGCCTGCGACGCCGTCCCACCCGTTCACGGTGAAGCTGCGGCCGCTGTCGCTCGAGTACTTCTTGAAGATGGTCGTCTGCTGCGTGGTCGTCGGCCCGGAATCGAGCCGCTGGTTGAGCCACAAGGCGAACGAGCCGCCGCACCACGGCACGCCCAGCAACGTGAGCACGGTGGAGATGATCATCCACCGCATCGCGTTCGATTGACCGCGCACCACCGCCGCGAGTCCGAGCAGCGTCAGGGCCCACGTCAACGCGCCCACGCACATCACCAGCAGGAACGCCGCGAAGCCGTTGAGTGAATTGCCGAGCCCGTCGTTGAGGGCGAACGCTCCGATGAAGCCGGCGGTGGAGATGGCGAAGACCAGGAGCAACAAGACGATCGATTTCGTCGAGCCCGGCGCCCGCGTCGTCGTGCCCTGCACGCCCGTGAGCATCGTGGAGAGCGCGAGGAGCGTGCGTGCCGCTTCTGCTGATTGGAAGTCCTTCAGCTGGCTCATCGCGGGCACGACCTTGAACGCTTCGACTCCCGCCGGAGAGAACTGCACCTTGAAGCCGTGCCCGAGCAGCACCAGCACCGCGTCGCGCACGTTCGGCTGCAGCACGCCGCGCACCACGTCATCGGTCTCGAGCGAGTCGATGTACGCCTTGTCGTCGAAGACCTTGTCGCCCGTCTGCACCTCGCGGTTGAGGCCGATGACCTTGCCGAAGCGGTCCACGCCTTCCTCCGGGTACACGGTGATCCACGGCAGCGCCTGGGTCTTCACCTTCACGTTTGCGCGCACGTAGCTGCGGCTGACGAAGCGCACGTTGGTGATGACTTCTCTTCCCTCGAGCGAGAACACCACGTCGTTGCCGACGTAGAGGCCACCGGGTGTCGTCGCGCCCTGCTTCGCTCCGGCGGCGGAAAGACCTGCGCTGACCACGTCCTGCTTCTTGTCGAGCATGGAGCTCGACGAGCGCCTGGCCAACTTGATGATGACGGCGATGACTCCGGCGTAGACCGCGACGCCGACTCCGATTCCAACGGCGATTCCCAGGTCCATGCGCCGAACCCTACAGTGCGTCCCGACCGATGCTGACTCCGTTCGCGCCGAAGCCACCTCCGCTGCAGAAACGCGTCATCGCCGGCTTCATCGACGCTGCGTTCCTCTCGGTGTTGTCGGGCATCACGTTCGTCATGCCGCTGATGCTCAAGGGCATCGTGTTGCCGATGTGGGGCGTGCTGGTGGTGCTCGTCGGGTACGCGGTGGTGCCCATCGCGTTCTTCCGCCGCACCATCGGGCTCCACATCATGGGGCTCGAGGTGGTGGGCAAGACGGGGCACCCGCTCGATCTCGCCAACACCACGTTCCGCGAATTGCTCGGGCGCGGCTTCTTCCCGTTCGCGTACCTCTTCACGATGGTGATGAGCCTCGTCGCGATGCGCTTCAACGTCGGAGGAACGATGGCGCCTCCGCTCATCGCGGGCGTGATGACCTTCGCGTGCGCCACCGGCTTCACCGTCGCGGCGATGGGACACCTCGTGGCGCTCGGGCGGCCTGATCAACGAACGCTCGCCGACCTCATCGCAGGGAGCTTCGTCATCCAAGCGCGCGTGTTGCCCACGCCGACCGACCCGGACGAGCTCGATGAGTTCAAGGCGCAGCGGCGGCGCGTGGTGCGCAACGTCATCCTCTTCGAGGTGGTGTGCGCGCTGTCGGTCGTCGCGTTGCCGTACGTGCTCACCTCGCGCGGTGGAGAGTCGTCGTTCGAGCGTGGCCAGCGCATCAAGATCGACGCCTTGCGCGCGAAGTTCGAAGCGAACCCGGCGAGCGAGTCGCTGACGATGGACTTGCAGAGCGAGCTGCGGCGCGCGGGGCGGGAAGCCGACGTGCAGGACGTGTGGCGCAAACACCGCGAGGCGTTGAGCCTGAAGGAAGCAAAGCGCGAGGCAGATTTGCGGGCACAGTTGGCGGAGACGCATTCCCGCGACACGGCGCAGGCGCTCATCACGCTGCTCGAGGAACAAGACCGCGTCGATGAGGCGCGCGAGGTGTACCTGGAATGGCTGGGTCCGACGCCGAAGCCGAGTGAGCTGGCTGGCTACGGCCATTGGCTGGCGACGAACGGAAAGACCGAGGAGGCCATCAGCGTGCTGACGACGGCGGTCGAGCAGGATCCGCTCACGCCCTATGGCCACACGTTGCTCGGTGTGTCGCTGCAGCGCATGGGTCGGCTGCCGCGCGCGCGGGAAGAGCTCGAGCTGGCGCTGCTCGATGATCCGGAAGATGAAGACGCGCGCGATGCACTGCGCGTCGTGACGACGGAAATCGGTCAGCTCACGCCGCGCGACAAGAAGCAGCTCGAGCAGCGCTACCAGGCGTGGGCCAGCGACGCCGGCGTTCGCGGCGAGTGAGCGTTGCGCGCCAGATGACGAAGACGCGGCGAGCGCGTGTGCGTCGCCGTGCCTCACTCACTGCGTCTTCAGCGAGTTCCGCCGCTGGAGGTCACCCATCGTGGTGCTCCACGCGTT
>JAEUJS010000396.1 GCA_016792935.1 Archangium sp. | reverse complement strand
ATCGACTTCAAGACCAACGACGCGCGGAACGATCCGGCGCTTGGTCACATCAAGAAGCCGCAGTAACGAGCGGGAATGGCGATCTTCGAGCGACGGGCCGTGATGCCCGTCTCCGCGGAAGAAGTGTTCGCGTGGCATGGGCGGCCGGGTGCGTTCGAGCGCCTCAACCCCAGCTTCGATCCCGTCGAGGTCGAGGAACGTTCGGGCGGTCTCGAGGTCGGAGCGCGCACCGTCATTCGCATGTCGTTGGGCCCGGTGAAGCAGCGCTGGGTGGCCGAGCACACCGCGTACGAGCCCGGCCGCATGTTCCGCGACGAGCAGAAGGACGGCCCGTTCTCGAAGTGGGTGCACACGCATCTCTTCGAGCCGCGCGCGGATGGAACGTGCGAGCTGGTCGATCGCATCGAGTACGAATTGCCACTCGGCGCGATGGGCCGCATGGTCGCGCAGAACTTCACCACCGACACGCTGGAGCGGATGTTCTCGTACCGCCAGGCGCTGACGCATTCCGATCTGCTGCGGCATCGCGCGTACGCCAATCGGGCTCCGCTGACGATCGCGGTGACGGGCGCGAGCGGGCTCGTCGCCGGCGCGCTGATTCCGTTCCTCTCGGGTGGTGGGCACACCGTGAAGGCGGTGAAGCGCCAGGGCGATGGCTTCGACGCGACGGCGTTCGACGGAGCCGACGTGGTGATCAACCTCGCCGGCGCCGGCGTCGCCGACGAGCGGTGGAGCGACGAACGCAAGGCGCTCCTGCGCGACAGTCGCATTGCGTACACCGCGAAGTTGTTCGACGCGGTGGCGGCGCGCGGCTCGAAGCCGAAGGTGTGGCTGCAGGGCTCGGCGGTCGGCGTGTACGGCACGCGCGGTGACGAGGTGTTGTCTGATCGCGGTCCGCTGAATCTGCCTCCTCGCGAGGGAGATCGTCGCGCTGCGGCGTTCCTCTCTGATCTCTGCGTCGACTGGGAAGCCGCGGCAAACCCTGCGGCGGAGCGCTTCGGTTCTCGCGTGGTCGCGATGCGCATCGGCATCGTGCAGTCCGCTCGCGGTGGAGCGCTCGCCAAGATGTTGCCGGCGTTCAAGATGGGCGTCGGTGGTCCGCTCGCGGGCGGCAAGTCGTGGCAGGCCTGCATCGCGCTCGAAGATCTGCTCGGTCAGATCCTGTTCCTGATCATGAACGACGGTGTCAGCGGCGCGGTGAACTGCGTCGGTCCTTCGCCGACGACCTCGCTCGACTACGCCAGGGTGCTCGGGAAGGTGTTGCGGCGGCCGGCGATCGCTCCGCTGCCTGCCTTCGCGTTGCGCACCATGTTCGGAGAGCTCGCCGACGGAGCGCTGCTCGCCTCACAACGCGCGGTGCCCGATCGACTGACCGATGCGGGCTTCCGGTTCTGGCAGCCGGATCTCGAAGACGCGTTGCGCTTCACGCTCGGGAAGTGAGCGGCTGCTCGGAGCACCAGGTCAGGAATCCGCGAAGGCTGAGATCGGGATCCAGCGAGCCGGCGCGGAAGTGTCGAACCGCATCCACGACACTCTCGTGGTACCCGACGTGAACGCACAGATCCTTGAGCCACCTCGCCCGGCTCGAGTCTGACTCGACGATGGCGCGCGCCTCGGCTTCGAGCTGAGCAAGCGCTCCGGGCTGCATCGACAACAACTCGAGGTCGTAGACGAGCTGCTCCGGCTGGTGATGCGCCCCGAGCACGTGCCGAATGATCCGCTCCGGCGACGACAACAGCCCCGAGAAATCGAACGGAGCAACGAAGCGCTCGGCGAGGAGAAACGGCAGCCGCACGCCGCGAAACGCGAGCAGCCGCGCTCTTGCGTTGGCACGCACGGGCTGCGTGGAAGTGCCGATCGTCTCCGATCGAAACAGCACGCGCTTCCACATCCGCACGATCCCCGCGTACACCTGCTCTGGAGTCACGAGCCGCTCACTGAGCCCTGCCGCGTGCGCTCGCGCGAGCTGCGCCGCGATGCGCCTGGGGTCGACGAGCACCAGCTCCATGAAAGTCGGCAACACGAGCTCGCCATCAGCGCGGCGCAGCGCACGCTTCGCGGTCACGCCGGCGACGATCATCGCGACGGTGGTGATGCCATCGAGCGCGAACACCGCGAAGAACAGCGGAGGGTGCCCCGCCAGCGCGAGTCCGAGCGAGCTGAGCGCGGAGAACGCCTTCAAGAACGCGAGCGACGGGAGAATCGGCAGGAAGCGACGCAGATCGATCGCCAGCAACGCGCACATGAAGCCGAGCGTCATGACGTTGCCGACGGCGAGCATGTGCCACACGTGGCCGCGCGATTCGGTGACGACGTACGCGCCGCCGCCGAGCATGCGATTGATGGCATCGAGCGACGCGATCGCCGTATCGGGAGTCGCCAGGTACGAGATCGCCGGGACGATGAACTGCACCGCGAGGAACGCGAAGAACCACCGCTGGGTCGTGATCGTCATGAAGTCCTCCGCAAAGTCGCCGCATCTCGCTCGGCGAGCACAGCCAGTAACGGTTCGACGTCGCGCTCATCAGAACGAAGCCACATCACCAGGCCGCGCCACCCGAGAACGTTCTCTTCGGGTGAGCGGAACATCGCGGCCTGCAAACCAGAGAGCGACAGCAGCACCTCGCTCACCGGGTTGAGCACCAGCCGCAGCGCCGCGCTCCCGGTCGCATTCACTACGGCACCGAGCACCGCGAGATCGGCCTCGGCGATCACCGACACCGGAGCGCCCGGAATCGCCGCCTCCAGCGAGTCGATCGCCTTCTCGATCGCATCCAGCGCCGCGCGCGACGGTTTCCGCTCCGCGAGCCGCTTCAACACCACGCCCGCGATCGCCCGACGCACCTCGAGCAGATCGCGCACCACGTTCTTGCGCCCGACGTGCTCGGCCAGCGGAGAGATCAGCGAGATGCCTCCGGACTCGAGCAGGTCCATCACCTCGTACCCGCTCCCCTGACGCACCGAGAGCAGCCCCTCGTTCACCAATCTGGCGAGCGCTCCACGCACAGTGACGCGATTGACGCCCAGCGTGGTGGCCAGGCGGCGCTCGGGAGGAAGGCGCGCTCCCTTCGCGTACTCGCCGCGCAGCACCGCGCTTCGCAGCGCATCGGCGCACAACTCGACTGCAGAAGACCGCTCGACCGGCTGAAGCCCCATGGACGTGATTGGTACGGTGGTCCGACCAATTTGTCAATCGCGAGCGGCGCGTTTCAGAGAACACGAGGGCTTACGGGGGGCAGACCAGCGTGCCGTAGACCGACGTCGCTGAGCCGGAGAGCGTTCTGTAGAACAGCGTCATGAAGTTCGCGCCCACCGGCCCGGCGAGATCGAGGTCGGCGACGCTCGTGCCAGCCGCGTCGATCTTTCGCTGACGAATCTGGCCGACCGTCGGCAGGGCCTGACCGACCCACAGCTGCTTGTTGTCGATCCACCCGACGACCATCTCGTTGCCGAGCCGCGCCGCTCGACCACCGCTAATCAGCGTGTGGTTGCCATTCACGTTGAGGCCGACACAGGTGCCGGTAGTCTGCGTGACGTCAGGGCAATACGAGAGCCCCGACTCGTCGATGACCGGGAACGGCGGAAAGTTGAAATACGACGAATAGGTGTCGAAGCCCTGAACGCGCCCGCTCGTCGTGACCAGGTACTTGTACGAGACGCTCTCTCTGGGAACGACCGTGGCACCTTCGAGCTGCTCGACGGCGCCCGTCGACTCGGTCGAGCCACCACCGTCGTTGTAGTCGCCATCCCACGCCACCCACGTCGCGTCGTCGCTGAGCGCGAGGCTGCTGATCGTGTCAGCCGGGAGGCGCACCGGCCGCCACGTGGTGTTGACGGCGGTGCTCATCGTGCCCCACGTCGCGATCAGCAGCCCTGCGTCTCGCTCGAAGACCGCCCGCACCACGCCCGCGCTGTTCAGGCCCAGTGACCATGGCGTTCCGGCCGCCAGTGACGGCGGGTTGTCGAGCAGCGTCGGGTCGG
>JAEUJS010000395.1 GCA_016792935.1 Archangium sp. | reverse complement strand
GGGGCCGTTGTCGGTGATCTTCATCTCGGCGCGCGGAGACACGTCGGCGAAGGTGCGCGCGCTCAAGCTCGGCGGTGATGACTACCTGACCAAGCCGTTCGATGCGCTCGAGCTCGGTGCTCGTGTGGAGTCGGTGTTGCGCCGTCGCACGACGGACAATGCGAGCCCGACGACACAGCTTCCTGGCTCCGCCGCCATCGAACGTGAGGTGCAGCGGCGTATCGGCGACGCGGCCGCGTTCGCGTTCTGTTACCTCGATCTCGACAACTTGAAGGCGTTCAACGACTTCTACGGGTTCGCGAAGGCCGACGGCGTGGTGCGGCAGACCGCCGACATCTTGCGCGAGGTCGTCACGCAGTTCGGTGATGGCTCGGAGTTCGTCGGACACGTCGCGGGTGATGACTTCGTGTTCATCGTGCGGCCCGAGCAGGTCGATGGGATCTGTCGGCGCATCATCGAGTCGTTCGATCGGATCATTCCGCTCTATTACGAGCGGACGGATCGTGAGCGCGGGTACATCGAGGCCGAGGATCGCTACGGCAATCGGCGCCGGTTCCCGATCATGAGCGTGTCGATCGCGGCGGTGATGACCGATGGCACGGTCGATCATCCTGAGCTCGCTCGTCAGGCCGCGGAGCTGAAGAAGCGCGCGAAGGCGATCACCGGAAGTGTCGTGCTGCGCAGTGACAAGCCCGAGGGGGAGCGATCCATCGCGTAGCGCTGACACTGCCCTGGGGTCGAAGTGGTTTGGGTGGTGAGCGCTGCGCCGAAAGTCGCGCTTGCCCCTCGGTTTCGCACGAATTGGCGACCATTGTCTGAAATTGGCTGTGGGGACGACCAGATTCACTCAGTGGTCGACACTTCGTCAAATGAGGACAATTCGCTCGGAGTCGAGGGGCTTCTACGTCGTTCGGCACGGCCAAAGTCCATCACCACTTCGACCTGAAGGCAGTTTTCGCAGTGCTCATCTAAGGCGTTGCCTTCGCGCAAGCGCACAGCCAAAGTCAGACAGTGGTCGCGCTGACAATCATCGCCCTGGTCCTCGGAGGCACGAGCCTGCTGATCAGCCTGGCAGCAGTCATTCGAGGCATCGCGCGAGGCAGCAACGGCGGCTACGCAGGCTTCATCGCTGCGGCGGTCTCGATCATCGGCGGGCTGATCACCATCGTCCTCTCGATCGTGGTGCTGATCTTCGGCTCCACCACGATGGGCTTGGTCTCGCTGGGCCTGGGCGTCCTCACACCGCTGCTGATCATCGGACTGATTCTCTTCTTCGTGCCGAAGTCGGCGTTCCGTCTTTGACTCCAAGAGTAAGGTTCGCGTGCCGTGTTGAAGCTCTCGCAGAAGCTGCTGCTCTTCGTGCTCGCGGCTGCGGTGATTCCGCTGTCGGTCGCTGGCTTCTGGCTGCTCCGTCAGGCCGAGGTCGAGCTCGGCAACCGCCTCGAGCGTGAACAGCGCGCGCTGGCAGCTGCGGCCGCAGAAGCAACGGGGACGCAGCTCACGACGTCGCTCGACTCGCTCGCGCAATCCGCGACGTTGATCGACTGGACGAAGGTGTCGAAGGACGAAGCGATCGGCGGACTGCAGCTCCTGACGAGCCAGTCGCCGGTGGTGGTGGCCGCGACCGTCGTCGATCCCGCGCGCAAGGACTTCACGCCGCTGATCGACGCCGTCGAAGGCCGCCCGAAGATCTCGGTGGGGCACGACTCGTTGGCCTCCGCGCTCCCGTTGGCGACGCTCGCGTCCTACGGAGATCGCGGACAGATCGCCCTCGGTGCGGCCCAGGACTCTCCGGCAGGTCCGTGGATGCCGGCCGCGGTGCAGGTCGGGCCGCGTGGAGAAGGCGCTCCGATGGTCGTGCTCGCGCTGACGCTGGCGGTGCTCGATCGCTGGCTCGTCGAACACGCTCCGGAGCTGACGACCTTGGAGATCGTCGACACCGAAGGTCGCGTCATCGCCAGCAGCCAATGGCACGGCAAGCTGAGCTCACTCGAGGCGTCGAGACTCGCGGCCCTCAAAGCTGGTCATCCCTTCGCGACGTCGGGCACGGAACAGGTCGCGCTCGAGAAAGTTCCAGGGCGGCTCGGACTCACTGCCGTGACGTCGATTCCGCTTGAGGTGGCGCGGGCTCCGGTGAGATCGCTCCGGCGCAGCGTGCTGGGAGGCATGGGCGGGACGGTGCTCTTGCTGGTGGTCGTCTCGCTCTTCTTCACGCGCTACCTCGCGTCGCGGCTCGAGAAGGTCTCCGCCGTCGCCGATGCGTTCGGTCGCGGAGAGCTGAGCAAGCGCGTCGAGCTCGACGGCGGAGACGAGCTCGCGATGTTGGCGAAGACCTTCAACGCGATGGGCGGAGAGCTCGAGACCTCGCGCGCGAAGTTGCTGCGCTGGAACGACGAGCTCAAGCAACGCGTGGACGAAGCGACCGCCGAGTTGCGTGCGGCGCAGGCGCAGTTGCTCGAAGCGCAGAAGCTCGCGGCGATCGGTCAGCTCGGCGCCGGCGTGGCGCACGAGATCAACAACCCGCTGGTGGGCATTCTCGGCAACGCGCAGCTGCTCCTGATGGATCACCAGGAGGGCGACGACGACTTCTCGCTCCTCAAGCAGATCGAAGAGAGCGCGCAGCGGTGCCGGGAGATCACGCAGCAGCTGCTCCGCTTCTCACAGAAACGCGGAGAGGTCTCGCTGCAGCCCATCGATCTCCGCGCGGTGGTCAATCGCACCATGACGCTCGAGAAAGATCGCTCGCCCGGCGTGCAGCTCGACGTGGTGATGCCTCCGGAGCCCGTTCATGTCGACGCTGACGCCGAGCAGCTCGAGGCGGTGCTGACGCAGCTCTTCGTCAACGCGCGCACCGCGATGTCGGCGAGCGAGACGCGGCGGATCTCGGTGACGGTGAGCCCGCTCGCGGAAGGCGCGAGCCTGACGGTGAGCGACACGGGGAAGGGCATTCTCCCGGAGAACCTGAGTCGCATCTTCGAGCCGTTCTTCACGACCAAAGACGTGTGGACGAACATCGGCCTCGGGCTCGCCGTCGCGTATCGCGTGATGCAGGAACACGAGGGCCGCATCGACGTGCGCAGCGAGCCGGGGAAGGGCGCGGCGTTCACGCTGACGTTCAAGGGCGCGGGCACGACGAAGCAGAAGCACGAGGCCGCCAGCGCTCTCGACGTTGGCGGCAAGGGGCGCGGGATCACCGGCTGAGCGCGCCTTCGACGGTTGACGCCCGACGCCCGACGCCCGACGCCCGACGCACCGACGCACGGCCGACGCAACGCAAACGCCGCGCGTTGTCCGGGCGACGGAGAATCGCCCCGGCCGCACCAGGAACGCGGTGTCCGAAACTGGCGTCTGACCCAATCGGGGTACACTTCGCCAAAGGCCGCATGTCTTCCCGCGCAATTTTCGGAGTCGCCCTTCTCGGCATCGTCGCGGTCGTTCCGGTCGCGTGGTGGCTGTTTCTCTCCGATGGCTCGGGCAAGCAGCCGCCGGTCGTCGTCCCCAATCCCGCAGCCGTTGATGCAGGCGTCGTCGCGCCGAGAGCCGCGATCGAGATCCACCTCGGCGACGTGCAGGGCACGGTTCAGATTCGCCGCGGCCTCGATGGCGGCTGGGTCGACGCGAAGTCGGGCGACACGCTGAACCCGAGTGACGGTGTGCGCACCACGAATGGCAGCTACGCCGTGCTCGTCGGTGAAGAGACCTGGGAAGTGAAGATGGAACCGGGCACCGAGGTCGGCATCGGCGAGCTGAAGGAGAGCATCACCAAGCTGCTCCTCGAGAGCGGTATGGCGAAGGCCACCGTGAAGGGCGGCGGGCGGCACACGTTCGAGGTGCGCGCGAGCAACAGCGACGCGGTGGCGACGACCGACGGCGGCGTGTTCACCATCGCGAGCAACGGCAAGGGCACGGTGGCGGTGGGGTCCGAGAGCGGTGAGGTGAGCTTCGCTGGTGGTGGGCGCGTGGTGATCGTGCGCGCCGGTCAGCAGTCGATCGTGCGGCCGGGTGAGGGGCCGAGTGCGCCTGCTCCGATTCCGACGTCGTTGCTGCTCAAGGTGAAGCTGCCGAGCGGCGTGACGAACAAGTCGAAGTTCACCATCAAGGGCGAGACCGAGCCCGGCGCACTGGTCGAGGTGCAGGGTCGGGTGATCGCCGTCGATGCGAAGGGCAAGTTCGAGGCGCCAGTGGTGCTCAAGGAAGGCGCGAACCCGCTGAGCGTCACGGCGAAGTCGGTCGGCGGGAAGGACAACGCGGCGAACGGGCGCGTCGAGCTCGACACGACGGTGCAGAAGCCGACGATCGATCCCAATCTGTGGAAGGACAAACCGAAGCAGTAGCTGACTGACTTCCCCTCTCCCGCAGGGGCGGGGAAGGGCTCCTTCTCCGTCACGCTGACTTCGGTCTCCGCGCCTCGAGACGCGCGAACTCCGCGGCGTCCATGCCGACCGAGCCGAAGTTGCGATCGGGAGCGACCTTCTCTCCGTGGAAGTCGCTGCCCGCGGTCGCGACGAGCCCGAGCTCGGTCGCCCACTTCGCGAACTGCTCTCGCTGCGACGGCGGATGATCTTTGTGAATCACCTCGAGCCCATCGAGGCCGGCCTTCGCCAGGTCTTCGATCTCTCCGCGGTGCACTTTGCTGCTGCCGGGGTGCGCGATGGTGGCGGTGCCTCCAGCGCGGTGGATGATCTCGATCGCCTCGCGCGGCGTCAGCTCGAAGCGCTGCACCCACGCCGGCTTTCCATCACCGAGGAAACGATCAAAGGCTTCCTTGTTCGAGGTGCAGATGCGCAACTCGACGAGCACGCGCGCGAGGTGAGGGCGGGTCAACGTCGCGTCTCCGGCGAGCTGTTGCACTTGCTGCAGCGTGACGGGCACTCCGATGGCGACGAGCTTGTCGATCATCGCTTGCATGCGTGAGGTGCGCTCGGTGACCAGCCGCGCGGCGTAGGCGTTGAGGCCCGGCTCGGTGGGATCGACGAAGTGCCCGAGGATGTGCACCTCGCGACGATTGAGCGTGCAGCTGATCTCGATGCCGTTGATGAGGCGGATGCCGTTGAGCCGCGCAGCTTCTGCGCACGCCGAAAGGCCCGCGACCGTGTCGTGATCAGTGACGGCCAGCACCGTGACGCCTGCCTTCGCCGCCATCGCGACCTGCTCGTGCGGGGCGTACTGCCCGTCGGAAGCGGTCGTGTGCGAGTGCAGGTCGATCATGGTATTGCGACCCTTACTCCTCCATGCAGCACGCCTTCCAGATCTCCAGGAAGATTGAGTACGGCACGCGCGCGATGTTGTTCCTCGCGTCATTGCCGGAAGGGAAGAGCACGTCCTTTCGCGAGATCGCCCGCCAGATGGACATTCCCGAGGAATTCCTCGCGAAGATCCTGAAGACGCTCGTGAAGCAGGAACTCGTGAAGTCGGTGCGCGGCTCGCGCGGCGGCTACTCGCTCGCGCGCGCGGCCTCGAACATCACGTTCCTCGAGGTGATCGAGGCGGTGGAAGGGCCGATCTCGGTCAACGTGTGCACCGAGAAGGATCACGCTGGTTCCCCACCCAACGCCGTCGCCCCAAGGGGCTTTGAGGCGTGCCGCTTCACGGGCAACTGCACGATGATGAGTGTGTGGCGTCAGGGCCAGGATCGGATGCTCGACGTCTACCGATCCACCAAGCTCGACAAGCTCGCGATGCGCTCATTGACGCATCGCTCGCCGTTGCTCAAGGCCTGACGAACCCGCTCAGGGGTAGATGTTGATCGTCATCGTCGACGACGCAGGCGA
>JAEUJS010000556.1 GCA_016792935.1 Archangium sp. | reverse complement strand
GGCTTTGTCGATGCGACGAAGCGCCGCGGGAGCGATGGGTTTGAAGCGTGCTCCGAGAAGCTTCTTCAGCGACTCGCGCTGAGTCTCTGCCCGACCTTCTGCCCGACCTTCTGCCCGACCTTCTGCGCGACCTTCTGCGTGGCCCTTCCGCTTGCCCCGGCGAAACCCACGCGCGTCGAGAAACTCTGCGATTGACTGCATCTGACCTTCTCCTTCCTGTTCCGCTTCGACTTGCTTGATCAGCTTCTGCGCCTTTCGATTGCTGACGACCAGAAGGTACTTGAGAAAGAACTCCCGCGTCGACGGGTCGTCCCGGAGTGCTTCGAACAGTTTCACCAGCACTTCGCGCAGTCGCTCATCAGGCGTCGCAGCCGCCTTCAGCGCCAACAACCCTCCACGCAGCGTGGGATGCTTCGAGAGTGTGGAGAGCGGCGTCGCAGCGAGATCGAGCACCGTGACGTCGAAGGCCCTTCTCTCGGAGCAGCCGTCGCAAGCTGGCGTCATGAGGCGCGCTCACTCTTCGCCTGCGCCTCAGCTGGGCCCGTTCGCTCATGCGCGGACGACGAGCAACCGTCGCTCCACGCGCATCCGCGCTGATCTTCAGGAAGACCCGCGTGAAGACCGTCCGGCCTCGAGTACGCGGCGCGAACGCTCCACTTCGTTGTCTCGACTGATGAGAGTTACTGCAGCGGCCAGCGCTCGCCGAGCACCGCGATGATGGTGCTGATCACCTGCGTCTCTTCACGGCCCTCGACGAGCTGGTGACCCGGCCAGTCGGCGCGCACGGTGAGCTCGCGGCACGAGTAGCCAGTGTCGCGCAAATCGCTGTCGCCCTGGCCGCAGCCCTCGGCGTTGAACACCGTCGGCTTGCCGTAGAACTTGAGCACCGTGCGGTTGTTCTCCGTCGTGGCGCGCACCGAGAACCACGAGCCCACGTCGCGTGACACGTAGTTCTGCTCGCGCATCTGCGCGGAGTCGGCCGTGCCCGAGCGCGGTTGCGTGGTCGCGGTGGGCGAGGCGCCGGTGTTGGTGGTCGCTCCAGTCGTCGGAGGCTGGCCCGTCGCCGTCGTCGAGCCGTACGGCTGATTCGGATTCGTCGGCTGGTTCGCGTTGTACGGGTTGGAGTTGTACTGCGGCCCATACGTCGGGTTCCCGTATGCGTCGTAGCCCGTGGGCGTGTTGCCATACTGATCAGGCCGTCCGCGGCGGTTGATGCGGTCGCGGTTGCCCTTGAAGAAGAGCACCTTGTCGGTCGTGCTCACGTCCTTGCGGTCGTAGACGGCGAAGCCACGGTCGCCGAACAACTGCTCGACGGCGGGCACCACCTCGGCTGAAGGCCGCGCGATGGCGATGGTCGCTCCGGCGGGGGTGAGGAAGACCAGGCTCGACGTCTTGATGGTCTTCATCGGCGTGCAGGCCGCGGCGAAGACGAAGAGCACCAACAACGGCAGGAGCTTGCGCATGGGCCCGCTGCTTAGCATTCCCCACCGTTCGCGCTGCGTCATGTGACGTCACGTCGGCTTGTCCGAACAGCAGGTGTCGGCTGGACCCGACAGGGGTTTCCCCACAACTGTCCTCTTTGTGGTCCGTTGGTGTGTGGCGTGTGCGGTGCAAACCCGACGACGCATGACCGCCATCCCCAGGAACGCTGCGTACGCGAAGGCCATGGAACTGGGCCGCGAAAAGCTCGCTGCCTCGAAGGCGCACGCCGCCGAAGTCACCAGGGCGAAGCAAGCCGTCTCCGAGCTCAAGCCGCAGGTCGAGAGCGCAGAGGCGAAGGTCGCCGGGCTCAAGGCGCAGCTCGAGAAGGCCCCCGCGCATCAGCGACCTGCGCTGGTGAAGAAGTTGAAGGACGCGGAAGGGGCGCTGCGCACCGTGAAGGACAAGGTCTTCGAGGCTGACGTGAAGGTGCGCCACCTCGAGACGAGCAACATGCGCTTCCAGTCGGAAGCATTCGCCGCGCAGCGTGACGCCAACCTGATGGCGAAGGAGCTCGGCTCGAGCGTGCTCCCGTTTCCGCTCGTCGATGGCTTCGAGTCGATGGGCCAGCTCGCGACGATGGACCCCAAACGCTACGCCGAGGTGATTGGCGGCGAACCGCTGGCCAGCTCCCTGAAGAAGGGCGGCGGCGAGATGGTGAGCGCGGTGAAGAACGCCGCGACCGCCGGGAACGGCGCGCAGGTGCTCGCCGACAAGTTGAAGAACGCCAGCCCCGCGCTGCAGAAGCAGATTCTCGAAGGCGCGCACGCCGAACTCGGCGTCATCGCCTCGCGTGCCACGTGGGATCGCGCGGCGTTGCGCTCGTACGCCGATGCCGTGAGCGCCGCCGACCCCACACTGCGGCCGGTGTTGATCAAAGAGCTCGCAAAGAGAATCAAGGTGTCGCCTTCCGAACTCTACGAAGCGGGCCGCTCCGGCAATGGAGGCAAGCCTGGCTTCACCACCGAGCTGCGCAGGGCCATCAAGGACGGCAAGGGCATCGAGCTCGTCGCGCCGCTAATGACCGAGCTCAAGGCGCTCGGGAAGACCGACGAGGCGAAGGCGCTCGCCGGCAACGTGGCCAAGGCGATTGGCGACATCCGCGCCGACTTCAAGAAGAAGCGCGACGTGGTGGTCGACACGCAGGCCGACCTCACGCGGCTCGTCTACGGCTTCAAGGACACCATGACGCCGCAGCAACTCGACAAGGCCATCGCGACCTTCACGGACCGCCACACGTCCGAGTTCGACGCGCTCGACGATGCGGCCAACGCGTCGCTCGCGCTCGTGCGTCAGCTCGAGACGCTGCCCGACGACCCGGCGCTCGTCGAAGCGAAGAACGACCTCAAGGGAGACCTCCCGAAGATTCTCGAGACGCGCGCCGGCCAGAAGGAAATCAAGGCGCAGCTCAAGCAGCAGGTGCTCGGCAACCCGAACTGGCTCGAGAAGCTCGGCTCGTGGGCCGGTGACAGCAAGACGCTCCTCGGCGCGAAGGGCGAAGTGGCCGGCATCGTCACCAAGGCGGCGGCCAGCCTCGCGCTCTCGGGTGGAGCGCTGCAAAAGCTCGACATGGGCAAGTTCCTCGTCGCCAACCGCGCGCTGCTCGACCTCGACATGCGCGGCGCGGCGACGCTCTCGGCGGCGATGAAGAAGTTCGACCCCACCAACGCGGCGTCGCACCTCGCCTTCGATGACGCGCTCAAGAGCGTGTCGCCGAAGAACGCGAAGGCGCTCAAGGGGCTCGGCGTGGTGCTCAGCCTCCCTGGCACCATCGCGGGCTGGAAGGACCTCGGAGACAAGGCGCTCCACGAACAGATGCAGACCGTGGTGGGCACCGGTGCCTTCGCGGCGTCGACCACCGAGTACCTCATCGAGGCCTTCACCAAAGCCGACTCCCTCAAGGGGCTGGGCAAGGGCGCGGCCATCGCGGGCAAGGTGCTCGGCGCCGCAGGCGCGCTGCTCGAAGGCTTCGGCGCCGTGAAGTCGTTCGCCGACGGAAACATCGGAGATGGCGTGGCCGGCAGCATGTCGGCGGTCGGTGGATTGCTGATGCTCGGTGGACCCGCGGGCGTCGCGGCAGGAGCGGCGCTGACCCTCGGCTCGTTCGTGGTGAAGAAGGTGTGGGGGAGCGACCCTGCGGCGGAAGCGGAAGCTGCAGACGAAGCCGATGCGAAGGCGTTCCTCACCGCGGGTGGATTGCCGCCCAACGTCGCCGAGGCGTTCAGCGACGTCGTGCAGACCGACCGCCGCAACATCGGCACCTTCCTCAACCAGGTCGCCGCGAAGATTGGCGTGCCGACGCCGGAACTGATGAAGCACCTCGCGAAGTTCAGCACCGACGACCTCGAGTCGCTGGTCGACAAGGTGAAGGACCTGAAGGCAGACGACGACTGGAAGTACGACGAATCACCGCGGATGGTTCAGGGCACCGCGCCGAGCTTCTTCTCGACGCTGCAGTGGATGTACGCGAAGGGCATGGTCCCCGAGAAGTGAGCGCAACTCAGAACGCGAAGCCGATGGAGAACTCGGTGTCGGTGATGAGCGCTGACGTCGCCAGCGTGTCGCGAGAGAGCTGCGCGGCCTCGAGCGCGGCGGCGTCGGTGCGCGAGCGCGGCGTCACGGCGTACGGCCCGTAGCCGAGCCCGAAGCGCGTGGTGATGCGCAGCCACGGCAACGGCTCGAACCGAAAGCCCACCTGCGGCACGACGGACCACTGCGAGTTCACGAGGTCGGTGCGGTCCATCGCACCTTCGGCGGAGTGCGCCATGAAGTAGCCGAAGCCGCGGCGATGCCCGACCTTCAGGCCGAGGAAGAGGCCGGGGGCGAAGTCGAAGAAGTAGCGGTAGGTGAGGGCGCCTCCGAAGGTCCACTGGTGGCTGCCGAGGTGCTCGCTGGCCTGGTGCACGTGGATGAAGTCGAACGTCGCCATCACGGCGTGCGAGCCGAAGCGCCGCTCGTAGAAGACCTCGTACGAGCCGATGTTGAGGCGCAGGAAGCCGGCGAAGCCGACGACGCTGGCTCCGACGAGGTTGTTGCGTGGAACCTCTTCAGCGAAGGCGACGGGAGCAGCGAGGAGCGCGACGAGCAGGAGCGTTTTCATGCGGAGAATGTCGCTCGGAGCGTGATTTCGCTCCCGGCACGAGGCGCCAGAGGTCGTGCACGAGACGCCAATGCGCGTTCGGGGCGCGCGAATTCCTCGAGGACGAGTGGTGGGCGGGTTCGGAACGCTGAGTTCAACGCGCGCGTGCCCGGCGAGCTTCGAGCGATCGCGAACTGACCAGTCATCGTCCTGCGGAGACCGCAGCGGACCAAGCTGATCAGCGACCCCAGCGTGCCATCGCGCGCTTCAACGACGCGACGTCGGCGTACCCGAGCTGATCAGCCACCTCATCGAGCGGCACCTCGCGCGCCTGCAGCTCACGCGTCAAATCGCGCCGCGCCTGATCAACCAGCTCACGAAAATTCGCTCCCTCTTCCTGCAGCCCGCGCTGCAGCGAGCGCTCACTCAACGCCAACGTCTTCGCCACTTCGCGAATGCCCGGCACGCGACCCTGCATCTCGCGCAACGCTCCGTAGACCAGCGCGGCCGTTCCGCGACGCTGCGCCGTCTGGCCCAACACCTGCGTCGCGAGGCGGTCCAACACCTGCGCCGTCATCGGATCCGCCGAGAGCACCGCGCGCTCCGCATCGCGCGCTGACACCGCGAGGCCCGTCGAGCCCGCGCCCCACGTCACGCGCGCACAACCGAGCGCCGCGCCCACCTCGCTCGCGCACTTCGGCTTCGCGTGCCCGAACCACAACCGCGTGGGCTTCACCTCGGCCCCCGTCACGCGCTGCATTTGCGAGAGCACCGTCGCCACCCACAGCTCGTTGCCGTGCCGCGACAGTCCTTCCGGCTCGCCTGCGATTCGATGATCCAACGACCACTCGCTCTTTCCGGGCTCCCGCCCCGCGTCGGAACCATCACCCGGCGTCACCTGCAGCTCGACGTACACGTTGAACAACCCGATGAGCGCCGGCACCGCACGCAACGCCTCTCCGAGCGTCTTCGCGCTGCGACACGCGAGCTGAATCACATCCCACGTCGTCGGCGGCAACGACTGCCCGACGCGCACGCCCAGCAGCGGCTCACCGCTCGCCTTCTCCGCTTCCGAATGAAAGCGGTGCAACGCCGGCAACGTCATCTCGACCCACGGCTGCGTCGCCGCATCGGCCGGCAGCTGCGCCCTCTTCAGCAGCGCTGCAACGTCTCCACCGCGCTCGGCGACGAAGCGACAGACCGGCCCGACGATGTGCACGCGAAATCGGGACTTGAGGACCATCGGCGCGGCATCGAAACGGATTTCGGAGCCTCACTCCACTCACTCTCGAAAGGGCGTCGTCTCCGTCTCTTCGAAAGGTCTCCCGTGAAACCGTTTCGCGTCCTCGCCACGCTCGTGGCTCTGGCGTCGTCTTGCCAAACGTACGAGTTCAATCGCGTCGAGCCGTTCACCGTGAGCCAGCGCCGGCAGGTCGAGGTCTTCGCCAGCAAGCGCCTCAAGCCCAACATCATGCTGCTGGTGGACAACTCGGGCTCGATGTTGCTCCCCACCGACACCACGAATTCCGCGTGTCCCGCGGGCTGCGGAAGCTCGCTGCAGAACCGCTGCCCTGCCGCGTGCCCCACGCGCGTGACGGAGATGCGGGCCGCGATGAACTCCTTCCTGACCAATCGTGGAAACGTGGCGCGCTTCGGACTCACCGTGTTCCCGCAGGTCGATACGGGAAATGCGTGCCGCGCCCCGGTCGTGGTGAACGAATCGATTCCCGGGCCGACTCGAAACGACGAAGGGACTGATCAAGCGCTCATCGACAACGCGCGCAAGGTGAACGACACGCTCCGCACGCTCACCAACGACCCGACCGGTGGCACGCCGACGGGCGGAGCGCTCAACTTCGTCAGCACCAACCCCGGCCTCAACGACTTGAACGACGGCCGGACCGACCTCGTGGTGCTGCTCACCGACGGTCTGCCCAACTGCAACACCCAGGCGCCCGCAAGTCTCTGTGCCTGCGCGCAGCCCGGTCAGTCGTGCTCGACGCAGCAAATCAACGCCTGCAGCTGCACGCTCGGCAACTGCGCCACCACCACCGCGAACTACTGCAACATCGGCTGTCTCGATTCGGACAACTCCGTCGCGCAGGTGCGCGCGCTGTTCCAGAAGGACATCCGCACCGTGGTGGTCGGCTTCGGAGCCGACGTCGCCTCAGGTCCAGGCCCCGCGGTGCTCAAGGCCATGGCCGATGAAGGCGGCTTTCCGCGCCGCTGCCCCGATGGCACGACGGGCGAGTGTGGAGGCGGTGCATGCAACACCACCACGCACCTCTGCGAGCAGAGCTTCTATGCGGCGAGCAACGCGACCGAGCTCGAAGACGCGCTCGCGAAAATCTCCGCGGCCGTCGACCCCGAGCCGTGCAAGTTCGAGCTGGCGGAGAAGCCTGATGAGCCCGGCTACCTCTCGGTGTTGATCGACGGAGAGAACGTGTCACCGAGCCCGACCACGTGGGAATACGTCGAGGCGCAGCAGGCCGTCATCTTCACGGGCGACATCTGCGAGCGGCTCCGCACCTCGACGCCGCAGGAGCCGGTGAACCTCGAGTTCCGCATCGTGAAGCGGCTGTGAGCTTCTGTGGAATTGGCTTCTCCCTCCTGACCCTCTCCCCGAGGGAGAGGGGACCGATTCGCGTACACTCCGCGCGTGCCATCGATTGATTTAGCCGTCGTCAACGCCGACATCCTCGACATCGAAGCCGACGTCCTCGCGGTGAAATACGCGCAGGGCTTTCACGCGTCCGACGGACTGGTCGCCGACAAGCTCGCAGGGAAGGGCATCAGCAAGCGTTCGCTCGAAGCGCCGGTCAATCTGCCGCGCTTCACTCCGTCGCAAGGAGCGCTGAAGGCCACCGACGTGCTCTTCCTCGGCACCGTCCCGCTCTCGCACCTCGGGTACCACGACGTGCGCATCTTCGCGTCGCGCACGCTGGAGGTCTTGAAGGAGCGCGGCTCGTCGATTCGCACGCTCGCGCTCACGGTGCACGGCGCCAACTGCGGCCTCGACGAAGGTGAAGCCGTGCTCGCACTCGCGGGCGGGCTCATCGACGGCATCGCGCGCGGTCAGGTGCCGGCGTCGCTGCAGAAAATCAGCATCATCGAGAAGCGAGAGGCGCGCGCGAAGCGGCTGCACCTCACGTTGATGACGAAGTTGCCCGGGCTCCCCGGCGTCTCGCTCGCGGGAGACACGTTCCGCATCGAGCGGCCGTCGAGTCAGACCGCGGTGCTGGTGGAAAAGCCGCCCTCACTCCCGACCCACGGCGTGGCCGGCGTGGAACAGAAGCCGCACGCGTTCGTCGCCATGCCCTTCGCTCCGGAGTTCGAAGACGTCTTTCACTACGGCATTCAGAATCCGGTGCACGCGGCGGGGCTGCTCTGCGAGCGCGTGGACGCGGCGGTGTTCGAGGGGCTGATCATTCAGCGCATCCTCTCGCGCATCGAGACCGCGAAGGTCGTGGTGGCCGAGCTCACCGGCGCGAACCCCAACGTGTACCTGGAGGTCGGTTACGCGTGGGCGTCGAAGGTGCCGACCATCTTGCTGGTGCGCGACGTGAACGAGCTGCGGTTCGACGTGAAGGGGCACCGCTGTCTGGTGTACCGGAACATTCGCGAGCTCGAGACGATGCTCACCGCCGAGCTGCGCGCACAGAAAATTTGTTAGCGGAGCGTCGGGTTGGTCAGCATCGACAACAACGCGCGCAGGCCGGGCGAGACGCGAATGAACTCCACGCCCATGCGGTGCCACGTGCTCGCCATCGGGTTGCCGTGCTGCACCCACTTCACCTTGCCCGAGAAGGTGAGCTCCTTGTTGCCGTGGAGCACGTAGCCGGTGACGGTCTCACCCGCACGACGCAGCGAGGTGGTCTCGAGGCAGAAGCCGTTCGAGGAGAGATCAGACGACAGCGCCGCGCGGCGATCAGACGGCGCCTTGTTCGGAGACGCGATGCTGATGGGGAGGCACTTCTCGATACGGGGCTGTTTGCGTTGGATCATGCGTGTAACGGTGACACGCACGCGGCCCTGATCAATTTTTCGGCTTGCAGTTCGGGAAGCCCGGCAGCTTTCCGTGCGCCGCTTTGTGCAACGTCTCGTAGTCGGCCTGCGACAAGTCGCCCTTCCAGAACGTCATCGCGACCTCGCCCCAGGTGTTGAGCCAGTCGGACGGCATCAGCGCCGGCTCGAACTTCACGCCCGGTGGCGGCATCGGCGACGGAGCGGTGATGTACAGGTCACCCTGGCCGTGCGGCGGCAACTTGAGCGCGAGCAGCTTCTTCTCGAGCGCCTTCAAGTCGATCTTCTTGTGCTTGTACTCGAGCACCAGCTTCAGCGTGCGCGTGTAGTCGGCGCTGCCTTCGGGCAATTTCAGTTCGTCTTTCTCCTTCTCGTCGGCCATGGCGGTGAAAGAGAACAGCACGGCGAGCATCAAGATGAGTGAGCGCATGAGTGGTGTTGGAGAACGTACGGGGGTGGTCGTCATTCAGCACGTGCTGGAGTTGGCGCAGCGGTCCAACACCATTCGCGCGGCGAGCGGCACGTGGCCCGAGCTCGAGGTGCGGATGTTCGGCGTGCAGGGCGTCGAGCTGCGGGTCGATGATCTGCACGACGCGTGGTTGTTGTGGCCGGGTGGGGTGGGTGGTGTGCCGACGCCGCCGCCGAAGACCGTGGTGGTGCTCGACGGTTCGTGGAGTCAGGCGCGCAAGATGATGCAGCGCGTGCCCGAGCTGCGGAAGTTGCGGCAGTGGTCGCTGGTCGCTCCGGAAGGTCGCGTGAGTCTGCGTGCGGCGCCGAGTGGCGGCATGTCGTCGCTCGAGGCGATTGGCGCGGCGATGCGTGCGCTTCATGGCGATGCGGCGCGGCCCATCGAGCAGGCGCACGAGGCGCTGGTGGAGAAGCAGCTGCGCGAGCGCGGGTACGTCGGCCCGATGAAGTGATGACGAACAACTGCCTTGGGGTCGAAGTGAGGGCTGGGTGGCGAACGCACTGCCGAAATTGCGCGTGCCCCTCGAGCTTCGAGCCGAATTTCCTCAGTTGATGCACAGAGGGCAGGGCGCGTGACGACTTCAGGTAGTTCTAACTACCCAAAATCGACCAACGCCCCCCTCCCTCATGAAGTGCGAACAACTCGCCCGAAGCTCGAGAGGCACGTCGGCGTCGAGCACGGCGACGGACACCTTGATCGACTTCGACCTCAGAGCCGTTTGGCGATCGTCTTCAGCGCTCACTTCGCTTTCGACAGCTGAATGCCGTCGTTCGGCAAACCAGTCCACGTGAGCGCCGGAACCAAGCCCAGCCAGGGATCCGTCGCGGGCGTCAGGAACAACCGCGCGTACACCTCGCGATTCAAGTCTGTCATCGACACGCTCGGGTTCTCCTGCAGCCAGCGATGAATCACCGCGTGCAGCGCGTACTCATTGCGCGCCGTGTCCGCCGCGATGCTCGCTTCCAACCGACTGATCATCTGATCCGCCAACCCCTCGCTCAGCACCGGCACCGTCGGCGACGTCACATCGACCGGGTTCTTCGACAACACCAGCGTCCGCGACCGCGCATCGAGCTTCGACTCCCGAGCGCGCGCCTGCGCGATGCGTTCCCATGGAGTCGGGTCCTTCTCCAGCCCCGCACCACCATCCGGCACGAGCCCGCGCACCATCGGCAGCTCCACCATCGCCTTGGGCATCGCCATCGGCACCGCACGCTCGGCGCTCGGCCACACACCCGCGACGTACAACCCTGGCAACGTCGGCAGCTCGTTCGACACCGTCTTGATGCCCACGCGCTGCTGATCAGCGTTGAACCGCTCCAACATCGCGCGCTGTTCCTGGTTGTGCCACCGCTCGCGTGCGCGCTGCGACCAGGTGACTGGCCCCTCGGTGCGCTTCAACACCTCGACGAACGTCTTCGCGCCGTAGAGCCCGGGGAGCGCGTCGACCACTGCTCCATTCGCGTCGAGCACGTAGTGAATCGAGTTGCCGGTGACGGTGCGCGTCACCTTGCGGCCGTCTCCGAAGTCGATGGTGGCAACGGGAACGGGGCGCTCGCTGCTCCAGTGGAGAACGAAGTGCTCACGCAGGTACTTCGAGACCTCGGCGTTCGCGTACAGCGTGGTGCGGAAGAAGCGCGAGTTGGCGCACGAGAGCTCCTGGTCGAGCCGGCCCAACATGCGCAGCGAGAGGATGGGCTTGTTGGTGCGCTTCGCTTCGGCCTTCGCTGCGTCGAGGTCGTCGTACCAATAGAGGCGCGAGACGACGGCGTCCTTCTGCGCGGCGACCAGTGTGATGGCGTCGGAGAGCTTCGCGCGTTCAGTCGCGTCGGTCGTCAGGTCGTAGCGCGCAAGGAGCGAGTCGAGGCCGGCTTGTCCTCTCGCTCGGAGGACTGCGACGTCGACTTCCTGGGCGGGTTGAACGTGTCTCCCAGCAGACGAGTCTGCTGACGTGGACTGCGCGTGAACGCAGCCGAGCATCGTGATGAGCGTCGCAGTGATGGGGATTCGCAGGGCACACCTCCGGTGAGGTGCGTTGAACGCATGCGTTTGGAGATCGATCTATCGCTGGAACTGCACCAACTTCCGCGGCGGTCAGCCCTTCGGGACGAACACGCGGAAACGACCGTGGGTCGCGATGCGCTGAATGTGGTCGCTCGCCTCGAGCCCGTTGCCGAGCGAAACGAAGATGTGCCCGTGCTTCGACCGGCCACCCGTGTAGCCCTCGAACACCGCAATCGCGCCCGGAGGCAGCTTCGTCAGCTGCGCCTTGCTCAGGCCGTGGATCTCGCGGAACCGCGAATCGCCCGACAACTTCTTCGCGTACATGTACGCGCTTGGCAGCGGCGACACGTAGAGCCCGGCCGCGCGCAACGCACGATTCACTCCGCGCGCGCACCAACCACGCGTGTTCATCAAGCGGGCCTGACGACGCGCCGCCTCCGCGAGCCGCTTCGCCTTCGGACCAAAGGTGCCGATGTTTCCGGTGGGCTTCGGACCCGTGGTGCCGCCCGTCGCGCCCCGCGTCAGCGCCCGCGCGATGGGACCGCTCAGCCGCGCGCGCTCCGTCGCCGAGACGCCGTTGCGATTTCCATCGGCCGCGAGCGCACGAGACAACGCCAGGTTCACCAGGCCGCGCGCCTTCGACACGCTCACGAAGCCGCTGCGCATGCGCGCCTGCTTGTATGCCTCGCGAACCGCGACGTCGTTCGCTCCAGTCAGCGCGTTCGTCGCGCGACGCTGCTCCGCGGCGGACAACTTTCCATCGCGGTTCACGTCGGCCTTCAGCAGCGCAGAGCGAACGGCAGCAGCACGATTCGAAACGGTGGCGCGGGAGAGAGTCATGCCGCGTTGTCGGACGTTGTGGGACTCTCGACTTTCGACCGAACTGTCACTCGACCTGACAGATCACGGATCATTTCCGCCCCCTTTTCTGAAGCTTTCTGCCGCTCGTGACACACCCGCACACCATGCGAAGCAAAGCCCTCTGGGAGCCGCTCGCCGTCGCACTCCTCGTCGCCTCCGCCTGCAGCCCGCGCGTGAACACCATCGGCGGCAACGTCGACGCGGGCGTCCCCGCCACCACCGCCACGCTCTCGGGTCAGGTGTGCACTGCGGTGCCCGACCCGACGGCGTTCCCCGTGAAGCTCGTCGTGCTGGTGGACCAGTCGGGCTCGAACTGCATCATCGACCCACCCGGCAGCCAGGGGAGCCCGGGCTTCTGCGAGATGTATTCAGTGTCGCCGCCGGGCGTCACGCAGCCCGCGCGCGTGCGAGCAGTCAACAAGCTCATCGACTTCGCCACGGCGTCGCCGAACATCTCGATGGCGCTGGTGCCGTACGAGACCAACGTGAGGGGCGTGTGGCCGCCGTTCAGCGGGGCCACTCGCTTCGCGCGCCCCGACAACTCCCTGCGCGCGCGCGTCAATACCCTCCAGGCCGAGCTCGGCAAGGCGAGCGACCTGCAAGGCGCGCTCGAGTTCGCGCACGGCCTCATCGCGTCCGACGTCGCGGCGCTGGAGCAAATCAACCCCGAAGAGCTCGCGTTGACCCGGTACGTGGTGGTGCTCATCACCGATGGCCCGCCCGAGCCGCGCTGCTCCCGCAACGACTCGCTGCCGTCGTACGCCGACGACGACACGCCGCGCGGAGTGTGGCCCGACAGCCAACCGGGCTTCTGCAACACCATCGACCCGATGGACCCCGACGCCATCACCGGCTTCATCGCGGGGTCTGATCGCAACCAGGACGGCCAGCTCATCAACGTGGTGGATCAACTCATCGCGCTCAAAGCAGCGCACCACATCGGTGACGTGCGCTTCTCCTCCGTGCTGCTCAGCAACCTGCAGAGCATCTCGACCTGCGGGCCCATCTGCGACGACGTGCTTGGCCAGAAGCTGCGCTGGCCCGGGCCAGTGGCGCCCCCGAGCAACGCGGCGTTCGCGTACATCGAGGCGCGCGCGATTCTCAACGAGCTGTCCACGCATGGCGGCGGCAGCTTCGCGGAGTTCGCCGACACCGCCGGGCTCGCTGCGTTCGGCAACGCGGGCCTCACCGGCATCGACTTCGACTCGCTCGCCGCGCTCAACGTCGAGAAGACCTTCATCCTCCAGCCGATGTCGGTCGTCGCGTGGCACGGCGCGTGGGAACTCGACCAGGACAGCGATGGGCTCCCCGACGCCGAAGAGGCCTCACGCGGCACGAACGGAGCAGAGACCGACTCCGATGGCGACGGCTTCGACGACCGCTTCGAGGTCGAGCGCAGCGCGATGGGCTTCGACCCCAGCGTGCGTGACGCGCGCGGCTGCGACCCGCAGGCGCCGCTCACGCTCGGCTGCGTGGCGCGCGACTCCGATGGCGACGGCCTCAGTCAGTTCGCTGAAGCCTTCCTCGGCACGCGCGCGACGATGGTCGACACCGACCGCGACGGACTCCCCGATGGGCTCGAGGTGCGCTTCCAGCTCGACCCGCTGACGCGCATCGACCCCGCCGCCGACAGTGATGGAGACGGCACCACCGACTTCGACGAGGTGCTCCGCGGCACCGACCCGCACTTCAGCGACGCGCTTCTGGGTGGCGTGACGGTGTCGCGCACGCCGCGCACCCAGCCCAATGGCAGCACCTGCTACGACCTGCGCGTAACGGGCCTGCCGATGGCTGCGGTGCCGGGCGGAACGGGCACGGTCGGCGTGCCGGCGGGCGTGAATCTCTTCAAGCTGTGGTTCGCCGAAGCGCCCGACCTCGTGCCCGAAGCGGCTGGTCGCTGGCGCGCCGCGTGTGCCTTCTCTCGACGCGACGCCACGGTCGAGCCATCGGTCCTCGTGCCGGCCAACCTCGACGTCACGCTCTTCGAGAGTCACTTCCAGGACCTCAGCCGCTTCGGCGCCGTGGGGTGGAACGCGTACTGCGCAAACCAGGCAGCGTTGATGCCTTGAGCGCAGGAGTAAGGTCGGGGCGATGCGGGCGGCGCTCCTGATCCTCTTCGTCGCGGGGCACGCGCTGGCCGGAGAACCGATTTCGCTCTCGGTCGCCGACGAGACCCCGTGCGTGAAGCAGGCCTCGCTCCTCGCGGAGCTGGAACGTGTGGGCCTGACGGTCGCCGAGAGCGGAGTGCTCGACGTCGACGTGTCTGGCCAGGACGGCGTGCGTCTTCGCGCGCGGCGCACCAGAGACGCGGTGCTCTTCGTGCGCACCGTGCCCGTGCGCCGCGGGTGTGAAGGCGTCGAGTTCGCCGTCGTCACGCTGATTCGCGAGTGGGCGAAGAGCGGGCCGCTGACGCCACCTCTGATTGATTCCCCGAAGCCCGATGCCGGAGCGGTCGTTCCGCCGCCTCCGAAGAAGGTGGTGGTGAAGAGCACGCCGACTCCGAGCGATGCGGGCGTCGCCACCGTGAACGACCAGCCCGGCGATGCGGGCGAGGAGCTGGCCGCGGTCGACGCGGGTCCAGTGGACCTGGTGGCGCTGCTGGCGACCATCGATGCGGGCATCTCGGGCGTCGAGCTCGTCTCTCGCCCACCACCAGCACCACCCGTGCGCGTGCGAGCGCCACCTGAGGCGGAAATCAAAGGGCCGGGCGTGGTGCGGGTGCCTCCGTCGCACGTCGAGATTCGCGTCGCGCTCGCGGGTGGCTTCTCGTCACTGCTCGAGACGCCCGTCACGCTCACCGGCACGCTGGTCGCCGACATCGGCAACTTCGGGCCGCTCGGCGTCACGCTCGATGGCGTGCTCGACGGCGACTCGACCGTCATCGCCGATGCCGCGAACCCCAACGGAGGCCAGCTCACCTTCAGCACGCAGTCGCTCGGCGTGCACGGGCGCGCGCGCATCGTGTTCTACGACCGCTTCTCGTTCGACCTCGGGCTCGGCGCACGCGGCTTCCGACTCATGGCCACCACGCGCGGGTTCTCGAACAACGGCTCGCTCCCGCTGATGGGCATCGGGCCGTCGGCGATGTTGACGATGTGGGTGCGGCTCCTCCCTCCGTTGTTCTTCGTGTTGAGGGGTTCGGTCGCCTTGCGCCTGCCGTCGGATCAGCTCATCGTCTCGGGCGGGCCGACCTTCACGCTCGGCATCTGGCAAGTGGCTGGAGTTGCGGGGCTTTCCATCGCGTGGCCGTAGGTGTCGAGACCGGAGTTGGATCTGAAGCTTTCAGGCGATTCGAGCACAAAGGAGTCGTGCTGGTGACCGCGCAGATTGATGTCGCCTCTGGAGCCGCTGCGCTGTCGCTCGACGACGTGCGCAAGCTCTACGTGGCGCACGCGCCGTCGTTGCGGCTGACACTGCAGCGCCTCGCGGGTCCTGGCATCGACGCGGACGACCTGGTGCAGGAAGTCTTCGTGGTGGCGCTGCGCAAGTCGGGGGACCTCGCAGCGGCCGCCTCACCGGTCGCGTGGCTCTTCGGAGTGGCAACCAAGGTCGCCGCCACCCGCCGCCGCAGCGCGACGTGGAAGCGGTGGTTGGGGCTCGACGACGCGAAGGAGCTCGCCAACGCCGAGTCGCCCGCGCGCACGCTGGAACAGAAGCAGGCGTCGGCCTTCGTGCAGCGCGCGCTGACGCCGCTCTCGAGCGCGAAGCGTGACGTGTTCGTGTTGTTCGAGCTGCAGGGTCTCACGGGTGAAGAGACCGCGCAGGCGCTCGACATCCCGCTCAAGACGGTGTGGACGCGGTTGTTCTACGCGCGCCGCGAGTTCGCCGCGGAAGTGCAGCGCCTCGAAGAGCTCGAGCACGCGGGAGGTGCGCGATGAACGCCACCACTCAGCGCCCGTGGCGTGAAGGAGCGGACGAGGCTCAACACCACCGCGCCGCCGAGTTGATCAGCCGCGCGCACGAAATCGCGCCGCGCCCGATGGATGTCGGCGCGGGCTGGGATGCCGTGCTCAAGCGCGCGACGAAGCCGCGCACGTCGGGGCGGCTGCTCCTGTTCGCGGGTGCGCTCGCGATGCTCGTGGGCGTGGTCGGCACGGCCGCGGTGTTGCGTTCGCGCCAGCCGCTGGTCGTCGCCGCGCGCGGCGCGCAGTGGGAGAAGCGCGAAGACGGCGCGGTGCAGCTGCAGGCCGGGCGCATCCAGACGGCGCGGGCGGTCTCGCTGCGGGTCGAGTCTCCGCAGGTGACGATGTTCGCGCGTGATGCGCGGTTTGCCGCGGAGGTCATCAGCGAGGGCACGCGGGTCAGCGTCTTCGAAGGCAGCGTGATGGTGCGGAGCGGGCAGGGCGTCGAGCGCACGCTGGGGCCGGGTGAGTCGGGGCTGTGGCCGGCGACTCCGGTGATTCCGGAAGCGTTGACGCCGAGCGCGCCGTCTTCGATTGGCTTCCCAACGGCGTCGCCCCAGGGGGCTTTGAGCAACTGCAGCGACACCGAGTGCTTCGAGCGCAGCGCCGCGGGCGAAGGCGTCGAGGCCGAGGTCGCGTTGTTCGAGCTGGCGCGCCGCGAGCCGGCGCGGTCCATCGAGCTGTGGCGGTCGTCGCTGACGCGGTTCCCGGGTGGCGTGTTCGAGCCTGAGGTGCGGTTGAGCCTGCTCGTCGCCCTGACGCGGGAACGGAAGTTCGGCGAGGCGCTCGAGGAAGCGCGCCGGTTCGAGCAGGAGCAGGGTGAGGACCCGCGCGTCGAGGAAGTGCGCGCGCTGCGGACCCAGCTCGAGTGGCTCACCACGAAGCGCTGAAGGTTGGGGAGAAACGACTGCTGCGCGTTGATTGCAGCGCCGACACAGCACTGGGGTCGAAGTGGTTGGTGGAGCTCATTCGCCCTGCCGAAAAGCGTGACAGCCCCTCATTTCGAGCCGAAACGATGCGCAGTGGGCGCGTTCTTCGACGCAGGGTCGACCACTGAGTGAAATTGGTCGTCAGGACAGCCAGATTCACTCACTGGTCAACTGAGTAGAATTCGCTCGGAGCCAAGGGGCTCTTCCACCTTTCGGCAAAGCCAAAATCCAAACCCACTTCGACCTCATGGCATGCAGCGCACGACTCGCCTGAGAGTAACGCAACGACCAAATCAACACACTGGTCGCTACTCCCAACCCAGTTTGCCGCTGAGCGCCTTCTGGAGCACGTCGGTCAGCCCATGACTGAGCGGCGACGGCAGCTCGTCGTCACGGAACGCCTTCACCTCGAGAATCTCGAGCGAGTTCATCGGAGCGCGCTTCACGTCCGACACCTTCGCGCTGACCACCACCGTCACCGCGTGGAAGCGTGGGTCTCTCTCGGGCTGTGACACCACGCCCAGCAACACGCCCGGCTCGAGCAGCTCGACGCCCGCCTCTTCCATCAGCTCGCGCGGCAACATCGCCTGCAGCGTCTCGCCCCATTCCAGCGTGCCGCCGGGCAGACACCACTCGCCCGTGTCGCCGCGCTTGATGAGCACGATGCGCCCGCTCGGGTCTCGCGCCACCGCCACCAGCCCCACCACCGGCCGCCGCAGCAGATGCCGCGCGACTTCTTTCACGATGCCCCAGGCCGCCGTCGGAATTCGCAACCGCATGCCGCGGACACCTACTGCAATCTGCGGCAGTCAGCCGAGCAACCATCACCGTCGTTGCGATTGCCGTCGTCGCACACCTCTCCCGCATCGAAGCGGCCGTCACCGCACGTCGGCACGGTGCAATCGACGCGGCACTGAGACGACGTGTCGAGCGCCTCGATGGTGATGGGCTGCGTCATGTCGAGCGGGATGCGCGTGCCGTCGTCCTTCACCCAGCCCCACGTGGTGATGCCCGTCATGAAGCGCGGAGTGACCGTGATGCGCCACCGCCCGGGGAACGGCAGCGGCCCCAGCGCGCCACCATCGCTGTTTCTGTCGAACGTCCAGCGGCCGAAGGCGGTGCCAGTCCCCGCTGCGCCCATGAAGAACTCACCAGGCGTGTCATCAGCCACCTCGACGCTCACACCCGACGGCAGCCCGGCGATGTCGAACTGGACGGTGGATGGCGGCTGCATCGCTCCCGGCGCGGCGTCGATGCCGTGCGTCGTCACCAGCGACAGCCGCCCCGTGAGCGAGTTCGCGTACAGGTAGATGCGACTCTCTCCGACCTGCTCGAGGCCGGTGTGCGAGCTCGCGGACCGGTAGTCGTAGAAACCCTGCACGGTGTTCGAGCGCACCAGCGCGTCGGTGCCGATGTTGGTGCCACTGGGCTGCGTGATGCGGAAGGCCGGCGTGTCTCCATTCGCCGCGCCGAGGTCGCACTGCTCTCCGCCCGCGCGCACGCCATCGCCACACACCGGGAGCCGGCAGCCGCTGGTGCAGAAGTCGAGCTCGTCGCGGTTGCCATCGTCGCATTCTTCGACGCCGCTCTGCGTGAAGCCGTCTCCGCAGCGCGCGGGGACGCACTGACCGACACACCCGTCGTCGTTCGCGAGGTTGCCGTCATCGCACTGCTCGAAGCCGCGGCGCACGAAGCCGTCTCCACAGCGCGCCTCGACACAGCTCGACAGACACGCATCGCCCTCGTCGGAGTTGCCGTCGTCGCACGGCTCGACACCGGCGTGCACGAAGCCGTCTCCGCAGCGCGCGGAGATGCAGCCCACCAGACACGCGTCGGTCTGGTCGAAGTTCGCGTCGTCGCACGCCTCGACGTCACGCCAAATGAAGCCGTCACCGCAGCGCGCAGCGAGGCAGCCCTCGACGCACGAATCGGTGGAGTCCGCGTTGCCGTCATCACATGCCTCGACGCCGCGTTGCACGAGCCCGTCTCCGCAAATCGCGGGGAGGCATCGGTTGCTGCAGCCATCGCTCTCGTCGCGGTTGCCGTCGTCGCACTGCTCGATGCCCTGGCGCAGGCCGTCGCCACAGGTGATGACCGTACAGTCCGCGGTGCAGGTGGCCGTTGCCGCATCAGGGACGTTCGCAGGCTCGTCGCACAGCTCGCGACCGCGCCACACCACGCCGTCTCCACACTTCGCGAAGTCACACGACGACAGGCACGCGTCGCCGTCATCGACGTTGCCGTCGTCGCAGGACTCTCCGACGGTCAGCACACCGTCTCCGCACTGCTGCGCGCGCACTGAGACCGGAGGGACCAGCTCGGTGCGCCCACATGCGCTCGCGGTGATCAACCACATGATGATCAACCCACGCCGCATGAAGTGATTGTCACAGCTCCCCGGAAAAACGGAAAACCTCAGGGGAGAATGGTGCGCAGTTCCGCGTCGAGCCCACCCAGCGCTTTGGGCTCGAGCTGCACGCCTTCGACCTTCATGCGGCGGTACGCGTTGCGACACACGCCGACCAGCAGATGCCCCGCGAGCTCACCACCACCCTTGATGGACAAGAGCGCCGTCTTCTCGTTTTCCCACGTCAGCACCTGGTTCACGCCGTCGAGGCCGGTGGAGATGAAGCGCGGAGAACGGCCGACGAAGGTCTTCGCCGAGAGGAACGGCAAGGTGGTCGCAATCATGCGGCCCACGAGCGTCTGGAAGTAGCCCTCGACGAAGCGGTCTCCGATGGCCGACCACGCCTCGGCGCGCGTCAGCTGTGGGTAGACCTCGGCAATCGCGACGTCGACGCAGTCGATCCACACCTGAATCGGATACCGCGGCTGCATGCGCGCGAGGTCGAAGCCCTTCCCGCGAAGCCGCTCCTTGAACGCCGCGTTCGGCTGGAGCGCCCGGACGAACAGGCCCTCGAACAGGCTCTGCAACGCCACCACCTGCGACATGGGCGCGACCTTCGCCCACTCCAGCCCGAAGGGCTACGATTGAGCGGACGTGCTCGCCCTCGCTCTCGCGGCTTTTTTGCAAGCGGCTCCTCCGGTTTCCGCTGACGGTGCACTCCGCCTGTCGGGGGTGTCTCTGTCGCTGGAGTCGATTCGTCGCGATGACGGCGTCGCCTGCGAGACGCGCAGCACCCGGGTCGTGCGCGTCGGTCCTCGCGTGAGCGTCGAGCGCGCGTGCGACATCGAAGAGGTGTGGACCGAGGTGAACGGCGGGCTCGAGCACGAGCTCTTCGTCGCGCGCGCGCCGGGCACTGGTGCGTTGCGGCTGCGGCTGCGCGTCGACGGTCCGTGGCACCACGCCGACGCGAATGGCCACGTGTTCGCGGGTCCAGGCGCCGACGACGGGTGGACCTACGGCGAGGCCTTCGTCCTCACCAGCACGCGAGAACGCGCGCACATCGACGTGGTGCGCACCGAAAATGGGCTCGAGCTGATCATCCCTGCCGCGCTGGTGCGTTTCCCGCTGCACATCGACCCGCTCGTCTTCCCGAGAGCACAGCGCATCGTCGACACGCCCAGCCCCTTCATGGGCCTGCCGTCGGAATCCGATGAAGGAAACCCGAGCGTCGCGTGGAACACCAACGCCAGCTACGGCGTGGTCGTTCATTCCGATGACCGGCGGGGCCTCGCGCCCGACCTCTTCGGTCTCGTCGCCAGCTTCGACGCGGGCTTCGTGTTGACCAACCTCGTGCCGTTTCCCGCGGCGCAGCTGCGGCCTGCCGTGCTCGCCACGCGCGACGGAGGGCTCGCCATCGCCTTCGAAGACTACGGGAGCGGGCTCACCACGCCCTCAGTGGTGGTCGGCATCGTCGACGACGAGGTGAACCCCGACGGCCGCCGCCCGCCACGGGCGGTGCCCAACGCGCGTGCACCGTCGCTCAGCTTCGACCCGCAGGTGGGCGTGGTGGTCGGCTACTCGAAGACCGTCAGCCCGACGCAGACGACGCTCGAGGTGCGCGCAGTCGAGGTGTTCCTCGCTGACGGCGGCGGCGTGCTCCTGAGCGTCGACGTCGACGGGGGCCTCGTCGAGCGCACCTCGGTCGCGTCGCGCGAAGGCAAACGGGCCATCGCGGCCGAGTTCGTCAATCGCCGCGTGCGCCTCTTCTACGAAGACAACGAGGTGCAGCTGCCCCAGAGCGCAGCGGGGACGGTGGCGCAGACCTCTCCGTCGGTCGTCATCACCGAAATCGGCGAGCGCTACATCGCGTGGAGCGAGAGCGCGCTGCTCCCCATCAACGACAGCGTGCAGGTGCGCAGGTTCGACAACTCGGGGCAGAGCGTGCAGAGCAACTTCCCGCAGGAGAGTCAGGCGGCGCTGGTCTCGTACAACGGCCGCGTCCTGCTGCTCAGCTTCGGGCCGCCTTCCACCATGGCGGCGCGGCGCGAGTTGATGGTGCACGACCTGACGCTCGGCACGACGCTGGGGGCCTACGGGTTCGGGCGCTCCGGTGGCCTCGGTGAGCTCTCGGCCGATTCGCGCGGCTTTCAGATTCTCGTCGGGTGGACCGACCGCACACTGCTCGAAGGGCGAAACCTGAATCTCGCCATGCTCCGTGGCATCCCCGACGCGGGCTTCGAGCCGAAGTTCTTCACCCGCGACGGCGTCCCTGCGCAGCATGACGTGCGCGTCGCCTTCCGCGACGACCTGGGGCTCGTGGTGTGGCGCGAGGCGTCGAACGCCATTCGCGCGCAGTGGATCAATCGGCTCGGCGAGACGGTGGTGGGCAGCTTCACCATCGCCGATGCCGCGGCGCTGGTGCGCTTCGATGGGCTCGACGTGGCGGTCGGAGACAACGATGCGCTCATCGCCATACGCGCCTTCCAGGCCGATGGGCGGGCGCGCATCCTCACCTTCACCGTGCCGCGCGGACAGGCGAGCTTCACGCCCAGCCTGATGGCGGACCTGGCGCAGACCGAGCGACCACCACCGCCTCAGGTCGCGTACACGGGCGCGTCGTACTTCGTCGGAACTGCGCTCGCCGCGGGGTACCAGCTCGCCGAAATCAACGGCGGCACCACCAGCACGCGCTTCTTCCCCACGAGCGCCACGAGCTTCGACCTCGACTGCATGGACGGGCACTGCGCGCTCGTGTGGGTCGACCCGGTGAGCCAGCAGGTGTTGCTGCGGCGCGACCTCACGATGCCCGACGACATCACCCCGCTGGGCCGCCCGGGACCGGTGTCGCTCACCAACGACGGCGAGAAGTTCTACGTACACTGGCAGGGGCAGGACCCCACCGGCGTGGCCTCGGCCGCGTTGTTCAGCGCGTCCTTCGCTCCGGGGGACATGACGACCACCTTCGCCACGACCCCGCTGGTCAGCGACGGCGGAGCCTTCATCGCCTCGACCATCGACGCCGCCGGCACCCAACCGCCGGTCGTCGCCGTCACCGACAGCAACGCGCACACGTGGCTCGTCGAGGTGGGCAGTCGGCCGCCGTGGCGCGTGTTCGATTCCACCGCGAACCCGCGCGCGGTGGCGACCTCGAAGAAGTCCTCGACCGGCGTGGTGGTGTTCGAGCAGTTCGGCGCGCGGCAGGTGACCGAGGCCTTCGTCTTCCCGTGGGAATTCGACGGCGGCCTGGCGGTCGGCAACGACGGGGGCGTCGCCAACGGCGGAATGGACGCAGGCGTCTTCATGCTCACGTCCACCAGCTGCGGGAGCTGCAGCAGCGCGGGCGGCGGTTCCTCAGCGGGGTGGCTCTTCGGCGTGCTGGCGTTCGCTGCGCTCTTCGCGCGTCGCGCTCGCAAGCGCGGTGCGTGGGTGGCGCTCTTCGTGCTCGTGGGCGCCGGCGTGGCGAACGCGCAAATCGCCGTGGTGGGCGACGTGCAGCTCTTCGATGCCCGACCGGGAGGACGGCTCCCGAACGAGGGCTATGCACCGACCATCGCTTCGGCTCCCGATGGTGGGCCGGCGGTGGTGGCGTGGGTCGACACGCGCCGCGGAGACGAAGACATCTTCGGCATGCGCATCAACGGCGGCGATGCGGGAGCGGCGAAGCACCTCGCCTTCGCACCCACCGCTCAGACGCAGCCTGGCCTCGCCATGGAATCGAGCGGCAGCTTCGTGCTCGCGTGGCAGGAATTTCAAGGCAACACGCCGGTGGTGCGCGTGGCGCGCATGAACCCGCAGACGCTGCAGGTGATGATGCCGGGTGGGACGAGGCCCCAGGCGCGGGCGCCGTCGGTGTTCTCCGACCGCGGCGTGGTGTGGGTGTGCTTCGAGTCGCTGGCCAGCCCGATGGGCGCGGGGCGCACGCTCACCATTCAAACGGCGAACGACCTCATCACGGGCGTCGGCTCGAACGCCGACGTGCTCGGCAACTGGGCTTCCTACGACGCGGGCGTGGTGACGCGAACGGTGTGCGCGCGTGACGGCCAGCACACGGTCGTGGCGGCGCAGACCGACGACGACGTCTACTTCTTCAACAACTCGCTCGGGGTGGACCTGCGCGCGCAGCTCGGGCTCAACGGGCGCATCGCGCAGCCGTTCGTCTTCGCAGGGCCATTGGCGGGCGAGGGGTGGATTGGTTTCGACTTCGACGACGGCACCCGCTCGGTGGAGTTGTACGAACTGAGCGCGATGGGTCCGCAGCAGAAGGTGTCGCTGGCCGGTCACACCGCGGGGACGTTGTTCGTGCAGGAGGGGCAGCTGCGGCTCGCATCGTTCCAGGACAGCGGCGTGCTGACCTTCCACGACGTGCGCAACAACCTGCCGCTGGCGCAGATAGGGGCGGTGACGGGCGTCGAGCCGTCGCTGCTGGTCTCGTCGTCGCAGTCGAACAGCGTGTACTTCGCGTGGCAGGAAGGCTCTGGCGCGCGGCGCACCATCGCCTCGGCGGCGCTCAACGACACGGGCATGACGACCAACGGGCCAACGCTGGTGTACCCACGCTCGCCCGTTGCGCAGCGGGACGTGAAGGTCTCGTTTCAGGGGCAGAAGGGCATCGCGGTCTGGCAAATCGGCAACGAGGCGCGGTTCATCTGGGTCGACCACACGCCGGGCACGAACGACCTGACGCTGGGCGCGACGGACTCACTCTTCGCCGGGCCGGTTCCGGGCGAGCTGCTGGAGCAGGCCGTCGCCATGGGCAACAACGGAGCGCTCGTCCTCTCGCGCTACCGCGACCTCAACAGCGGCCAGGTGGTGCAGCCCTTCTTCGTGGCGCGCGTCGATGGCTCGGTGACGCGGCTGCCGTCGTTCATCGCAGACGAGCAGGCGATGTCCTTCGACGGGACGGACTTTCAGGTGATGGCGTCGTCGTCGTCGTCGGGGGTGTCGCTCCTGCAGTTCCCCGACGGGCTGAGCACGGCCGGCCCCGTGCGCCCACTGGCGCTCATGCGGCCGCTGGGGTTCGACTACGAGTGTCGCGCGCCGACTCCCTGTCTCATCGGCGTCGAGCGGCAGGCGTCGCTGTCGTACCAATTCGTGGACCAGTCGGGCCCGACGTTGGTCGACATGCTCGCCACGCAGGCGCCGCTGGCGGTCACGAGCGGGACGAATCAGCGCTTCTTCCTGGCGTGGAGGCAGCCCACGACGTCGTCGCTCTCGGTGAGCTCCCTGGCCTACGGAGAGGTGTCGCTCTCAGCTGAAGCGACGCTCGTGTTCCCGACCGTGTTTCAGACGCTCAAGTCGGCGCGGGGTGTGCCGCCGTGGCTCGCCACCACCACGCTCGAGGGTGACCTCTACGTCGCGCGCGGCTTTCAGGGAGCGCAGTTCGCGAAGATGATCAACGGCCGCGGAATGGACCTCACGTCGCTCGAGACCGACGAGGATTTGGCGGTGCTCGGCTTCACGGCGTTCGACACCATGTCGGCGTCGATGGTGCCCCACGTGGTGTTGCTGCGGGAGACCAGGCGCGACGCCGGGACCGATGGAGGCGTGGACGGCGGGGTCGATGCGGGAACGATTCCTCAGCCGACCGATGGTGGTGGTCTCGATGCCGGCGGAGCCGATGGCGGCGCGGAGGCGAAGTTCGAGCTGCGCTCGGCGCCATGCGGCTGTGATGCGGGTGGTGGTGCGCTCCTCGCGTTGGCGCTGGTGTTCTCGTTGCGCCGGCGACGCTGAGCGCCTGGGCTCCGTCGTTCTCAACGGGCGCGTGACGAGGTAGCACCGCGCACATGAGCACGAACGTCGACATGAAGGGCGTGGCGAAGGGCGCACTGCTGGGCGGGCTGGGAGCGGGCGTGGTCGGGATCGCGCTCTATTTCGTCGGCGCGGCCCTCGGAGCGGACTTCAAGCTGAAGGACCCGGCCTCGATGGGAGGCGTCGAGGTGATGCCGCCGTATCAGCCGCTGGTGCCGTGCCTGATGGCGGCGGTCGCGTCGATCATCGTGGTTGCGATTCTGAAGAAGGTCGCGCCGGCGAGGGCGTGGAACATCTACGTTGGCATCGCGGTGGTGGTGTTTCTGCTCGAGCTCTATTTCCCCTTCACGGCGTTCGCTGACCTGAAGACGATTCTCACGCTCGAGGTGATGCACATCCCCGCGTCGCTGGGCATCGTGCTCGGCATCAAGAAGTTCGGCTTCGTCGCGGCCAGCCCGACGTAGGCCGGTGCTCTGCGGGTCTTCTCAGCGCGACCGCTCGAGCTCGGTGTGGAAGATGGCCTGGTCACCACCCGACACCTCGACCGTCTTGGTCTGCGTCACGTACCCACGCGCCTCGATGACGAGCGTGTACTTCCCGCTCGGCACGTCCGCCGAGAAGCGCCCATCGCCCTTCACCTGCAGCTTCATCTTCAGCTCGACGATGCGCACCGTGGCCTTCACCGCCTCGCCGTTCTTCGCGCGAATCAAGCCGCGCAGCGTGGCCTGCACCGCGACCGCCTTCGGCGTCATCGTGAAGTCGAGCGTCGCCACGCCACCCGGAGCGACCTGCGCCACTTCCTCCGCGTCGTTGAACTCGTCGGCCTTCACCTTCACCGTCACCGGGCCCGGCCCGACCTTCTCGAGCGCGTAGCTGCCGTCTGACGCGCTCTTCACGCTCACCTCGCCCGTCGTCAACGTCGCCACCAGCGGACCATTCGGGCCCTTCACCACGCCCATGATGCGGCCCGGACCGGTCGGTGCGCCGAGCGTCACCACCGCCTCGGCCGTCGCCGGCACGTTCACCTCGAGCGCGCCCGGACCCATGCTCTCCTTCGTGGCCTCGACGCGATGTGGACCCTTGCTCACCGCGAGGAACGTGAAGCGCCCCTGCACGTCGGTCGTCGTCACACGTGTGGCATCCCCATCGAGGGTGACCTTCGCGTCGACGGCGGCGGCGCCATCTTGCTGCACCACGCGGCCAGCGAAGGTGTGCGTCGCCTCGGTCGGAGGCACGTCGACGCGGTCCGGAATCCACTGCTGCAACGAGATGCCGAGCCCGAAGCGTACGTCTCCCTGCGTGAACTCGCGCGACGTGGTGTCGTTCACGACGAACGTGGCGCCGCCGCCCATGAACTCGATGGTGGGAGCGATGCCGGCCTGGAGCGGGCCCACCTTCAACGCCCCGATGGCAGCCTGCACACCGACCGACAGACTGTTGCCGCCCGCCTGCGCCTGCCCGAGCGCGAACCCAAAGCCGAAGCGGCCGAACACCATCGCCTGGAAGAAGCGCGACGGCGCGATGGCGATGACCACTCCGAACATCGGGCCGACGAAGAGCTGGCGCAATTGGCCGTTGGCCATCACCGGGTTCTCGGTGTTCACCGCGGTGCGCGCGAGGAACTGCAGGCCAAGGTGCCCTTCGAAGTTCAGCCAGTCGGTCGGTCGCACGCGCCCCAGCGCCGCCAGCGACGCATCGAGCGCGGGGAGGTGCACGATGCCCTGCCCGTCGCGCTTGACCGGGAGCCGCGCATCACAGCAGCCCCAGAAGGTCTCGCCGCGAAGCTCGAGGTTGATGCCCACGAAGCGATGCGGAAACACCGCGGCGGACACGTGGAGGTTGGTGGGCGACGCGTCGGTGATGCGTGCGTCTTCCCGTTCCGGCTCCAGCCGCGTCATCGTGGTCTGGGTTCGCGTGCGTGCAGCACCACCACCACTCACGAAGACCCGCCACGACGAGTCGAGCCACTGCGCGTGTGCGGACGCCGCTCCGACGCAGACCATGAGGGCGAGGGCTCTCGACACGACGAGGCTGAAACTAGCACCGCGGTGGGGAACTCCAGTTTTCGAGTAAGTAGGCAACTTCCCCATGCGCCTTTCACTCCTCACCGTCATTTCGCTGCTGGCGCTCGGTACGGCCGCGTGCAGCAACATGATGATGAACCCGGAGAAGAAGGAGCTGTGCTCCAACGGGCTCGATGACAACGGCGACGGCAAGACCGACTGTGTGGACCCGACGTGCTTCACCAACGCGTCGTGCCAGCGGCTCATCGAAGACTGCACCAACACCATCGACGACGACCGCAACGGCCTGACCGACTGTGACGACCCGGCGTGTGTCGCGGCGGTGACCTGCCAGCGCTTCGAGGTCTGCGACAACGGCGTCGACGACAACATGAACGGGCTCATCGACTGCGCGGAAGCCGACTGCCGCAACCGCCCGCGCTGTGGAGATGGTGGCGCCGAAGCTCCGGCCGCGTGCAACGACACCATCGACAACGACCTCGACGGAACCTTCGACTGCGCTGACTCCGATTGTCACGGCCAGATGTGCGGAACGGGATGCACCTGCACGGATGCGGGCGTGAAGGGCGAGACCAACTGCGCCGACATGACCGACAACGACGCAGACATGCAGGCCGACTGCTCCGACATGGACTGTGAAGGCGTGGTCTGCGGAACGGGCTGCGCGTGCCGCAACGGTCAACGTGGAGAAGGCATCTGCGACGACGGCTTCGACAACGACAACGACACGATGTCCGACTGCGCTGACTCCGATTGCGCGAACCAGAGCTGCGGTACGGGCTGCGTGTGCATGCAGGCGCGCGCGACCGAGACGGTGTGCACCGACGGCATCGACAACGACCGCGACAACGCCCTCGATTGCGCCGACGTCGATTGTGGAACGCGCACGTGTGGCCAGGGCTGTGAGTGCCGCAACCTCGCCAAGTTCGAGGTGACCTGCACCGACGCCTTCGACAACGACGGCGACACGCTGGCCGATTGCGCCGACCCCGACTGCAACATGCAGGCGTGCGGAGCGGGCTGTCAGTGCCGCAACAACACCAGGACGGAAACCGCGTGCACCGATTCCATCGACAACGACGGCGACAACCGCATCGATTGTCTCGACGGACCTGATTGCGACGGCACTCCGTGTGGAATGGGGTGCGTGTGCACGGGTGGCGCACGGCACGAGACCAGCTGCACCGACCGCACCGACAACGACATGGACGGGCTGCGCGACTGCGCCGACAGCATGGACTGCAGCGGGCCGACGAACTTGTGCGGCACGGGCGCCGCGGAGAACGCGGCCGGCGTGTGCAACGACACGCTCGACAACGACAACGACGGCGACCGCGATTGTGAAGACACCGGGTGCGACGGGCAGGCGTGCGGGAATGGGTGCACCTGCCGCATGCAGCGCCGCGCGGAATCGAACTGCAACGACGGCATGGACAACGACGGCGACGCGATGACGGATTGTGTCGACCCCGACTGTGTTGGTTTCGCGATGGAGACCAACTGCACCGACGGGCTCGACGACAACTGCAACGGGCAGGTCGATTGTGCGGACCCCAACTGCGGAGGCGCTTCGTGCACCGCGCTCGTCATCGGCAAGCCGTGCAACGCGAACGCACAGTGCGCTTCGGGCACCTGCCGCACGGAGGCGTTGACTGGTTGGCCTTCAGGTTCGTGCGTCGCGCAGGTGACGTGTGGGCTCGACGCGGGTGTGTCGGTGGGGTGTCCCGCGGGTTCGGCGTGTACGTCGGATGAGTACGGTCGTTTCTGTCGCCAGGCCTGCACGGGTCCCGGAGCGACGGCGTGCCGACCGCAGTACGCGTGTCACGAGAACCCCGACTTCGATTGGGACAACGGGCCACGCACGTGCACCCCGCTGTGCAACACGGACGCTGACTGCAATCGCCTCGGTGGAACGTACGGCTGCAACCCCTGGAGCAAGCGCTGCGAGACGAAGGACAAGGGCCTCGCGAAGTACGGAGCGGCCTGCGCGAACAACTCGAACTGCGAGTCGGGCATCTGCCATCCGGACCGTGGTGGTTCGTGTGGTGGCCTGTGCCGGAAGTCGACGAACGTGTGCGCGACGGATGGGGTGTGCGCGAGCGAGGGAACGAACGACGCGACGGGCCGGTGCTTCGACGTCTGCGCGACGGCCGCCGACTGCACGCGCGGTGCGCCGTATCTCTGCCAGCCGCCACCGTGGGGTGGGACGACGACGAACGTCTGCTACTGCGGGCGAAGTGGTGAGCCGTGCAACGACAACGGGGACTGCTGCAATCCAGGCATCGGTTTCCCGGCGTGCACGTTCGGCCAATGTCTCTTCTGATGATTCGGGTCTGTAAGGTTCGTCTCGTCCCGTACATGAACGAGCCCCGTGGAATCTCGCGACGAGCGAAGGGCAACGCGCGTTTCTCCGCGCACGCAACGAAGCCCAGCGCGCACGCGAGTGATGCGTGGGCTCGCGGAGCGTCAGGGTGAGGGAGAAATCACTCGCGACCTCACGCCATCGCTCGCGCTGATCTCGAGCCGGCCACCGCTCGGCGGAATCACGGTGACGACACCGCCGCGAGCCTCGACCGCCAGCGTGGTCCGCTCACCATCGCGAGCCACGTGCGCCACGAGCACCGACTTCGCACCACTCCACGAGACGCGAACGCGCTCACCGAGCTGCTCCACCGTCACGCGCGGCTCAAACGAACGCGAAGCAACACGCTGAGCGGCGTCGACACCACCGAGCTCGAGGGACCAGCTGCTCAGCTCTCCAGAGAAGGGAACGACGACCACGAACTGCCGCTCCTCGGCGTCGGGCACTTCCATCAAGGTGACCGGCACGCGCACCACGCGCCCATCGACGAGCCGCTGCACGACGACCGCATCGCTCGCATCGACCCGCGCGCTCGACCGGCCGCGGAAACGCTGCGCATCACCGAGCACCACCGCGCCGTTCGCGAACACCCGGCCCGCGAACATCACGACCTCATCGCTCACCACCGCGGGCAACACCGCGCCCGGGTCGAACTCGTTGCGACCTTCCATGAACTGCTGCACCGCTTCGTACGAGTAATCGCTCACCCACGCCGGGTTGCAGTAGCTCATCAAGTCCACGAACTGCGTCGGAGCGATGAGCTGCGACCCATTCCACCCGTACGTGCCGATGCGCGCGTTGGCGTAAGGGTATTGAGGGTCCGCGCCGGCCGCTCCGCCGCACGGAGCGTGATTGCGACCGAAGTTGTGCCCCAGCTCGTGCGCCGCGACCTGCGTCGAGTCATCGCGTCCCGTGCCGACGGGCTGACCGAGGTAACCGATGCCGGCGACGCCTCCGCCGAAGTTCGCGCGCACCCAGCCGTAGTAGTTGCGGTCGCTGCCATCGCTCGCCCGCGCCTGTGCGAGACCACCGAGCAACGCGGCCCACGTGCCCGGGTCGCTCGGAGAAATCTCCTGCGTCCACGAGAACGGAGCGCGCACCTTCTCCTCGACGCCCGTCACTGGCCATACCGCGGCGAGCGTGGCGTCCATGTCTTGCGGCCGACCGACGGAGCCATCGGTGCCCATGACCGGCACCGCGGTGAGATGAACCTGCCGCGCAGCAGTCACCTGCGGGCGCGACGTGATTTCGTTGTTCGTCTCGTCGGCCTCGAGCAACGCGTCCATCGCATCGACGCGCACGCGCAGCGAGACGCCGGGAGAGACCCACGCTGACGGCATCACGAAACGGTACGAGCGGGAGAGGTCTCCCGGCGTTTCCATCTGCGGCACCTGCGCGGGGCCGGTGAGCTGCTGCTTTCCGAGAGAGGTGGCGCCTTGCATCGCTTCGACCTCCACGGCGGCGGAGAGGTTGGGCTCATTCGCGAGCACCGTGACGCGCAAGAGCGCCGGCTTCGTCGCGACGAGCGTGAGCGATTCCTTCACCACGCTCTGGCCAAACTCGACGCGCGCGATGCGGACGTCGGCAGTGGGCGGCATGACGTTGAGCACGAGGTCGGCGCTCGTGGACAGTCCGCCCGAGTCGGTGACGCGCAAGGTGACGGTCGCGGCTCCGGGCGAGAGAGAGGTCAGCGTGGAGGACATGGCAGTGCAATCAACGGGCTGGGAGTCGAGCGTGCAGGTCACCGGGTCGCCTTCGGGGTCCGCGACGCGCCACGAGAACGTCGTCGCGAGCGGCGCCTTGCCGGAGAGCGGTGCAGCAGAGAACGAGGTGACGGTGGGCGGCTGATTCGGCAGGCCAGTGACGGTGACGGAGACCGAGCTCGAGGCGATGCGGTCACTCACATCGCGCGCAGTGAGCGACAACGTCAGCGCGCCGGGAGAGGACGTGCGGACCTCGCGCGTCATGGGATTCGCGGAACAGTCGCCGAGTGAAATCGCGGGGCGGCCGTCGTCGAACGAGAGCGTGCAGTCGAGCGATTCGCCGGTGGGGTGGAACGCGGTGACGGTGCAGCGCAACGGAGCGCGCGTCTCGACGGTCGCCGCGTCGCAGACGAACTCGAGGTGCGGGCCGCTGCGGTCGCGGATGATGACGGTTTGGTCTCCGATGTCGCCCAGCTCGCTGACGCGGCCTTCGCAGGCGACGAAAATGAGGGCGGAAATCAGCGGAATCGAGCGGAGCACGTGGGGTGGGAGAGCAAGCCGAGTGCCTCCGTGGAACCCGTTGGATCTGCGTCTCTGAGCGCTGACAGTGGAGCAGCGCCGTCTCTCGCGAGTGCCCACTCCAGGTGGCAGTCGGATCGATCAAATCTGAAGCGACTTCGCGAACGTACGCGCGTGCTGGAGCGTTCGCGAGGGCCGTCGCGCTCGCAGTCGTGCGCACGGGCGTCCGCTTCGGAGGCGAGAGCAGCGCGCTCACACCGAGTCATGCACGAGGCGCGCGCTCCAAGTAGCTTCGCGTGCGTGAGGCGATTGGGGTTGGCAGCAGTCCTCCTGACGGCGCTGAGCGCGACGGCCGCACCACCACGTGAGGCCGAGCTCCGCGCGGTGCTGAGCTCCGAAGTCACGCGCATCACGGCGCGACTTGCTCCGAACAAGAGCGGAGCTCCCGCGGTCGGAATTCTCTCCGCGACGACGGCGCCACCCGGAGATCAGTGGATCGCCACGCTCTGGCAGTCCGCCTTCATCGCGAGCGAAGCCACGCAGACGAGCCTGCTCGCGCACGAGTTCAGCTTCAAAGTGAACGCTCCGGTGCTCGATGGCTCAGCGGGCCTGCTCACCGCCTCGACGTTCGTCGCGCTCATCCGCAACAAGAAGGTCCTCGCGAACACCACGATGGTCGGCGCCATCAACCCCGACGGGAGCGCCGCGTTCGCCGACGAAGTCCTCGCCCGACTGCGTGCGGCGGCGACCGACGGCGTGAAGCGCTTCGGCGTGCCGCTCGGAGCACGACAACAACCAGGCGCCGAGGGAGAGCCGATCGACGTCGTGCTCGAAGGCCAACGCCTCGGGGTCGAGGTCAGAGAGCTCTCCGGTCTCGACGACGCGTACCTCTTCCTCACCGGAGACACACTCACGCGGCCCACCGCCGCCGCCGAGACCGACATGGAACTGTGGCCCGCCGAGCTCGCGGCGATGAGCCGCTCCACCACCGAGCTGCGCAAGGAGTTCGAGACCGAGCGCGCGACGCTCGAGACGATGCTCGATGGCGGAGTGAGCCCCACCTCCGCGAACGCACTCCGCACTCGGCTCGAACGTTTCGCGAAGCAAGCGACGGACTCCGAGCGCGGCGGTGACTCGGTGCGCGCCTACGTCCTCTGGGGAGCGACCCTCACCACCACGCGCGTCGCGATCCAGGACGTGCAGTTTCTCCAATCGCGAGAGCCGTTCGGTTTGCTGCAAGCCCAGGGCGCTGCGCTGACGACCGAGCGCGCGGCGCTCCAGAAGGAACTCGAGACGCGTTTCCCTCCGAGCAACCGCGCGAACGACATGTACGCGATGGACGTGCTCGAGAGCCTGGTCACGCAGAACACGTCGGTGCCCACCGAGCAGGAAGCGAAGAGCGGCGATGCTCGGCAACTCGCGGAAGGCTTACTGCGTGCGCGGGAAGACGTGCGCAATGGCCAACGGTTCGTCGCGCTGTACGCGTCGCTGCCGAAGTTGAAGAAGACGCTCCCGCCGCTCGATGCTGCGCGGCTCTCGACCTCCTATGGAGCGGCGCGAAGCACGGTGGCGATGAAGGAGCTCGCCAACGACGCGGAGCTGCGCGGCTACGAGCGACAGCTCTTCACTGAGATGGATCCGCGTGCGCGGCTGGTGCTCGCTGCGAGGCAGAACATCTACACGGCACATGTCATCAACCTGTACCGCGCGCTCGGCGCAGAGGTGTCCGACAAGGGCGTGCTCACCGTCCGCAACCCGCGCGTGTTGTCGTCGCAGCTCGAGCACGCGAGGACGCGAGTGCTGCAGGCGTGCGGTCGGGCGGGGCGCGAGGCGACGATGGTGCCGCTCGCCGCGAAGCTGCGGTACCTCAACGCACGTGCGGGTCGCGAAGGCACCGAGCGGCAGAAGGTCGAAGCGCTCGCTGATTTGTGGGTCGCGAATTGGTGGTGCGAGCTCGCAGTGAGCGGCTCTCCGCGCGCCAGCCGCTGAGCCTCACGCGCGGGTCCCGAGCTTCTCGAGCAGCGGCAGGAACGTGCTCGGCTCGGGACGGATGCGGTAGTTGTCGGTCTGGTCGACCCACCGAATCACGCCCTCGGCGTCGAGGATGATCACCGTCGGGAACACCGTGTCCGACTCGTAGCCGAGCAGACCCATTCCGAGCGGCAAGCCGTGCTTCATCTCGATTCGCAGCAACTTCGCGGCGGCGTTCCGCTCGTCGGTGACGAAGTCGAACGGCACCTCGAATCGCCTGGCCAACGCGGCGGTGTTCTCATGTGGCTGCGGGCTGATGAGCAACACGCGAACCCCGGTCGCCGCGAGCGCGCGGTACTGCGCCGCGATTTCCTTCACCTGCGCCATGCAGAGCGGACACCAGTTGCCTCTGTAGAACATCAACAGCGCCGGCTTTCCGCGAAGCTCGCTCGTCTTCAGCACGCGCCCATCGGCACGCCTCAGCCCGAGGTCGGGGAGCACTCGGCCGACGACCAACTCAGCGGAAGGCGCTCGACCAAGCCGCGAATACCAGTGGCTGTACAGCACCACGCCGAGGCTGCCTCCCGCGGCGAGCACCGCGCTCTCTGGCGGACCACTGCGGAGGAACACGCAGAACACTGCGAAGCCGAGCCCGGCGAAGGCCAGCGCCCCCAGCCAGGGGAGGCCAGCGCTGGTGCGCGCAATCGAGCGCGTGAGCAAGACGAAACCAAGAAAGAGCAGAAACGGAGCGCCCGTCGCGATGGCTCCCAACCACGCCAGTTCCATGGAACGCGCGAACTGCCACCCAGCGAAGACTGTCAGCGCCAACGCGAGCGGTGGGTAGAAACCGATGAAGGCCGACTTCACGCGGTTCGACAGCGAGGACTGAGAGCGACGGGCATCGAGATGATCGACCATGGGCGTTTCCATGCCGCCCAAGATGCGCGCGGGCGGCTCGGCACACAACGCGCACCAATCGAGTTACACTCTTCCACTCTCGTGATGAGTGAAACGGTCCTCGAAAACCTCGCCGACGTGCGCATGTTCGTCGCCATCGTCGAGCTCGGCAGTCTCGTCGCCGCGGCGCGAAAGCTGGGATGGAAAGCGAATGCCGTCAGCCGCCGGCTCAGCGCGATGGAAGGGCGCGTCGGACAACGCCTCATTCATCGCACGACGCGCCGGTTGAGCGTCACCGAAGAAGGACATCGACTCGCCTCGCGCTGCCGACGAATCCTCGCTGAGCTCGACGAAGCCGAGCGCGAGCTCGCAGGGGAAGCCGTCGCCACGACGCTCCGCCTCATCATCCACCCGGGAATGGTCTCGCACCGGCTGATGGCGGGGCTGGGTGGACTGTTGCGGCGTTCCGAGCAGCTGAGGTTTCGCGTGAACGTCAGCAGCGACTTCGTCGACCCGATCGCCGACGGAGCCGACGTCTCGATTCACGTTGGTCGACCGCCCTCGAGTTCGTTGGTCGCGCGCTCACTGGGGAAGATGCAGTGGGTGCTGGCGGCCGACCGCGCCTACCTCGAGCGCGAAGGCCGCCCGAGGAATCCGCAACAACTCGTCGAGCACGAGTGCCTGCGGCTCCTGCGCGAGCCGCCGGAAGACCACTGGACCCTGAGCCGTGGAGAGGCTGGGCGACCGACCCGCTTCCCCATCAGTGGGCGTCTCGAACTCTCGGACGGCGACGCGCTCTCTCACGCGCTCGACGCCGGTCTGGGCATCGGGATTCGCCTCGCAGCCTCACTCGTCGTCGGTGGCCGCATCGAGCGCGTGCTCCCCGAGTGGCAGTGGGCGGCGACGCCCATCTTCGCGCTGATGCCGAGTGGGCGTCAGAAATCACCGCACGTGCGTCATACGCTCGATGTGCTCGCTGACTGCCTCGCCGCGGTGACTTACTCTGCACACGACAAATCACCGACGACCGCACCGACCGGCCGGCCCGCTCCGCTCACCCGCCGCGACTCGGTACAGAACCCGAATAGCCGCTCGATGGTCGGCCGCACGTCGCGCTGATCAACCTCCACCCGCGACACCGCTCCGCGTACCGGAAACGCCGCGAAGAACGTCTCACCACTCCCGCGGTGAAAGAAGCCGTGCTCGCGCCAGTCGCTGCGACCGCGGCCGTGGTCCGACGTGATGAGCACCGTCGTCAGCGCGCGCTCCTCGGGCGGCAACGAGTCGACCCAGTCCAGCACCTCACCGATGTACCCATCGGCTTCTGCCAGCGCGGTCTCGTATTCCTCGCGATACCCGGCGTGCGCCCACTCATCCATGTCCAAAAACGACAGCTGCAGAAATCGCGGCTTCACGTGCGTGAGATGCGCAAACCCCGCCGCGAACGTCTGCGAGTCGAAGCGCGCATTTCTCCAGCGCGGCAATTCAGGCCGTCCACCTGGGCCTTCGTCCGGAGCATCAATCAACACACGCGAATCATCCTGCGCGACGGCCTTCCGCATCCGCGACCACGACGCAAACACCGCTACCTGATCAGCCGGCACACCCAACCGCGCGACGAGAAATTCCGCGAGCGTCTCCTGCGCGACGCGCGGGCAATCGTTGTCGAGACACTTCGTCACCACTCCAGTCGCCAGCGCCTGATACCCGGGCTGACTCAACGCCATCGACGACGCCGCGCGTCCGTCGAGCAGCACGCCGTTTCGCGCCGTGAGCGCCGCGTGCAACTTCGGCATCAGCCCGCTCGAGAACACGTCCGCGCGCACCGGGCCATCGAGCGTGATGAGAATGACGCGCGCGTTCTTCCGCAACGCCTCGGTGCGAACCGCATCGGCAGGCTCCTCGAGCGCGGGCACGAAGCGCACATCAGCGCCGAAGCCGAGCCAGGCGATCGACAGAGCGAGCACCGCTCCGAGCAGCATCAACGTCTTCCTGGCCCCAGCCGTCATGCGCATGTGACGAACACCTCACCTCAGCGAAGTCATCCCTGTGTAACCTTCGCGCGCATGCCCACCATCAGCGGACCCAAGTTCCTCAAAGACTCCATCGCGCAAATCAAAGAACGCACCGCGCGCGGAGAGAAGGTCGCGGTCGCCTTCGACGTGGACAACACGCTGGTCGACACGCGCGGCCGCGTGCTCGCCATCGGCAAGGCCTTCGACAAGGCCAACGGCACGTCCTACTTCAAGGGCAAGACCAGCAAGGCGATGGGCAACGACGCCAAAGAGACGGCGACGAACCTGAAAATGACCGCCGACCACGCCAAGAAGTTCAGCGCGATGTTCTTCCGCGAGTTCTTCAAGGGAAAGAACTACCAGAACGACACGCAGATTCGCTCCACCATCGAGCTCGCGAAGAAGGCCGCCGCCGCTGGAGCCGACGTCTTCTACGTGACCGCCCGCACGCAGAGCGAAGAGTCGTTCACCATCAAGCAGCTCGCCAAGGCCGGCCTGCCCGACGTCGACGCCACGCACGTGGTGAGCAAGGCGAAGATGCGCGACAAGACGCCCGAGTACAAAGCCGGAGAGCTCACCAACCTCGCCTCGCACTACGACTTCGTGCCGTGGTTCATCACCGAGAGCCGCGCCGACATCGCGGGCGTGCAGAAGCTCGACGCGCCAGTGCAGAGCGTGCTGCTCGAGACGAAATTCAGCGGCGACAAGAAGGTCGAAGCCGACACGCCCATCTGGAAGCTCGACGTGAAGTGAAGGCAAACGACCCGGCGGGTCAGCGCGTGAAGTAGCGCGGTGGCTTGCGGGCGTGCGTCGCGAGCTCGAACGCGTGACCGAGCGCGAGCACCTTCGCGTCTTCCCACGGCGCGGCGATGAAGCTCAGCGAGACGGGCAGCTCTCCGACGAAGCCCATCGGCACGCTGACGTGGGGACAGCCCGCGACCGCGGCCGGCGTCGAAAAGGAAAAGCCGAACGCATCTCCATTGACGAGGTCTGACAGCCACGCAGGCGCACCCGTCGGAGCGACGATGGCGTCGAGCTTCTGGTCCTTCATCAACGCCACGATGCTCTCGCGCGCCGCTGAGCACTTCGAAAGCGCCGCCACGTACTCGCTGCTCGAATACGGCCCGCGTCGCACCGCATCGTCGAAGTGCTGCTGCCCGAAGAAGCTCAGCTCGTCGGAAGCGTGCGCGAGGTTGAACTGCACGACGTCGGCCAGCGACTTCATCGGCCCACCGCGCGCGGAAAGGTACGCGTCGAAGTCGTTCTTCAGCTCGAACAACAACACTTCCATCTCGGCATCTTCGTAGCTGCGTGCACCGAGCTCGACGTCGACCACCGTCGCGCCCGCCGTCGTGAGCGACTTCACCACTTCGCGCGCCACCGGCGCCGTCGTCCAACCCGCCTCCACCAGCCGCCGCACCACGCCGAGCCGCTTGCCCTTCAACGTCGCTCCCTCGAGCGCGCGCGTGAAATTCGGAGCGAGGGTCTTCGGCCGCTTCGAGGTCGCGTCGTCGCGCGCATCGACTCCGCAGATGGCGTCGAGCAGCAGCGCGGCGTCCTTCACCGAGCGCGTCATCGGCCCCGCGGTGTCCTGCGTGTGCGAGAGCGGAATGATTCCCGAGCGCGAGACGAGCCCCACGGTCGGCTTGAAGCCCACGATGCCGCAGATGCTCGCGGGCGAGACGATGGAGCCGTCGGTCTCAGTGCCAATCGAAGCAGCACACAGGCTCGCGGCGACGGCGACTGCGCTGCCCGACGACGAGCCGCTCGCGTTGCGCGTGGTGACGTACGGATTCCTGGTGAGCCCACCGCGCGCGCTCCAACCCGACGTCGATGCACGGCCACGCAGGTTCGCCCACTCGGAGAGGTTGGTCTTGCCGAGCACCACGGCGCCCGCGGCGCGCAGCTGCTTCACGAGCCCCGCGTCTTCTTTGGGAGCGGGCGCGTCGAGCAACGCCAGGCTCCCCGCGGTGGTGTGCTGTTGATCAGCCGTGTCGATGTTGTCCTTGAGCAACACCGGAATGCCGTGGAGCGGCCCGCGCGGCTTCTTGTCGGTGGCCGCGTCGCACTCCGCCGCGATGCGCTTCGCGTCGGGGTTGAGCTCGAGCACGCTCTTCAACATCGGCCCGTTCGCATCGAGCTTCGCGATGCGCGCGAGGTACGCCTCGACGAGCTGCACCGAGGTGACGCGCTTTCCATCGAGCGCCGCGCGCAAGTCGGAGAGTGAACGTTCCTCGACGTCGAACAGCGGAGGCTCGACCTGGGGCGAGCCGGTCGAATCAGCGCCCATCAACAGCGGCGTGACTCCGAGCAACGTGCGTCGAGAAATCATCGCAGTGGGTCAGCCGACCTTCGGCCCCGGCCCAATTCGCGGCAGCGGGAGAACGTCGAGCAACACCAACGCACCGAGCACCGCGAGCAGGCCGAGCACCAGCAGCGCGAGAATCAAGCCCGTGCGCCTCGGTCGCACCGCATCGAAGTCGAGCTGCGAGTTGGTGCTCATCCCCGGGACGACGGGCAAGTCGCTCCCCGAGCCCTGGACCGGCTCGAGCGACGGCGCCGACGACTGGCCCACCGGCTCATCGACATCGCGCGCGTCGAAGTTCGTCGGCTGCGGAGGAGGACGCCGCGCCGCACGAAGCTCCGCCATGCCGGGCAATTCGTTGGGGCGCGCGATGGCGGTCTTCACGCCCTCGTCGTCTTCCCAGTCCATCGGGTTGCCCTTGTTGGTGATGGAGATGGTCTCTCCACTCTGCCGAGGGGCGGGCGGCATCTGCGGCGGCGGTGGCGCTGAATTCCCGCGCGCGGTGGTCTCGTTCACCTTGTCGGTGAGCACCTTGTCGCGCTGCGTGCTCGACGGGTCGGCGGCCGGAGTGCCCGAGGCCTGCGTCGGCGCGTCCTTGCGGCGAGCAGCGAACTGCGCGCGGAGGTTCTTGATTTCATCGGGCAGCGCGGTCGCCGGAATCGTCTTGTCGCTGCGGTCGTCGTCGTCGTCGTAGCTGTAGTTGCGGTTGAGCGCGGGCTCGGGCGTGGTGACGCCACGGTCCTTCACGCGGGGCGCTTCGTCCGTTCCCTTGTCGGGACCCTTGAGCTGGGCCGCGGGCATGCCCGGCGTGCTCGGCGCGCGCAGCGCCTTGGGCCGTGCGGGATTGGTGGGTTGATCATCGCGCTGCGTGGTCGCCTGCGCCTGCACCGGGTTCGAAATCGGAGTGCGCGCCAGGTCTCCGGGCGTGACGCCCGGGCGCGTCGACTCATCGCTCTCGACGACGTTCGCCACCCTGGGAGCGCTCACCAGAGGCGCAGGCTTCTTCGGCGTGTCTCCGGGCCGCGAATCGCTGCTGCCCTGAAAGCCACCGCCCGCGCTCGCACGCACCTTCGCGAGCACCGACTGCACGCGCACTTCACCGGTCGTCTCCGAGCCGAACTCGGTGGACTCGAGCAGGCGACGCGTCTCGATGCGGCGGTCGTTGAAGTGACGGGTGACGAGCTCTCCGGATTGTTCGGGGTGCCACAGCGCACCGGGAGCGGCCTTCTCGATGGCGCGCGCGAACTCGAGCGCGGTGGCGAAGCGCTTCTCGCGGTCTCGCTGCAACGCCTTGAGCACCACGCCGTCGAGGTCGGGCGTCACTTCGCGATTCCACTTCGAGGGCGGCTGCACCTCTTCGCGCAGCGCGGCCATCATTCCCTCCTCGGCGGTCTTGCCGTGGAAGAGACGCAGGCCGGTGAGGCACTCGTGCATGACGACGCCGAGCGCAAAGATGTCGGAGCGAGGGTCGAGCGGCTCACCGCGAATCTGCTCGGGCGACATGTAGCCCGAGGTGCCCTTCACCATGCCGATGCTGGTGCGGCCGCTGCGACCGAGCGCCTTGGCGATGCCGAAGTCGAGGAGCTTGGTCACGCCTTCGTACGTCACCATCACGTTCTTCTCGGCGACGTCACGGTGGATGACGATTTGCCGCCGCCCGCGCGCGTCGGTGAAGTTGTGCGCGTAGTGGAGCGCGAGCGCGGTGTCGCGCGTGGACGCCAGCGTGAAGCCGACGGGAATCGCTTCCTTCGCCTGGCGGCACGCGCGCGCCATCTCGACGAGCGTGCAGCCCTGCACGAATTCCATCGCCATGAAGAGCTGACCGTCGTCGGTGTCGAGCTCGAAGACCTGCGCGATGTTGGGGTGGTTGAAGACGGCGGTGATGCGCGCCTCTTCGAGGAACATGCCGACGAAGTCTTCTTCGCCGCCGATGTCCGGGAGAATCGTCTTGAGCACCACCAGCTTCTTGAAGCCTGCGAGGCCGGTCTGGTGCGCGAGGTAGATGGCGCTCATCCCTCCGGTCGAGAGACGGCACAGCACCTCGTACTTGCCGAGGCGCCGGCGATCGAGCGGTGAGCTCGGCGCGATGAAAGAAGGGTTCGCAGGCACCGTTACGGGCCACGAGTGTACTCCCGAAACCTGAAGCGTCTCGGAATGTTCGGAGCGTGAGTCAGTGCTGTGACTGGTCAGTGACCAGTTCTTTCGAACAGTGCGACATCACCGAATTCGTGCCCGCGGAGGCCCTCGCGGTGCGACAGGTCGGTTGCAGCGCGGAGCGTCTGTTCGTCGAGCAGTGAGCCGAGCAGGCGGTAGTGCGACTCGCCAGGCACGTGAATTCCGGTGAGCAGCGCGTCGACGACCTGCAGCTTCGTCTCGGGACCAATTGATCCAGTTGCGATTCCGGACAGCGCCCCGTCTCCCTCGGGGAGCGGGTCAGGGAGCACACCCATCGCTTCCAACGCACGCATCACACTCGTACCCACAGCGACGACACGCTCCGCCTTCTGAACACGTCGCCACGTCTCGGCGGGAATCGAATAGCGCTCGGGCCAGGGGAGCGCGGCGTCGAGCACTTCGTCGCCGGTGCTCGAGAGACCCGTCGCGTGCGTGAGCGTGGCGAGCTGAACGCCGTGCTTCTCGAGCGCGGAGAGTCGTTCGAACGTGAGGTGGTGCGCGGCGCTGGGCGTCTCGGCGGCCCAGGGGCGTTCGGAGAAGACGTTCTGCACGGACCACAGCGGGAGTTGCTTCGGTTGGTGCGCGTATTGGATGGGTTTTCCAATCGCATACACGGCGCGCCAGAGGAGCTCGTCGGTGAGCGCGAAGTTCAGGGTGATCAATCGCGGTGAGGTCTGATCAACGTCGCTGATCATCGCCTGCAGCCGGGGAGCGAGCTGCAGCCGCGCGCCCACTGCAAGTCGCGGTGGAGCGGGGCGGTCTTCGGTGCGCGTGTGGAAATCACCAGCGCCGAAGAGGACGGCGCGAAAGCCTCCGGGGATTTTCTCGAAGAGGCGGACCTCGAGCTGTTGTCCTTCGTGCATGAAGGAGATGGAGCCAGGGAAGGTCGCGGCGTCGTTGAGCACGAGCAAGTCGCCGGCGCGCAGCAGTGACGGCAGCGCATCGAGCGAAGTGATGTGTGGGTCTTCGCCTCGCAGCACGGTGAGGGAGCGCACCTCGAGCAGCGCGTTCACGACGCACGCTCCCAGTTCGCCGCAGCCACGCGCGACCCGCTCACCAGCGCACCATCCTCGAGCATCCGAGCGATCGACTCCGCGACGCGAGCCGGCGTCTTGAGCGTCTTTGGATCCGCCTCAGGCAGCGCATCGCGATGCATGTCCGTATCCATCTCGCCGGGATCCACGTTGATGACCTGCACTCCCGCCGCGCTCAACTCCGCAGCGAGCACGCGATGCAGTTGATCACCCGCCGCCTTGCTCGCTCCATACGCACCCCAGTTCGCATAGCCCTCGACCGCGGCATCCGACGAGATGTGCACCACCGTCCCGTCTTTCCGCAGCGCCATCGGGCCAACGAGCGCCTTCGTGAGCCGGAACGGGCCGACCAGATTCGTCTCGAGCACCGCCGCCAAATCTTCACACTCGGTGTCGAGCAGTGAGCGCAACGGCACCGGCCCCAACGTGCTCGCGTTGTGAATCAACACATCGACGCGCCCAACCATCGCGGCAGCGAGCCCGGAGATCCGATGCGTCGAGTCCTTGTCCGCGACGTCGGCCGGAATGCCGAACGCCTTGCGCCCCTTCGCGCGCAGCGCGTTCACCACCTCATCGAGCGCCTTCTCATGTCGCGCCACCAACACCACCGTCGCACCGCGCGCCGACAACGAGTCCGCGAGCGCCGCGCCGAGCCCCTTCGACGCGCCGGTGATGACCACGTTCTTTCCATGGAGTGAGTTCATGTCGCAGTTGTGCCGGATGGCTGCCAATCTGTCGTCACGATGGCCAATGCATTGGCAGGTGGTTCTTCTGAGAGCAGCAACCTCGGCCGCAACGTTCGTCAGCTGCGCGAGCGGAGAGGTCTTTCCCAGGCCCAACTCGCGAAGCTCGCTGGAGTTCCCCGCGCGACCTGGACGCACCTCGAATCAGGAGAGGCCAACCCCACGCTGCAGGTGTTGATCAAAGCCGCAGCCGCGCTCCAGGTGCGTCTCGAAGAGCTCCTCGCGAGCCCGCTCGGTGAAGTGACGCTCGTTCCGGTGGCCGCGCTCCCAACGCGTCAACGAGGACCAGTCACGGTGCGAAAGCTGTTGCCGGAATCACTCGCGGGACTCGACCTCGAGCGCATGCACTTCCCGAATGGAGCGCGCCTCACCGGAGTTCCGCACACCGAAGGCACGCGCGAGTACCTCACGTGCGAGCGCGGACTGCTGGAGCTCACGGTCGCGGGACAGACGTACCGCCTCAACCCCGGCGACGTCGTCGCGTTCCGCGGAAACCAGAAGCACGCCTACGCGAACGTCGGGAACGGAGAAGCCATCGCGTACTCCGTCATCTCGTTCCAGCCCGTCGTGTGAACCGTCTCCCTCAACGGCTGACGGCCGGCTGACCCGACGGAGCGCTCGCCTTCACGACCTCACGCCACCACGGCGTCGCACCGTCGATGCGCTCGGGCACGAAGACCTGGCCAATGCGCGGTGTGATGATCCGCTTCTTCTGATCACCCGCGAGCTTGATCAACGTCTCGGCCGGCTCATCCCAATCGTGCAGCGCGAGGTTGAACGTGCCCCAGTGCACGGGGAAGAGCGTGCCTCCGCCGAGCCACTCGAACGCAGTGAGCGCGTTCGCCGGACCGAGGTGAATCGCGCCCCAGCTCTCGTGCCACGCGCCGACCTCGAGCATCACGAGATCGAACTTCCCGTGCCTGGCGCCGATGTCCTTGTACTGCTCGGTGAGCCCCGTATCGCCCGAGAAGAACACCTTCCGGTTCGCGGTCTGAATCACGTACGAGGCCCAGAGCGTCGAGTTGCGATCCGACAGGCCGCGCCCCGAGAAGTGCTGACAGGGTTCCGCGGTGAAGCGCACGCCCTTGATGTCGACCGACTCACCCCAGTCGAGCTCGTGAATGCGCTGGGGCGCGATGCCGATGTTCTCGAGGTGCTGGCCCACGCCGAGCGACGTCACGATGGGCATCGTCTTCTTCGCGAGCGCGAGCATCGTGTAGCGGCAGAGGTGGTCGTAGTGGTCGTGCGAGAGCAGCACCGCGTCGAGCTCGGGCAGCTCGTCGAGCGACGACGGCGTGGGATGAAACCGCTTCGGCCCCGCGAACGGGAGCGGAGACGCGCGCTCCCCGAAGACGGGATCAGTCAGCACGCGAAAGCCGTCGAGCTCCAGCAACACCGTGCTGTGACCGAGCCATGTCGCGCGCAGCCCAGCATCGGGTTTGCGCCCCCAGTCTTCGTGCGGCTTGAGCAGCGGCAACGGCCCCGGCGGCATGCGCTGGTTCGTGCCGAAGAAATACTCACCGATGAGGGGGAGCGGGTTGCCCTTCAGCCCCGGCCCGAGACCGGTGGGATTCTTGAAGGTCTTCCCGTCGAACTGCTTGCTGCTCTTCACTCGCTCGCGGCGCAGACCTGTTCCTGAGGTTGAGCTCATTCACCACGAGGGTAACGGTTGCTCGTAGCGGATGCTCGGTTCGATGCGGAAGTCGCTCAGCCGGCGCGTGAAGTCGGTCACGTCTGCCACACCCTCTGCACTCGAGAAGTTCACCTCGATGCGTTTCGGAACCAGCCCGCGCACGCCGAAGAGGATGTCCTTCCAATGCGAGCTGACGTGCGGCGGCTCGGCATCGAACAAGCGGAGCACCCACCCGTCTCCCTCGCGTTCGAGCCGGAGCTGACGGTCTTCGTCGCCGAACTCGAGCACCTGGAGCGTCTTCGGGAACCACTCCAGCGTGATTTCGCGAATCAGGCGCGGCACCACGTCGACCGTGAACGAGCCCAATCGCAGACGTTCAATTCCCGGGATGACCGCCAGCTTTGCCAACCCGTTCCGCAACTCGCGGGTTGCGTGATACCCGGGAATCGCAGCGGTCACATGCGGGACGGCGCGCGGTGCTTTTTGCAGCGTGTCGGCCATCTCGGTTGGATCTCCGAACAGCCACACCGCCTGGAGCGACGGCAGCGCGAACTTCTCGCGGCCCCAGTGCTCGATGACGTCCATGGCGATGGGGCCGGTCGCCTTGAGCCCTCGCATCGCAGGAGAGAGCCGCTGCAGCCCGCGGCGCACGCGCGTGACGGTGGCCCATTCCTTCGCGTCGGCCGCGAGGAGGAACTGGTTGCGCTTCACGTCGCGCACCGTGACTTCGCTGACGAAGCCGTCGGTGAACTCGGGCTTCTGGTCGCGCACGTCGATGATGTCGGCGAGCGGGCCGAGCCACTGCTCCATGTATTTGTTGAGGAAGGTCTTCTGCTTTTTCGGTGAGGCGCCCGCGAGCTGGAGAGAAATGAACTCGCCGCGCGGCTCTCCGCGTTCGAGGAGCACGTCCGCGAGCACCTGCCGTCGCGCGCGGTCGTGCGGAGCGAGGTACACGGCCTCGAGCGGGTCTTCCGCGGGCTTCGCGGCGGTGTCGGCCTTCCAGTCGAGCGCGAGGAGGCGTTTGCGCTCGGCCTCGGGAATCGGAAAACCCTGGGCGGTCTTCGTCATGCGCTCGAAGAGCCGTTCTGCGCGGCTCTGCAGCCCGTCATCGAGGAAGCGCCAGTTCAGCTCGGCGTCGAGCCTGGTGGCGTGACCGGCGTCTCCGTGGGCTTCGACGACGTCGAAGAGGCGGCGCGCGAGCTTGGCGCTGGCGCTCGCGAGGCGCTCGAGCAGGAAGTTGGTGGCGAACGTGGCGTAGCGCGGGTCGGCGGGCTCGACGCGCGAGATGACCTCGATGAGCGGCCACACCGACGACGCGGCGGTGGTGCGCGCGAACGCGTTGAGTTGGGCGAGGCGTGACGAGAGATGGGTGGGCGGCTCGGACTTGATGGCAGCCATCCACACGCGCGAGGCGTCACCCTTGTTCTTCGGGAGCGGCGGGAAGTTCACTTCGATTTGCGCGCCGATGGCGTCGACGAGCGCGGAGTCGGCCGGATGGCGCGACTTTCTCCAGGCGGCGAGCAGCTCGTCGAACGTCACGTCGCTCGTATAGCGAAGCGGAGGAGTGAAGGAGCGAGAGACGGAAAGTGTCACCCATGTGCCCGGTCTGGCGTGCTCCCCTCTCCCTCGGGGAGAGGGCTAGGGTGAGGGAGCGTGTCCCGCCTCCTCGTCCTCCTGCTGATCACCGCCAGCGCCTGCAGCCCCACGGTGCAGCCGATGCCGATGTGCACCGCGCTCCGTCAGCCCTGCTCCGCGTCGAGCGAGTGTTGCGAAGGCTCGTGCGACAACGGCCAATGCCTGCTCCCGTGCAAATCGAGCGGCGCGGACTGCCTCTTCCATTCCGACTGCTGCGACGGCCAGTGCAAGAACAGCCAGTGCACCTGCACCGTCGGCGGAGAGCTCTGCTCGAGCTCCTCACACTGCTGCTCGAAGCAATGCGTCAGCGGCCGCTGCGCGATGGGCAATGGCAACTGCACCGCGCCCGGCCTCAGTTGCTCGGCGACGAGCGAGTGCTGCCAGGGCTCGATGTGCGTGGGCACCCTCTGCCGCAACGCGCAGTGCGCACAACCCGGAGGAACCTGCACCGCGTCCGAAGGCTGCTGCGAAGGCGCCTGCGTCGCCGGCATCTGCCGCGGAGCCGCCTGCGTCACCGGCGGCACCATGTGCATGCAGGACTCCGAGTGCTGCACCGGCTTCTGCAGCCCCGCGACGTTCACCTGCCGCGACCAGTGCCGTCAGCTCAACGAGTCGTGCAGCCAACCGACCGAGTGCTGCGCCGGCACCACGTGCATCGCCGGCCAGTGCCGCTCGCAAGGCACGTGTCTCAACGCGAACGAGCTCTGCACGTCATCGCCCTCGTGCTGCTCCGGCATGTGCAACGGAGGCCGCTGCGGCACCACGATGTGTCTGCAGACCAACGCGCAGTGCTTCCAGGGCTCGCAGTGCTGCTCGTTTCAGTGCAGCGCGGGCCGCTGTCTCTGATCAGCTGATCAGTATTCGCGCATGCCTCGCCGACGATTGCGCAGGTCGTCCTCAGTGCCCAGCTCTCCATCAGGACCAATGGAGATGATGTCGACCTCGCCTTCCTCCGCGCCGGGACACCGATAGACGTACGGCTGGCCCCACGGGTCGGCGTTCACGTTGCTCACGTACTTCGAGTCGATGGCCGCCAGCGTCGGCGGACACTGCGCGTTCTCGATTCGGTACATCTCGACCGCGTGGGCGATGGAGTCGATCTCCATCCGCGCGACGGACACCTTGCTGCGGTCCATGTACGAGCTCATCGCGAAGAGCGCGATGCCGAGCAGGCCCGAGATGGGCAAGCCGAGCACCAGCACCAGGAACGCGAGAATCGGGAGCTGATACCGCGGCCGCTCCGCAGCCACCGGCGGAGCGATGTTCGAACCCACCGCCGACGTCAACGCGCCCGCCGCCCACTGCGCGAGCCCCAGCCGCGCCTTCATGATGCCGTCCTTCGACGACGCGTCGTACGCGAGCACGTTCAGCCCCGGCAGGCTCGGCGCCGCGACGTCACTGCGATGCAGCACGATGATTCGCTCGGGCGGCAACTTCGCGCGCACGGTCGCGACTTCCCACTCGACCGACTGGCTCATCACCGACACGTCGAGCACCACCGCCAGCGCGCGCTCGAGATGCCGCTGTGTGAGGTGCACCAGGCCGGTCGACGGCGCCATGCGGAAGAGCGCGGGTGTGACGACGCCTCCGAAGACCTGCCCCGCGTCTTCGTAGTGAAACGAGCGCAGGTACACGATGGAGTGGCGGCCCACGCGCGCCTTCGCGCACCAGCGAATCATCAAGTACACGCCGCTCAACCCGATGACGTTGAAGAACGCCATCACGATGGCCGACTCGAGGTCAGAACCCTGGAACCACGTCACGCGGCGGTACCACTCGAGCGCGCGCGCTGCGGTCTCGTCTCCATCGGTGAGCGGCGCGTCGGGACGGAACAATCGCAGGCACATCAGCGCGCAGATGACGTTGAAGAGCGTGCCTCCGACGAAGAAGAGGCCGAAGAAGATGGCGAACTCGTCCTTCCCGCTGCGGGAGAGTGAGCCGACGAGCATGATTCCCGAGAGCGTCTGGGTGCTCAGGTAGAACAGCGCGTACTTCGCGTTGCGTTTGTGACCGGGAAGGCTGTGCACCAGCCACGCGGCGAGAATTCCGAACGCGGACAAGTAGAAGCTCAGCCCGAGCACGGTCGCCGCGCGTTGGTCTCGGAACACCAGCGCGAGCCCAAGAATGCTGAGCAGCAGAATCGGAGCGCCGATGACCGTGCCGATGAGCGCAGGCGTCACGCGTCCCGGGTCGGCGACGCGCTCGGGCGGTTTCTTCATCGCGCGCTTCGCGAAGGCGCGCTGCACGACGCCGAAAATCGCCGCGAGCAGCGCGGGAATTCCGACGCCCACCGCGAGCATGACCAACAAGATGACCGGCGTCTTCACGCTCAGCGGCCCTTCCTCTCGAACCGCACGTCGTCCGCGGTGCCTTCGACGCCATCCGCTCCGGTGGACAAGAGGTCGAAGCTTCGGCCGTCGGTCCCCGGCGACCGATAGACGTACTCGCGGCCCCACGGGTCTGCGCGCAGACGTTCGATGACGCGCGAGTCGACCAGCTCGGTGAGGCCCATCACCGCGCCCGATGCGAAGTCGGAGCCCTGAAACCACGTCAGTCGCCGGTACCAGGTGAGCGCGCGCAGACTCGACGCATCGCCAGCGACGAGCGGCGCGTCGGGTCGGAACACCGCGACGCAAATCGCCGCCACCACGAGATTGAAGACCAGCCCGCCGCCAATCGTCGCCGCGACGAAACGCGCGCCCTCACCACCGCGGGCAGAGAGCATCGACACGCCGATGGAGGCCGTGCTCGTGCTCACCATGAAGAGGATGTACTTCACGTTGCGTCGATGCCCCGGCAGCGAGTGCATCAACCACGCGCTGACCAGCCCGAGCGCGCCGATACACGCAATCAACGCGTACTTCGGTCCGGCGTCTTTGTTCGCGGGCACGAGCACCACCGCGATGAACTGCAAGAGCGACCCGAGAATGACCGCGACGAAGAGCGCCCCGGTGACGCGGCCGGGGTCCGCGATGTGCTCAGGCGGTTTGGTCATCGTCCGGCGCGAGGCGGCGCTCGACGCCATCCGGAAGAGCCACCACACGAGCACCGGAGACAGAAGGCTCGCAAGAACTGCGACCACTGCGACCGCGCCAGTGCTCATGCGCGCGGAGCTTAGGCACGACTGCGCGACGTCACGTCGACTTGATCACCGTGACAACGCTTCTCGAAACGCCACCGCGCGCGACGCTGCTCGCTCCGGAGTGTCCGCGTGCACCACGAAGTGGCCCATCTTCCGGCCCTTCCGCGCCTCACGCTTTCCATACACATACACATCGAGCACGTCGGGAAAGTCCTTCCAGGCGTCGAGGCCGAGCTCTCCACCTGTGCGGCCCTGGGCAAGCCACACGTCTCCGAGCAGCTGGCCCATGCACCACGCACCGCGATGCAGCTCGGGCTGCACCACCGGCACGCCCGCGAGAATTCGCGCCAGCGCATCGAACTGCGAGAGCGTGCACGCCTGCCGCGTCACGTGCCCCGAGTTGTGCACGCGCGGAGCGAGCTCGTTCACGTACAGCCGCCGCTCTCCATCGCGACCGACGCCGATGAAGAACTCGACCGTCAACAGTCCGCGCAGCTCGAGCGCATCAGCAATTCCACTCGCCACCACGCGCGCTTCGTCCTGCCACTTCTGCGCAACGCGCGCCGGCAACACCGTCAGGTCGAGGATGTGGTCGGTGTGGATGTTCTCGAACACCGGAAACGAGACGCTCCCGCGCGCGTCGCGGGCGACGAGACACGAGACCTCCGCCTCGAGCGTCAGCACTTCCTCGAGCACCCACGTCCCCGCAGGAACGCGTGCGACATCGTCGGCGGTGCGCAGCTTGAACTGCCCCTTGCCGTCGTAGCCACCGAGCACGCTCTTCGCGATGCACGGCAGACCGAACGCGCTCACCGCCGCGGCGAAGTTCTCGTTCGCCTCGACGACGCGAAAAGAAACCGGGCGAAATCCACCAGCGCGCAGAAATTCCTTCTCTTTGGCGCGGTGCTGACACACTTCGAGCACCTTCAACGACGGAATCAGCTTCGCCGCGTACGGCTTCAGCGGCTCGAACGGCACGTTCTCGGAATCGAAGGTCGCGACGTCCACCCGCGAGAAGAGCCCTGACAACCCAGCCGCATCACTCAGCCCCTTCGCGATGACGTTCGAGCGACGCTGCGCGCACGGAGAGTCCGCGTCGGGCTCGAGCACCACGACCGCCTGGCCGAGACGGTCGAGTGACTCGGCGAGCATCAGCCCCAACTGCCCGCCGCCGAGAATCCCGACGGTCGACATGATCAGCGCGCCTTCTTCTTCTTCGCGGGCTTGGAAGCGGCCTTCGCAGGAGCAGACGGCTTCGCCGGCATCGTGAGCAACCCAGTCGACTTGCGCGCCTTCTGGGCCTGCTCTTCACGGTACGCCGACAACTTCACTCGCAGCTGCGCGTCATTCACCGCCAACATGCGAATCGCGAAGAGCGCGGCGTTCACCGCTCCACTCGGACCAATCGCGAACGTCGCGGTGGGAACTCCGGCCGGCATCTGCACGATGGACAGCAACGAATCGACTCCAGCGAGCGCTTTGCTCATCACCGGCACGCCGAGCACCGGCAACGCCGTGAGCGACGCCACCATGCCGGGGAGATGCGCCGCGCCACCCGCTCCAGCGATGACGGCGGAGAAGCCTTCGTCCGCGGCCGACTTCGCGAAGTCGAACATCAACTCGGGCGTCCGGTGCGCCGAGACGACCTGCGCTTCCCAGGGCACATCGAAGGAATCGAGGGTGATGGTCGCGTGCTGCAGCGTGTCCCAATCACTCGCGCTGCCCATGATGACTGCGATGCGGCTCATGCGCGGTACTTACTCGCGGAAGCGGCGTTTGATCAGTTGTTCTCGCGGTGGTCGTGGCCCGACCCACCGAACGTGCCGACCCACGGCTGATTCGCTGGAGCCAACTTCGGCGTCGGAATCGACACGAACGTGCCCGAGCTCCCTGCGAGCGGTGGGTCGCACTTGTTGCACCCAGGCATGCCCGTACCGTTCGGGTCCATCGCGCCGTTCATCATCGCGATGGTGCCATTCGCCACCTCGAACAGCTGCGGCGGTGTGCGGTCACCGACGGCAACTGGACATTGGAACGCCGTCGCTCCGTCTTGCACGTCGATGGCGAGCAACGAATACGGGTCGTGCAAATCGACCAGGCTCTTCACCCACGTCAGCGCGACGACGCGCGGGCCCTTCGAGGTCTGCCAGTTCGCCAGCCGCAGCTGATCTGACCAGAACAGCTCGCTCCCCGGCAGCGTGTAGGTCCACCGCAGCGTGTTGATGCCCGCCTCGTAGCCGCGCAGCGTGTTGCCATCTTGCACGGGAGCCGGAACCAGTCGGTCCGTCGAAATCACCGCGCGCCCGAGCTCGTTGGGAATCGCGAACACCGGCTGACCGCTCGTCGCGTCGAGCACCACGCTCGTGTACTCCGCGTAGAGGAGCCCGCGCGCCACGGCCAGCTCTCCGCCGCGCATGCCGGTGTTGAGGCGCTTCCAGCGGAACACGCCGTCGCGCGAGAACGAGATGATCAACGTCGTGTCCGCCGGCACGAGCGGCGCCTGGTTCGAGACCGTCGGCGAATACGAGATGAACAAGTTGCCCACCGAGTCCGCCGCCACGCCGTATGGGTGCGGGTGGTTGCAGGTGTCGAAGAGCGGATCGACGATCTGTTGCGCCTGCACCAGCTGCCCCGCGGCGTCGATGACCGCGAGGAAGTAGCGGCGGCACTGCGTGCTGGAATCTCCCGGAGCGTTGCGCGGGTACGCCTCGAAGATGGCCGCGAGCCGGTCGCTGTCCTGCACCACGAGGCGCGCGAGGAAGATGGTGCTCGCCACTTCGAGGAAATCAGGCCGCGCCGAGCGAACGTCGAAGGTCCACAGGTTCGAACCGGTCGCGAGGTCGAGCGCGCTGACCTTGCCGTTCGGGCTCGCCGGGTAGTCCGCGCACACGTAGCGGCCGTTCCACAAGATGCAGCGACGCGACGCACCGAGCGGCGCCGCGAGGGAGTTGGGCGTGTTCGCGCGCAACACCGCGGGCACGTCGAAGAAGCCGGACAGCGACATCGCTCCACTCGGCTCGAGCACGAAGTCGTGCAGGCGCGGCGGGAGCGAGCCACCATCGGGGTCTCCCGCGGTCAGCGTGTCGAAGGTCCACGACGGTTGCAGGCCCCACTGCGTGCTGCCCTGCACGCACACGTTGCCCTGGCAGCGCCCTTCGTCGTTGCACGGGCTCGCCTCGCGACACACGAAACCATCGGGTGGATCTCTCAGCTCGCACGCGCCCTCGATGCACACGCTCACTTCGGTGCACGAGCTGGTGAAGCTGCCGCACGCGGTGCCGTCTTCGCGTGGCTTCAAGCCGCAGCCGAGCTGGGGGTCGCACACGCCTTCCATGCACGAGCCATCACCAGGACACGGCGGCGCGGGGAGAAACTCGCAGCCTGTCTTCGGGTAGCAGACGTCCACGGTGCACTTGTTGTCGTCGGCGCACGTGCGCGCATCTCCGACGCAGCGACCCGCGATGCAGCGCGTGTTCACCAGGCACAACGTGTCCGAGTCGCACGGCGTCTCATCGGCCACCGGAGTGCTCACACACGACGCGCTCACCTTGTCGAAGTGCGCCTCGAGGCACGGGTCCGCGTCGTCGCAGGTTGGAATCTCGCGCGCGGTCGCTTCCACGGCGAGTGTCGCCGGGTCGGCCTTGCTCCCGTTGATCTTCACGTCGAGCAGTTGCGAGAAGCGGCCCGCGACGGTCGGCGTGTACCGAATCGTCAGCGTCGTCGCGCCGGGCGGAAGTCGCGTCGGCAAGTCAGCGGAGAACGGCGTCGCCAGGCCGACCCAGGACACTTCGACTGACGCGCGCCCTTCGTTCACGATGTTCACTTCGCGCAGCCTGGAGTCTCCGTCGGCGAAGACGGTGTCGAACACCAACGCGTCGGGATCGAACCGCAGCGTGCCTTCCACGCCCGTTACGCCGTTGTTCTTGCAGCCGCTCCCCACGAGCAGGACTGCGAGAATGGCGGCCAGGACGCGCACGAAGGAGAAGTGTAGTGCGCGTGACGTGCCACGACCTTCACGACTTCTGCTTGTGAGAGATGTGATCTGATCAAGCAGTGGAAGCAGTAGGGGCGCCTCAATTGTGGAGAACCCGAAAGCTCCAACGAACGTCACACCTTGCGAGATTGGTCCATGTGGAGAACCAGCATGGTTTTCCAACGGGTCCCACATGTGCGTCGATGGAGGGTGGATTCCCCACATCCCATGTCACTTTTCCATCAACTTTCCCCACGGTTGCCACAGGGCTCACAGGTGAGAACGGCGGTGGGTGTTCGGTCACTTGAGTTAGATTCGCGCGCCGCATGAACGAGCACCAGCGCGTGGGCAGATACGAGGTGCTGACGCGGCTGACGAAGGGAGGCATGGCCGAGCTCTCGCTCGCGTCGACCGCCGGCCCTGGTGGCTTCCGCAAGTTCGTGGTGCTGAAGCGAATTCTCCCCGAGGCCGCGGGCGACGAGAACTTCGTGAAGATGTTCCTCGACGAAGCGCGCGTCACGGGCGCGTTCTCGCACCCCGCCATCTGCCAGGTCTTCGAGCTCGGCAACGACAAGGAATCGGGTCTCTTCGTCGCGATGGAATTCATCGCCGGTCAAGACTTGAACCAGGTCGTCGCGGCGTGCGCGCGGCAGCAAGCAGTTCTGCCTGTCGGCTATTCCGCTTCCGTCGTTCACGACTGCGCGCTCGCGCTGCACTACGCGCACACGTTCAAGCTGCCGAACGGTGAAGACCAGACCGTCATCCACCGAGACGTCGCGCAGAAGAACATCATGGTGACGTACGACGGGCAGGTGAAGCTGCTCGACTTCGGCATCGCCAAGGCCAAGGGAGCGCTCGCCCGCACGCGCGCCGGCACGGTGAAGGGCACCGCGGGGTACATGTCTCCCGAGCAGGTGCGTGGTGAGCAGATTGATCCACGGTCCGACGTGTTCGGGCTGGGCGTCGTGTTGTGGGAGATGGTGACCGGCCGTCGACTCTTCTCCGCCGAGACGGAATTGCTCGAGCTGAAGATGATTTTGAGCGAGCCCATCGTGCCTCCGCACGAGGTGGAGCCCTCGGTGCCGCGCGAGTTGTCGGACGTGGCGATGAAGGCGCTCGAGCGAGACCTGGCGCATCGCTACAAGAGCGCTCGCGAGATGGCGCGCGCGTTGTCGCAGACGTGCGGGCATCTCCTTTTTGATGCCGAAGAGCGCGCGCACTTCATGAAGGAGCGCTTCAGCGAGAAGATCGAAGCCGCTCAGCGCTTGTTCGACGTCGCCGGCAGCAAAGACGACGACGAGGTGCAGCACGCCGTCGAAGATTTCCGTCGCAGCTCGCAGCATGAGCAGAAGAACGAGCCTGAGCCGAGCGCTCCGAAGCGGCCAGCGGTGTCGGCGAACAAGCTGAAGCCTGCGAAGGGGCCGGGGCAGCTCTCGGCGAAGAGCCTCAAGAAGGTGAAGGCGCAGCGCTACGGCCGTGGAGACGAGAGCACCGACTTCGAAGGCAAGCCGCTCGGCGCACGGCAGGCGCAGCGTGAGGAGCAGAAGGCAATGACCGAGGCGATGGTGCCGACGTACGAGCCGGCGTCTTCGTCGAAGCTGTGGCCGATTCTCGCGGTGGTGGTCGCGCTCGTCGTCGGAGCGGTGGTGTGGAAGGTGATGCAGACGCCTTCCGAGCAACCGCAGCGGCCCATCGTCGGGGAGCTGCCCGGCACCGACCTTCCAGGCACCGATTTGCCGGGGACTGACTTGCCCGGGACCGACTCTCCGCAGGTGAACAACCCGCCGAAGAATCCTGATCAGCCGAAAGACAACAGCGGCTCGAAGGACCCGGTGGTGCGCAACAACCCGCCGCGGCAGCAGGGCGAAGTGACGCTCGCGCTGATTCCGGAAGCGACCGTGAGCAAGGGCAGCACGCGCCTGGGGCAGGGCACGTTCGTGACCTTCTCGCTCCCGGTGGGAACGCACCTCGTGACCATCAAGGGTGAAGACGGAGTGAAGCGGAAGTTGTCGTTGCAGGTCGGGGCCGGGAAGAACAAGCCGCAGCGGTATCGCCTCGACGACCTGCCTCCCGAATGAACCTTCCTGAGCAGAGTGTGGAGGATTTGCTCCGCGCGACGAACGACCGCCTGACTCGGTTGGAAGAGGCCGAACAGCAACGCGTCGAGGCCTTCGCCCTCGCGCAGAAGACGCTGGAGCGCATTCGCAAACGTCGCAATCGCGGTGGCGTGCCGATGTGGGAAGCGGCGCAGCGAGCGGCGTTGCGCACGGTGATTCTCGCGGTGGGCTGCGTGCTGTTGATCAGCGGAGCCGCCACCATCGACAGCACCTTGGGCGGCGTGGCCATCGTCGCGTCGTTCGTCATCTTGATGGCCGAGGCGATTCGATGAACCCCCGCACCGAGCTCGAGAACGCGCAGGCGCGGCTCAAGCTGCTCGAGGCGCGGATGATTTCCGACCTGCAGCTCCAGCTGCTCGCTGATCAACTCGACCGTGAGGCCGACACCTGGGAACACCAGCTCGACCGCGGAGAGCGTCGCAAGCTGCGAGACGACGAGTCGGGTCCCGCGGGGCGCGTGGTGCAGTTCGGTTTTGCGCTGCTGGCGGTGGCTCCCATCGTCACCATGATTGGCATCTCGCTCTCGCGCATGTTGCGGCACGAGTTCGAGTGGGCGTGGGTGATGTTCATCTGCGGCGCGGCGGTGGTCGTCGTCACGTCGCTCCGCGCGGCCCGTCGTGCGCTCGCGCATCGCTGGTCGAACGCGTGGAAGTTGTCGCGGCGCGCGCGTGACGAGGCCGCTTCGTTGCGCGCATTGATCCCCTCTCCCTCGGGGAGAGGGTCAGGGTGAGGGAGCGTCCTTCGCAGATCAACGAACGCCAAAGAGTCGCATCACGATCGCGATGAGGGCGGCCGCAACGAACAGCAACACGGGCAACAACATCACCGACGCCACCGTCTTCTTCGCGGTGTCGGTGCCGAGGAGTCCGGGCGTGCGGTGCTGAGGCACGCCGTTCCCGCAGTCCTCACAGAGCACCGGAGGCCCACGCGTGAACGTGCACTCGCCGCACAGGTGCGCCTCACACTGACCACACACCGCAATCGACGACTTCTCGTGCACCGTGCAGATGCCTTCGACGGTTGTGACGGGTTTCGCAGCCAGCAACGCCTTCGCGCGCTCGAGGTCTTTGCGGTTCACCAGCACTTGCGGCGCGTACGCGGGATTTCCGAACAGCCCGTGGTCCATCGTGTGGTGGTGTTCGGCGCGCACGACGTAGAGGACGCCCTCTCCGTCGAGGAGGCTCTTCACCATCGAGAGCTCCATCGCGTTGGTCGTCTCGATCAGCACGACCTGCGCGAGCTCGTCTTCGTCGGTCATCTCAGGTGCCGGTGCGGAAGCGGCGGATGACGGACTGCAGCTGCAGCGACAAGTTGGTGAGCTCTTCCGTCGCGTTCTTCATCTGACGCACCGCAGTCGTCTGCTCTTCGATGACGCGCTTCACGGCCTCCGTGGCCTGCACGTTGGTCTGTGCGACCGCGGAGATTTCGTTCACCGCCTGCACCATCATCTCGGAGCCCTGCTGCTGCTCACGCGCGGACTGGTGAATCTGCGCGACCTTTTCGACCTCGCTGCGCACCGAGTCGCTGATGTTGCCCATCGAGCGCACGATGGTGGTGACGTCTTCGCGAGACTGCGCGAGCTCTTCGATGCCTTCGCGCATCGCTCCGACGACGTGCGTGGACTGAGACGAGATGTCGCGGGCGAGTCGAGAGATGGCCTCGGCTGATTTCCCGGCGCTCTCGGCGAGCTTGCGCACTTCATCGGCGACCACCGCGAAGCCACGGCCGTATTCGCCGGCGCGCGCCGCTTCGATGGTGGCGTTGAGCGCGAGCAGGTTGGTCTGCGAGGCGACCTGCGTGATGGCGTCGACGATCTTCGAAATCTCCTGCGTCTTTTCTCCGAACTTGAAGACCTCGTGGCTCGCGGCCTCGACGCGGCTGAAGACCTTGCGGAGCTTTTCGCTCGCCAGCCGCGCGGCGGTGGAGCCCTCGACGGCGGCGGAGCTCGTCGCGGCGGTGGCCTTGGTCGATTCCTCGGCCGACGCGGTGGTGCGCTGCAGCGCGGCGGCCATGTCGGTGATGCTGCGAGAGGCGCGGGCGACGAGCGCGCTCTGGGCTTCGGCGCCCTGCGCGATGCGCTTCATCGACTCGCCGACCTGGGCGGCGCGGGTGTCGACTCCGGCGGCGTTGCCTTCGAGGGCAGTGGCGGCGTCGGCGACAGACTCGGCGGTGTGCTGAATCGAGCTCACCAGCTCGCGCAGGCTGTCCTGCATCATGGCGATGGCGACGGCGAGCTCATCGACGTCGTCGCGCACCGCGGAGTCGGCGGTGTTCACGCGGCTCGAGATGTCACCGTTGCTGATTTCGAGCGCGGCGCGAGAGAGCGAGCGCACGCGTTCGACGCGGAGGAGGACGGTCGGGAGTGTGAGTGCGAGGGCGAGGGTGACGCCGAAGGCCGCGGTGATTTTGATCGACCAGTCCCACGCCTGGCCCACGTAGAACATCGCGACGAGCGCTCCGGCGAGCACGACGTACCCAACCAGCACCTTGAAGTGCAGGCTGATCATCTGCGAGCGGGCCTGACGAGCGGGCGCGCCTCGTTCCGATTGGGTGGACCGTCGGAACAGTGCTTCTTCGGAGACGGGCGCGGGGCGTCGCATGGGGAACCACAGCGTCGCGCCGCACGGGCAGTGAAACAAGTTCCATGCAGCGGGCACGGCGAGGCAACAGCCCTGCCGGGAGTCGCGCTCCGCTCACTCGACGAGCGTGCGGATCGTCGTGGCGGTGGCGCACACCTTCTCGCCCGACAGAATCCGGTGCTTGTACGCGATGTGCTTTCCCGCGTGCGCGTGCCCCGCGCGTGTCGTCTCGACGGTGATGAGCTCTCCGGCGCCAATCGCAGCGCGGAAGTGCACCGTCTCGGCGACGGGAATCAGGTTCTGCGGATTTCCGCCCGCCGCCGCGACGACACGCGCGACGCCTTCATCGCAGTAGTCGACGTACGCCGCGTGATTGGCGTGCGAGTGTGGGTCCATCCACCCGTGCCAGGTCGTGAAGTCGAACACGTGGAGCGGCTGATTGGTGTCGGCCACGAACGACGGCAGGTCGACGTCGGGGAAGCCCTCGATGAGCGAGAACGCGTCGTAGATTCCCTTGCCCGCGCGAATCGGCTCGAGATCGCGCGACAAGTACGCCCATTCCTGAGTGGCGCTGGCGATCAACTCCGGTTCGGCCGTCGGCGCGAACAACCGCACCTGCCGTGTGAACAACATCTGCCGCCGTTCGCGCGAGGGCCAGGTGCGACCCACGAGCGGCTCGGCGATGCGCACTTCGCGCTCGTGCCGCACCGTCATGGTGCGCACCACGAACATGGTGTTCTCGGCGACGTAGCGCTCGGGCGTCCAACCGACGGAGCTCGACTGGTCCACCACCACGTCCTGCATCGCGCGCCACACGTCTCCCGCGCGTGCGACGAGGCGCGGCCCGAACGCGTGACGCTGCATCGTCACCGGGAAGGGCTGACTCGCCGGCGGGACGTTCTTCAGTTCATCGCTCATCGTTCATCACTCACATCGCCTCGAAGAGCTTGCTGCAGTCGGACGCCACCTGCGCGTCGAGGTCGGTGACCTTGTTTCCGGCGTCGTGGGTGACGAGACGCAACGTCACCTTGCGCCAGCGGATGTCGATGTCGGGGTGGTGGTCGAGCGCTTCGGCCACCTTCGCGACGCGATGCACGAAGTCGATGGCGCCGAGAAACGTGCGCGCTTCGAACGTGCGAACCAACATCCCACTCTCCACCGTCCAGCCCTGGTGCTTGTCGAGGAACGCCTTCATCTCGCTGTCGGTCAACGGCTGCTTCATGTTCATGCGCTCACTCGCCACACGAGGTCGTTGACCTCGTGCCTTCGCCTCCGGCTCAGCTGGGCTCGTTCGCCGCATCATGCTCCCGCTGAGGCATTCGCGCGAAAATACGGCGGAAATTCGGTCGAAAAGAGGCGCGAAACGTCAGCGGCGTTGGCAGATCACTCGCGCTTCGTGAGCACGCCGAGGTCGGACAATGGAGCATGTCGTTTCGCTACCCAACGCCGTCGCCCCAAGGGGCTTTGGCCTCCTTCTCTGCGCTGTGGTCTCGCGTGAAGCCGCGTCCCGACGCGGACGCTGGTGCGTTGGCGCTCGTCACCGCGCTGCGAAATGGAGCGTCGCTCGGCGAAGCGCTCGCGTCTTCCTCGCCGATGTTGGCGCGCGTGGCGGTGAGTGAAGCGGCGAAGAGATTCGATGGCGGCGCGGTGGGCCTCTTCATCGTCGATGTGCGTGACGCGCTTGGCTTTCAACTCTCTCGCGCAGGCGTGCTGTCGCAAGACGTGCTGATTCGCACCGCGCTCGAGCAGGCCGCGCGTCGCGTTGACGACGACACGTTCGTGCAGCATTTGATCAACACGCTGCTCGAAGTGACTGGTGTGTACGTCGAAGCGATGCCCGTCGAGCGGCTGCACGAGTCGAAGTGCACGCGCGCTTTGTCTGACTTGTTCACGCGCGCATTGTGTCTGCTGATCAGCCGCCACGATGGCGCTCGTCGGCTCGGTGAGCGCACCGCCGCGATGGAGTTCGCGGGTCCAGTGCCGGCTCCGTCGGCTCCGCGCTGACGCTGATTACTTTCCGGTGATGCTCAGCGAGGGCGGGCCGTAGCGTGCTTCCTTCACCAGCTCGAGCTTTGGCAACGCGCCACCCGCGAAGACCGCCGACATCAACTCGAGGTCGTCCTTCCGTCCGAGCACCAACATCGCGCTCTTTCCGTCGATGGGCTCGTTCACCACCGGCGCCGAGCTCACGTCCCCGTCGACCAGAATCAGCAGGTGTTTACCGACCGTCTTCGCGGTGAGCGCGTTGAACTGACCGGCGCTGTTCTTGTCGAACTCCAACATCAGCCCGGGAATCGGGTCGCGCCGAATCTCGACGCCCACGATGTGCGGGTCGAAGCACGACGACTCGGCGAGCGCGTAGGCCGAGATGCGCGCATCGACCTTCTCGAACACCAACTTGATGCCTGCATCCGCTTCGTCCACCGCGGCCTGCAGCTTCTCGCGGCTGATGGAAGCGATGGAGCACGTGTCCTTCGCGCGATCGACCTCGATGCCCTCGGGCCAGATGCGCTCGCACAACACCCGCCGCGAGAGCTCAGCGTTCTCCTCGCAGAACGAGAGCAGCCCCGGCTTCGAGAGCAGGGCCTTGATGCGCTCGACGTCGAGGCCGTTGGGCATGCGCGCGGTGAAGGTGGTGCGGTCTTCCGAGAGATGCGCCTTCAGCTTCAAGTGCGCGAGGCGGCGGTCCACCGTCGCGCGAATCTCACGCGTCTCGTCCGGCTTCTTGAACGTCAACGCGATGCCGCGTTCCGGTGGCGTGCGCTCGGGACAGGCGGTCAGCGCCAGCGCCGCGAGAATCAGCGCGCGCTTCACGTGATGGACACCGGGCTGATCAACTTCTGGATTTCACAATCGCGGGGGCCGCCGTCTTCCCACGCCAACATCGCGAACTCGGCCTGCGTGTCGAGCGAGACCATCGGGTGGTGCCATGTGCCCGGCGCGTACGAGACGCCCTGGCCCGGGCCGCAGACGAACGCCTGCAGCTTCGACACATCGGGCGAGCCGTCGGGCAGCGTCGGCGCGACGCACACCAGGTAGCGAGTCACCACCATCGGAATGAACACCTGCGTCGAGCACGGGTGGCGCTCGAGCAACACCACGTCCAACGGCAGCGTGCGCGCGGTCGAACGGAACACGGCGAGGTTGGCCTTCGCCTCAGGCCGCGTGGACAGGAGGTCGGTGCAGAAGTCGAAGCGCACCGCGGTGCCTTGATTGGCTTCGCTCCCGGCTTGCAGGCCCGCGGAGATGACGCGGCCGAACGGCTTGAAGGCCTCGGCGTCGAGTGGTCGTGCGTGAATCATTTTTTCCAAGATGCCAGAGCGTACAGTGCGCGCCATGGTGCGTCGTGAAGACTCAGAGCCAGCAGGCGCGCGAGCGACTGAAGAGGCGGAGTCACGCTGCACTTCACCAGCGGGCGACGATTTCGTGAGCGTGGACCGCTACGTGGGATGGCGGCTGAAACGGCTGCTCATCAAGCGCAAGGGACGACACCTGAAACCCGGCGAGCCAAAGCAATGGCACCGCGGCTTCTTCGAAACCCACGGGCTCATCCGAC
>JAEUJS010000352.1 GCA_016792935.1 Archangium sp. | reverse complement strand
GGCCGCTGTGTCGATGCGCCGCAGCCTGGTGAAGTCGCGCGCTGCACGGTGACTCCCGACTTCGCAGTGGTGAGCGTCGGGAGCTTCGTCAGCTTCTCGGTCCTGGCGACGAAGAGCGATGGCGCTCCTGTCGTCATTCCTGATGGAGCGAGCTGGTCCACCATCTCCACCGCGCTGTCCGGCGACGCGCAGCTCGGCCACGAAGCGAAGTTCATCGGCGGAGCGACGACCGCTCAGCCGACCGCCGCGGTGCGCGCCACGTTCGGCAGCGGCAGCAACGCGGTGAGCTGCGAAGCAAAGGTGCTCGTGTTGCCGGAGTCGACGAATCCGTACGAGCGCATCATCTCGGTCGTCGATGAGCGCACCGGCCGGCCGGTGCCGAGCGCGTTGGTCGTGGTCTCGCGCGACGACGGCACCATCGTGATGCAGAACGGCGTCGCCTTCCTCGAGACGAATCCGCAGGGCGTGGTGAAGATCGACGTCGCCGTCGGAGAGTCACGCGCCATCTCCATCTTCCACGCCGACTACGGGTACCAGACGTTGGCCAGGGTGCCGCAAGCCGCCGGTGCGCTGCGCTTCGCGCTGACGCGTAACCCGAACGACGTGTACGGCGGCTACCGCGCGACGTTCGACGGGCTGCCCACCAATTCCAACGTGCAGCTCGGACGCGCGGGCTTCTCGAGCTCGTTCGATCTCACCGCGCTCCGGCTCACCGACGAAGGAGAGCCCACCACGCCCGTCTCCGCTCGCGTCGGCGCGGCCATCGAGTTCAACGAGACGCCGGTGCCGCTGGGCACGATGACGTCGTTCGCCACCACGCCCATCAAGCCGTCCGTCGCCGTCGCCGGAGTGAACGGCGTGTGCCTCGACAGCCAGGGCAGCGCGGATGAAGTGCAGATCGCCGCCGGCCTGTGCGGCACGCAGACCGCGTGGGCGCTGACGGCAGACTTGCCGCTGGCGTCGTTCCCGATCGATCTCGTGTTCGCCGACGGCTTCAAGTTCTTGCCGGTCATCGAGCGCTTGCCGCTCAAGCACCTCGGCTCGTCGGTGCAGCGCGACGTGCAGTTCGCGCTCGCGCCTCCGACGCTGGTGGGCGGCGTGCCCGACCTCACCGACGTGAGCCGCTTCCTCGCCATCACGCACCAGTTCAACCAGGTCGAGCTGGGCTTCTCGTTCGTGGCGCGCGCTCCGAAGCTTCCGCAGTTCCGCGGCGAGTTCGTCGATCGCGTGTTGACCGCGGGTGTCGCGCTGCAGCCCGGTCGCGGAGCGGTGCCCCTCGGCGTCGGCACGGCGCTCAACAAGAACCCGGCCGATGATTCGCTCGATGGTGTCGCGGGGCTTCTGCCCAATCACTTCGCGGTGCGCATGGCGCCGCGCCATCACGGGCTCGAGGCCGCGCAGCTCGCGCTCGTCTCGCAGGTGCGCTCTTCGCGCTTCCCGACGCTGGGCAACGCGACGTCGACGCTGATTACGCGCGTCGCGGGTCCGCTCCGGTTCGATCCCACGGGCGCGGAGTTCGTCGATCAATCCATCACGCCGTTCCTCTCGTTCGCGGAAGGCGGCCGGTTCGATCTCCGCACGCGGACGTTCTCGCTGCCGATGCGGTCCGACTCGACGTTGGTGCGGGTGAGCTTCACCGATGCGCGCGGGCGGAAGTGGGACGTGTTGTCGGATCCCAACATGCCGGGGTTCACGTTGCCGTCGGTGCCGGTGACGCTGGCTGATCGTCTGCTGCGAGATCCGCAGAGTCAGGCGCCGTCGAGCGTGACGGTGCAGACGCAGCGCTTCGATGAGCCGGTGACGGCCGATCGCCTCGTGCAGTTCGCGGAGTGGATTGCGCGGCCCGACTTGCACGACCCGATGCGCTTCTTGACCGCGTGGTCGTCGGTGGAGATGAAGCCCGCGCTCGTGAAGTTCACGATGCCGGCGAGTGATGGGCAGACGCTGGCGGCGGCTCCGACGTTGTCGCTCGCCGTCGAGGGTGTGCACCTCGGAGAGGGCGCCGATGAGCACCTCCTCGGCCTGCGGTTCATCGGTGGCATTCAGTGCCCGAGCGTCGAGGTGAAAGAGGAACTTTCGCCGGGTCTGGTGCAGGTCGCGTTGCCGATGTCGTGCCGCGGAATGAACATGATCATCGAGGCCGAGCTGCTCGATCAGATGCGCATGCCGATGAGCCCTCCGGTCGTTGCTCGTCGCGTCGTCACGGTCCTCTAAAGAAGCGCCCACCCGCAGACCGGGAGGGCGCCCCCTCTAGTGCGGAAGATCCCGCGCCTTCTCGAACGATTCCCTGACGTGCAGGGTCCCGTCGATCGGCAGGACATCGAGGAACAAGTTCATCGAGCCGTCCTTGTTGAACTCCGCCCACCCGGCGCGCACCCAGATGCTGCCCTGACGCGCCTTGCGGATGGAGAACACCGCGAGGACCTTCCCTTCCTGGACCATGTGTTGCTCCTTTCTGCTCGCGAAACTGCGAGCCGGCTCAGGTGGAGCGAAGGGCGTGCCGCGTGTTTTCCCTCGGAGGCGTTGTGGAAGACCGTCCGCAGACACGGACGCTCCACTCTTTTCTCAACGCGTGAGGATAGGGTGAGTAAGTGATCGACGTCGCGCTGATCAGCCCACCTCCGTACGGAGCGCAGCCGTGGCTCACGATGGGCGTGGTCCTTCACGCGACGCTGCTGAGAAACGCCGGAATCGATGTCGAAGTGCTTCGGCTCTTGAATCCACCGTTCGCGGTGCCAGAGCCGGTGCAACACGCATCACTCGTCACGTTCACGTTCGACCCGACGATGGACGAACGCCTCGAGCTGATGGAGCGAGCGGACGCCGCGTCACCGGGCTTCTTCGACGCGCTCGTGGATGCCGCGTTGAAGTTGAGTCCGCGCATCGTCGGTCTCTCCGTCTTTCGCAACAACGTCGACGTCGCGCTGCACCTCGCGCGTCGGATCAAAGCGCGCTCGCCGTCGACGCGAGTGATCATCGGAGGACCCGAAGCGATCGAAGCGCCGCGCGAGCTGCTGCTCCCGTTCGTCGACGTGGTCCTCGGAGCCGAAGCCGAGAACGTCTTCCCGCTCGTGGTGCGCGCGCTGCTCGCCGCAGAGCCCGTCTCGTTTCGCAACGTCTTCACACACGCGGGCACCGGAGACACGACCGCTCGGGTGCCGGAATTTCCGCAGCTCGACTACGCGCGAGTCCTGCCGTTGCTCGTCGGAGATCAACAGCCCACGGTGCCGATGTTGCTCAACTGGGGCTGTCCGTATTCCTGCAGCTACTGCAGCAACCGCGTGACGTATTCGCGTTTCACCGAAGGCTCCGTCGAGCGCGTGCTCGCCGAGATGGACGCCATCGTCTCGCAGTGGGCGCAGCTCGGAGGAGGAGGGCTCTCGCTGCAGCTCAGTGACGCGACGACCAACGCGCTGCCCTCTCAGCTCGACGCGTTGTTGCGCGGAATCATCGAGCGACGCGCGAAGTGGCCGCTGCAGCCGAAGATTCGCGGGCAGATGCTGTTCGACGCGCGGCTGACGGAAGAGCGGGTCGCCTTGCTCGCAGAGGCCGGCTTCGGAAACACGTTCTTCGGCGTCGATGGCGCGGGAGCGGCGCTGCGCAAGGGACTGCATCGTCCCGGGAGTCTCGAGCAGGTCGAGGCGGCGGCGCGGTTGTGGCTCGAGCGTGGACTGTCGGGGCTGACGTTTGGATTTCCGGTCGGCATTCCGGGCGAGACCGATGAAGACTTCGAAGCGGCGCTGCAATTCGTCGAGCGGATTCTCGCGCTGGGTCGCTCGGAGCAGATCGAGTCGATCACCGTGCTGCCGTACGTGTTCTTCCGCTCGGCGCAGGATGCGGCCTTCACCAGGCTCAACACCGGTGCGCCACGCGGTGTGATGTGGCGTGCGTCGGTGCCCGGTGGAGATCCCGCCGTGCGTGCGCGGCGGTTCATGACGTTCTTCGAGCGGATTGCCGGGCGCGTCGAGACGGTGTCTCCGATTCCTCCGTATCTCTTGTTGCCGGCGATGCTGCCTGACGAGCCGCAGCGCGTGAGCGCGTTCCTCGAGCGGTTTGGGCGGTCGTTCGATCAGCTCACGCCACCGGCTCGACATGGTGGAGCGGCAGTCGTCGAGGTGGATTCTCCGACGCATCGCGCGCTGCGTGGAGTGAGCGTCGATGCGTGGCGCTTCGAGTCGTTCGGTCAACGCGCGGGCGTCGTCATCGCGATCTTCGCGGCTGGAGACTCGCGGGTGGCGGTCGAGGTTGCGCCTCCGGACAAGTCGCAGCGCGCGTTCGTGCACAGCGCCGCAGGAAACGTGAGCTACCTGCAGCAGTGGAACGGGAAGGCGTGCGTGTTCGATGAGCGCGTCGTCCGTGCCTGCGTCGCGGCGTTGGAGGCGAAGTGACGACGCGATCGACCGCGAGGATCCCCTCTCCCGCCCCTGCGGGAGAGGGACAGGGTGAGGGACAGTCGCGTCGAGCGCTGGAGATGACTTTGGAGGGAGAGTGAACGCTCCCGCAAACGAGGATCCTCTCCCTCGGGGAGAGGGTCGGGGTGAGGGAGCACGCCTTGCTCTCATCTTCGTCGCGCTCCTGCTCGCGTCGGTGCTGCTCTCACTCAGCGGCTTCCGAGCCCTGCTCTTCGCAAACGTCCGCACGATCTTCGGAGGCTTCTTCTCCGCACTCGCGCTGATTCCGGAAGATCCCGCGACTTTGTGGTCGATCGCGCTCGCGCTCTTCCGTGTCGCCGTGCTGTTGGGTCTTCCGGTGGCCGTGATGATCCGCGCACAGTCACGAGCGCACTTCGCCTGGCTCCCGCTGTTGCTGATCGGTTTCGGAATGATCTTCGGTCTCTCGCTCCCGGCGCTGAGCTCGATCGGCATGTGGCTCGCGTTCCTCGTCGCGTCAGGAACCGCGGCCTGGGCGATGTGGAAGCGCGCACTGCCACTCATCGTGCTGCTGCCGTGGGTCGTCTGTCTCGAGCCGCTGTTCGGTCACGCGCCACCGAGCGCATGGGTGTGGACGCCCGAACGAATTCTCGAGCGGTGCGCGACGAACGACGGCGTGCGACCGGTCGATGTGCGCGCTGACGTGGTGAGCACCCGCTACTTCTCCGTGACGAGCGTGAGTCCGTCACTGCAACTACTCGCGGGAGAACGGAAGTCGTTCTGGGTCCGCGATCGAAAGCTCGGAGAAACACTCGCCACGCTGCAGGGAAATTTCTGGGAAGGCTGCGTCCGCGACGGCACCGCGTGGCTCGGCAAGCGCGGCTTCGTGTGTGAGGCGAGCGAGGCGACGCAGCGCTGCGTCGAAGCGCCGGGGCCCGAGGACATCGAGCTCGATTACGTCGATGTCTACTGCGCCAGCGACAGTCGCCGCGTGTACGTGAGCCAGCTGCTGCGCGGTGGCGTGCTGGAGTTCGACCCCGATTCGCAGAAGGCGGAGCTGCACGAGGTGATTGCTGGGCTGAACCTGCAGCTCGCCGGTCCGCGCGCGGATGGAGTGTTGCTCGGCATCACGACCACGCGCTTCGTGGTGATCGATCCAAAGACGTGGAAGGTGATCGAGGCGCGCTCCGCTGGGCTCGTCGCGATGGGGATCGATGTGTGTGCTGCCGATGGCGCGGCGCTCGTCACTGATTTCTCCGGTCGCGTGCGTCTCTTCGAGCGCGGTGCTGACGGTGCGTATCGGGTCACGCGCGCGACGTCGGTGCCGGCTGCACGGCGTGTGGCGTGGGCTCCGGGGTGTCAGCGCGCGCTCGTGACGTCGGGAGATGATCGTCACGCGTTTCTCCTCTCGCGCGAGTTGAAGGAAGAGCGCGTGTTCCGGCTCGGGCCCGCTCTGCGTGATGTGACGTTCATCGATCAGCACACGGCTGCCGTCGCTGATGCCTGCACGGTCACGTATCTCGAACTCGATCGCTGAGAACTGCCTCGAGGTGGTGGTGCGTTCGGTGGCCGGGCCTCGTGCTCTTCTCACGCAGCACCTCGAGCTTCGTGCGTCTCGTCGTGCAGTGTGCGCGAGCTACGCCGCCGGCACAGCTGTAGCCGTTGATGACAAAGAGGTGGGGGGGTGGAGGGGTCCAAAAGGCAGGTACCCTTTGATGACGCCGTTCTGTCATCAAAGAGGACCGACTTTCGGCGACCGTCGTCCCCCCATGCCTCTGTCATCAACGAGTACGACGTCGAAGCCCGCACGCACTGCGCGACCAGACGCTCGCAGCGAGGAGCTGCACGCAACGAGCATCCCGCGCGCACCAACAACCCCAACACCACCCAGTGAAATGCGGCGCTACGGAATCGTCTCGATGATCTGAGGCGCCGCAGCCGTCGGCTGCAACTTCGTCGGCAACCGCTGCGTCGCGAACGCCTCGACGCCAGCGCGAATCAGCCTCGACGCCGTGTAGCGCGATCGTCCGTGCCGCCGCGGCGCCGCCTGATAGCTGAGCGTCACGTGATTCCCCGACAACGCGTGCGCCGCTGCCCGCAAGAACAGCGGCCGCGAACTGATCAACTGATCCACCGCCGACCGATCGAGCAACTTGAAGTCCGCCGCATCCGGAGTGATGCGCACCCGACCGATCAAATTGAACGCCGAATAGAACGCCCGCGTCGCGAGGCTGCGCACCAGCGGCTCATCGCTCCGGCCCGTGCGCACCATGTGCACGACCGACGCGCCTCCCTGCCACGCCTCGAGCATGCGCGGAATCGCCTCGGGCGGCTGCTGCAGATCTCCATCGAGACACACCGCGACGTCACCGCGCGCGCGCTCGAGCCCGAGCAGAATCGCCTGTTGACTCCCGATGTTCTCGCCCAGCCGGAACGCCCGAATGCGCGGCTCTGCGTGCGCGAGGGAACGCAGCGTGGCGAACGTGCCGTCCGTGCTCGCGTCGTCGACGAAGATCAGCTCCAGCTTCGGCACGCCCGACAACGCCGCGCGCAGCCGCGAGACCAACTCCGCGAGCGTCGGCGCTTCGTTGAGCACCGGCACCACGATGGAGAGCCGTTCCTTCATGCCCCGCGCAAGAAGCGCTCGATCGCGCCGAACGTCGCGTCCGGCTGCTCGACGAACGGAGCGTGACCCGAGCCCGCGATCAGCACGAACTCCGCTCCCAGCGCCTCGGAGACGGCCCGCGCGTGCGCCTGCGGAATCGGATCGACCTCTCCGTGCAACACCAGCGCGCGGTGGCCCTGGCACTTCGTCGCCGTCGCCGTGACGTCCACCGACTTGAGCGACTCGTTCACCGCGTTCGCCGCCGCCTCGTTGCGCGTCACCGGCGTGACCTTCAGCGCGTCGCGCGCCTTCGCCAGCCACGGAGCCACCGCTCGCACGAACTCCCGATGTGGCGCGGGCAACGCCGAGAGCTCGGGCTCGAGCTGCGCGAAGTCGACCGCTGGCGGTTTCGCTGCCGAGCCCGGGACGCTAATCAAGATGAGTGCGCGCACACGCGCCGGATGCTCAGCGCAGTACAGCAACGAGAGCAGCGCGCCCCACGAGAAGCCGAGCAGGTCGAGCTGATCAGCACCGAGCTCGAGGCGCTGCGCTTCGAGATCGGCGACGTGGTCCTGCCAGCTCGCCGGCGTCTGCCGCTGGTCGTAGTACTCGGGCGAGACGCGATCACACTGCGGCCGGAGCAGGTGGTGCGTCTCTCCAGGACCTCCGTGCACCGCCAGCAGGCGAACCATGACGCGCCCTCACCCTAGCCCTCTCCCGGTCACCGCGCTGCAGAAGGCCAAGACGCTGGGCTGCCCGGAGTTCGAGAAGCTCGACGCCGACGGCGGTGAAAGACCGGCCAGAGGTGCGCGCGCTGCTCGATCTGATCAGCGCTTCGCCTTCTTCTTCGGCATTGGCACCGCCGCGAGGAAATCTTCCATCGGCTGGTCGAGCGACGACATGGTGGTCTTCACCTCGCCGCCGGGCGCGATGAGGAAGACGGTGTTGTCGTGGAGAATGACTCCCGACTCGGGGTTCCTGGTGTACTTGAACTCGAGCAGCATGGTGAGCGTGCGCACCTGCGCGTCGTCGCCCACCAAGATGCGCCAGCGCTTCGCCTCTTCCAGCCCGTAGCGCGCGCGGTACTTCGCCAACTCGGCCGGCGAGTCGTGCTGCGGGTCGAGGCTCACCACCACCAGGTCGAGCGGCTTGCCCGCGTCGGAAAGCGACTGGTCGAGCCGCTTCAACTTCTTCGTCGTCAGCGGGCAGGTGCCTGCACACGAAGTGTAGACGAAGGTCAGCGCGTACCACTGGCCCTTGAGCGCGCCGAGGGTGACCGCCTCACCGGCCTCGGTCTTCCAGCTCGTCTCGAGCGCCAGCACGTTCTTCCCCTCGGCCTGCGCCCAGGCCGACGACGCCAGCCCCACGCACACCACCAACATGAGTGTCCTCATCTGACTCCTCCGTCGTCGGGCAGCGCCGCATATGCACAGCGGAAGCCCAGCCGCGGCAGGCACGAGCGCGGCGTCAGGCTCGAGCGCATCGCGTACCGCATGAAGGCCGCGTAGTCCTCCCGCCGGGCGCTGCCCGTCGAGCCGCTGCCACACATGAACTTGTCGTTCTTGTCGCCGTCTTGCCGGTTGTCGCCTGACACGAAGAGCGCGTTGAAGTCGTCGGTCCATTCCCACACCAGTCCGTGCAGCGCCTCGACGCCGTACACGTTGCTCGGGCTGCCCGGCTGCGCGAGGTCGTCCGGGCGGTTGGGCTGGCCGTACCACTCGAGAATGCGCTGGGCGAAGTCGGCCTCACGGGAGGCGTCGCGGCGCGTCTCGTCGGCGGCCGCGGCGTATTCCCACTCCAGCGTCGTCGGCAGGCGCCCGCCCTTCCACGTGCAGTATGCGCGCGCGGCGAAGTACGAGACCTGAGTCACCGGCGCGGTGCGCGCTTCCATCTCGAAGCGCGCGAGGTACTGCGCGTCGGCCAACGCACCGGCCACCTTGCCCTTCTTCCAGGCAGGGTTCGACGCGAGGAAGGCGGCGAAATCGGCGCGCGACACCGGCCGCACCTCGAGGCGAAACGCGCCCACCGGGAACGCGCTCTGCCCCACGTCGAGACCGAACAGCGGCGCGAAGCGGCCCTCGGGCAGCGCCGCGACGTCGCCAGCGAAGGCCGACGTCGAGAGCATGAGGCCGACGAGCCAGCCGCGCATGACGCCGTCCTCAGTGCGGCGCCGCCGGCGCGGGAACCGGGGGCAGCGCCTCGCGGAGCTTCTTCACTTCGTCGGTGGTGAAGGCCGGCGCTTTGTTGCCCCAGGCGGTGCTCACGTAGGTCAGCACCGTGGCCAGCTTCTCGTCGTCGAGCCCCGCGACCGGCGTCATCACGCCGTTGTACTCGACGCCGTTGACGGTGACCTTGCCGGTCTTGCCGCGGAGCACGTACTCGACCAGTTCGCCGCGCTTGTTGTTCGCGATGTTCGCCAGGAAGTCGCTCTTCGCCAGCGGGGGGAACACGCCGGGCACGCCCTGGCCCTCGCCCTGGTGACACATCGCGCAGTTCTGCACGAAGAGCGCGCGCCCGTCGGGCTTGCCGCTGGCGGCCGCGGTCGTGCCTGGGGTGGCCTTGAGCGAGGTCGCGACCGACTCGTCGCCCAGGTACACCGCGTCGACTTCCTTGCCCGAGTACACCTCTTTGTTGCCCGGGCCTTCGACCTTCATCATGCCGAGCGAGCCCTTGTTGAAGGTGCGGAAGATGGAATGGTCCACCAGGATGTACGTGCCGTCGGTGTCGAGCTTGAACTCGACGATGGCGCTGCCGCCGGCGGGCACGAGCGTGGTCTGCACGTTCTCCTGAACCTTCATGCCGCCCTCGGTGTACACGCGGTCGAAGATCTCACCGATGACGTGGAAGCTCGACACCAGGTTCGGGCCGCCGTTGCCGACGTAGAGGCGCACCGTCTCGCCCACCTTGCCCTTGAGCGCGCGGTCACCGACCAACGACAACGCGCTGCCGTTGAAGACCACGTACGACGGCCGCTCGTCGATGGCGCGCTTCATCGAGAAGGGCTGCAGCCCCTTCGTGCCGAAGTCGGCGTCGGTGTAGAAGTCGCCCTGCACCACGTAGTACTCGCGGTCGACCTTCGGCAGCGGCTTCTTGGGCTGCACGTAGATGAGCCCGTACATGCCGTTGGCGATGTGCATGCCGACCGGCGCGGTGGCGCAGTGGTAGATGTAGAGGCCCGCGTTGAGCGCCTGGAAGGTGAAGCGGCTCTTGTGGCCCGGCGCCGTGAAGGTGCTCGCCGCACCGCCGCCAGGGCCCGTCACCGCGTGCAGGTCGATGTTGTGCGGCAACTTGTTGTTCGGGTGGTTTTCCAACCAGAACTCGACGGTGTCACCCTCGCGAATGCGAATGAACTTGCCCGGCACCGAGCCGCCGAAGGTCCAGAAGGTGTATTCGACGCCGTCGGCCAACTGCATCACCTTCTCGACGACCTCCAGCTCGACCTTCACCTTGGCGGGCGTGGTGCGCGTGATGGGCGGCGGCACCAGCGGCGGGTCGGTGAGAATGGCCTTCTCTTCGGGCAAAGCAGCGAGCGCGAGGCTCAACAAGACGACGTGCATGGACGGTTCCCCTCGGTTTGGGTTGGGTTCCGCGCCAACACCTGCAAGCGGAAGCCCAACTGATTCAGTGCGGTGACGACATAAGGTTCAATTGTTATGTTTCACACTGAACCATTCTGAAACACGGAGCGCGCTTCCTGCTGCGATCTAGGGCGGGTGGCTTCTGGCACGAACGCTGAAGGGCAGAAATGCCCATGCTCTCCAAATCGGCAGCGAAGGCGTTCTTCCTGGGAGGAACGGCGCTCACGGCGTCGGTCTTCCTCGGTTTGACGTGGGACACGTTTCAGCAGCTTCCAGCAAGGACCAACGCGGCGGCGCTCAGCGAGAGCGCGATTCGCGGCAAGCACCTCTGGGAAGACAACAACTGCATGGGGTGCCACACGCTGTTCGGTGAAGGCGCCTACTACGCCCCGGAGCTGACCAAGGTCTATGAGCGCCGCGGGCCGGTGTTCATCCGCGCGCAGATCAAGGACCCCGAGAAGATGTACCCGGGCGAGCGGAAGATGACGAACTACCACTTCACCGACGCGCAGATTGACGACCTGATCGCGTTCTTCGAGTGGGCGGGCAAGGTCGATTTGAACGGCTTCCCGGCCAAGCCGACGCTGGGTGCCGCGGCCCAGGCGGCCCCGCTGGTGGCGGCGAACCGGCCGGCGGTGTTTTCGCAGCTCTGCGTGACCTGCCACTCGCTGCAGGGCGCGGGCGGCACGGTGGGCCCGGCGCTCGACGGCGTGGGCAGCAAGTTCGACGCGGCGTACCTCGAGCGGTGGCTCAAGGACCCGGTGGCGGTGAAGGCCGACTCGAAGATGCCGAAGTTGCCGCTCGACGAGACGCAGGTCACTGAGCTCGTCGCGTTCCTCTCGTCGCAGAAGAAGGAAGGTGCCCAGTGAAGTTCCAGAGCCAGAAGGTCGCGTGGGGCTTCTTCGCGACGTGCATGCTGTTGCTCTCGTTGCAGCTCATCTACGGCTTCATCATGGGCTTCGCCCGGGTGGGCATGGACGGGCTGCACCAGTACATCCCCTTCAACGCCGCGCGCGCGACGCACACCAACCTGCTGGTGATGTGGCTGCTCGCGGGCTTCATGGGCGCCGCGTACTGGATCATTCCCGACGAGTGTGACCGCGAGCTGGCGTGGCCGAAGCTGGCGTGGCTGCAGCTCGTCGCGCTGGTGGTGACGGGCGTGACGGCGATCATCGGCTTCCACCTGAACTGGTGGGAAGGCCGCAAGTTCCTCGAGATTCCCCGGCCGCTCGACTTCCTGGTGGTCATCGACGTGCTGCTGTTCATCGGCAACATCGGGTGGACGGTGTGGAAGGCCGAGAAGAAGTCGACCACCTCGATGGTGCTCTTCTTCGGGCTGCTCGCCGCCGCGCTGCTCTACCTGCCGGGCATGCTGCCCACCGACAACCAGACGGTCGACAGCTTCTTCCGCTGGTGGGTGGTGCACCTGTGGGTCGAGGGCGTGTGGGAGCTGATCATGGGCGCCATTCTCTCGTACCTGCTGATCAAGCTGACCGGGGTGGACCGGGAGATCATCGAGAAGTGGCTCTACGTGATCGTCGGCTTCACGTTCCTCTCGGGCGTGCTCGGCACCGGCCACCACTACTATTTCATCGGCACGCCGAAGTACTGGCTGATGGTCGGCGGCATCTTCAGCGCGCTCGAGCCGCTCGCCTTCCTGGGCATGGCCATCTACGCCTTCTCGATGGCGAAGAAGGGCGGCCGCACGCACCCCAACCGCGTGGCGCTGCTGTGGACGGTGGGCTGCGCGTTCATGAGCTTCGTCGGCGCGGGCTTCCTGGGCTTCGCCCACACGCTGCCGCAGGTGAACATGTACACCCACGGCACGCTGGTGACGGCGATGCACGGGCACATGGCCTTCTGGGGCGCCTACGCGATGCTGGTGTTGGCCATCATCGCCTACGCCATGCCGCTGCTGACGGGCCGGAAGATCTACGAGAAGGCCTCGGCCGGCTTCGCCTTCTGGACCTCGAACATCGGCATGACGGCGATGACGCTGGCCTTCGCGGTCGCCGGCGTCTCGCAGGTGGTGCTCGAGCGGCGCGCGGGCATGGAGTTCCTCACCGTGCAGAAGGAGATCGAGGTGCACTTCTGGGGGCTCATTCTCGCGGCGTGCCTCTTCACACTCGGCATCGGCGCCTTCGTGTGGGACTTCATTCGCTACGGCATGCCCAACGCCCCGCTGAAGTCGGGCGAGGCCCGCAGCGTGACGCCGCCCGAGGCACTGCCCGCCGCCACGGTCGCGCGCGCGTGACGTCCTTCCCGCCCGCAGGCCCGCTGATGAAGACCTGGTACCGGCCAGTTGCAGACGAGGTCTTGGTCTTCGAGCGGGCCCACGCGCAGCGGCTGCCGGTGCTGCTCAAGGGCCCCACGGGCTGCGGCAAGTCACGCTTCGTCGAGTTCATGGCCGAGCAACTGAAGCGGCCGCTCATCACCGTGGCGTGCAACGACGAGACGAGCGCGGCTGACCTCGTGGGCCGCTGGCTGGTGCGCGGCGGCGACACGGTCTGGCAAGACGGCCCGGCCACGCGCGCAGTGAAGCAGGGCGCCATTCTCTACCTCGACGAGGTGGCCGAGGCGCGCGAAGACGTGGTGGTGCTGCTCCACCCGCTGACCGACCACCGGCGGCAGCTCTTCCTCGACCGCAACGACGAGGTGCTCACCGCGCCGCCCGAGTTCATGGTCGTCGCGTCGTTCAACCCGGGCTACCGGCGCGGGCTCAAGGAGCTCAAGCCGTCGACCCGGCAGCGCTTCGTGTCGCTGCAGTTCAGCTACCCGCCCGAAGACGTCGAGGTCGAGGTGCTGACCGGCGAGACCGGGCTCGACGCGAAGCAGGCGAAGCGATTGGTGAGCTGGGCCGCGAAGGTGCGCGCGCAAGACTCGCTGGCGCTCGCCGAGACGGTCTCGACGCGCCTGTTGGTGATGGCCGCGCGGCTCATGAGGGCGGGCCTGCCTCCGCGCGTGGCGTGCGCGGCGACGCTGGTGCAGCCGCTGACCGACGACGAGCCGACGGCGAAGGCGCTGCAAGACCTGGTGGACCTGTGCTTCTGATGGGCTTCAGCCCGGTGGCGCCGCCAGCAAGGACGGGCTTCAGCCCGGTGGCGCCGCCAGCAAGAACGGGCTTCAGCCCGGTGGCGCCGAGAACGGGCTTCAGCCCGGTGGCGCCGCCACGACGGAGGGCGACGCGCCATGTCGTGGGATGAGGCGCTCTTCTCGGCGGCATGGACCCGCGCGAGGAGGCTGCTGACCGCGAAGACCCCGAGCGAGGTGCTCGAGCGGCGCGTCGAGATCGAGCCCGAGCGCGAGCGGCTGGCTGTGCTCTGCAAGCTGCTGACCGGCGCCAACATCACCCTCGCCCTGACCGACGAAGCGGGCGGCGTGAGCGGCGACACCTTCTTCCTGCCCCGCCATGTCGACTTCGCGCCCACCGGCGAGCTCAACCGTGCGGCGCTGCTGGTGCGCGTCGCCTGGTCGTCGGTGGTGCGTACCCTCGCGCTGCCCGCCCGACGCCAGAGGCCGCTGCTCGACATGGCGCTCCACGCAGCGGCGGTGCGCGCGCGGCTGGTCGACGACTTCCCCTCGCTCGCGCCGCTGCTCCCGAGGCTCGAACGCGCTGCGCGAGAAGCGCGCGGCGTACCCGATGACGACGACGCGCCGGGGCAGGCCATCGAGGCGGCAGTGCGCCTGGCGCTCGGAGGCGAGCCCGACGCTGCGCTCCCCGAGCCCGCGTGGGACTGGGCGCGCCGGGCGCTGAGCGGCGATGCGCCCCCGCTGCCCGCACCGCCGCGCCGCTGGTGGGGCACGCGCAAGGCGCTCGCGCCGGTGCCGCTGTGGGGCGAAGTGCTGAGCGGGCCGGGCCGGTTGCACGCCGCGACGCCAGCGCAGGACGCGAACGAGCTCCCCGGCGGCGGCGGCACCGAGAAACAGAAGAAGGTCATCACCTCGGTCGAGCGCGTGAAGGAGCCGGAACAGCAACTCCAGGAGAACCCGTTGGTGCACAGCTTCGAGAAGGTGCACACGCTCGAGACGTACAAGGGCGGCAGCAAGCGCATCGACGGCGACGACGAGCTGGCGGCGCACCAGAAGGCGCTCGACGAGCTCGACCTGCGGCAGGTGGTGCGCAGCAAGCAGCGCGCGAAGAGCCTCTACCGCGCCGACGTGCTGCTCGACGCGGCGGTGGGAGACCTCGAAGACGCCGCGCAGGGCCCGGCCGAGGTGCTCTACGACGAGTGGGACGAGGCGAAGCACGAGTGGCGGCGGCAGTGGTGCCGCCTGACGACGCGGGTGGTGCCGGTGGTGGGAGACGCCACGGCGGGGCTGCGGCAACTGCGCGCGCGCATGGCGCGGACGACGACGGGCCTTCGCGCGGTCTTCGAGCAGCTCGAGGCGGCGCGGGCGTGGCGACTGCGACAGCGCAGCGGCACCGACGTCGACGTCGACGCGCTGGTGGCGCGGTACGGCGCGCTGCGAGCCGGTGAGTGCAGCGAGAGCCGGCTCTACGCGACGCGGCGGCGCCACACGCGTGACACCGCGGTCCTGGTGCTGCTCGACGCCTCACTCTCGACCGACGCGTGGGTGGCCAACCGCCGGGTGCTCGACGTCGAGAAGGAGTCGGTCATCGCGCTCGGCGACGCGCTCGACGGGCTCTTCGACGAGGTGGCGGTGGCCGCGTTTTGCAGCCAGTCGCGACGCGACTGCCGCTTCCTCGTGGCCAAGGGCTTTGGTGAGGGGTGGGACGTGGGCGCGAAGCGGGTGATGAGCCTCGAGCCAGGCGGCTTCACGCGCATCGGGCCGGCGGTGCGGCACGCGACGGCGAAGCTGCTCGACTGCGGCGCCCGACAGAAGTTGCTGCTGTTGGTGAGCGACGGCAAGCCGAGCGACGTCGACCGCTACGAGGGGAAGTACGGGGTGGCCGACGTGCACCGCGCCGTGCTCGACGCGCAGGCCGCCGGCGTGGTGACGCACGCGCTGGCGATGGACCCGGCGGCGAAGGCGTGGCTGCCGTCGATGTTCGGGCATGGGCGCGCGTCGGTGGTGGCGCGCCCGGAAGACCTGGTGACGACCCTGGCGAAGGTGACCTCGGGGGCGTTGCGCT
>JAEUJS010000346.1 GCA_016792935.1 Archangium sp. | reverse complement strand
GTCGGGTTGTCGGCGCTGCGTGGCTCGCGCCTGCTCTCGGTGCTCGCGGGGACCGTCGCCGCCGTCGAATACCTGCTGCTGTATCTGATCATCGCGAAGCCGCAGTTGCCCACCGACATCATGGTGACGCTGCAGCTGCCGATGATCGCCACGCGAGCGTTTCTGCTGTTCTGCTCGGGGCTCGTCACCGCCGCGTTCGTCGGGCACCTCAACCGCCGCGCGGAAGAGGCGCTCGCCGCGGTGCGCGCGAAAGACGTGCTCGGCAAGTACCTCCTTCACGAGCGCATCGGAGCGGGCGGCATGGCCGAGGTCTTCCGCGCCAGCTACTCGCCCGAAGGTGGCTTCGAGAAGATCGTCGCGGTGAAGAAGATTCTGCCCGCGTACGCGGAAGATCAGAGCTTCGTGACGCTCTTCCGACAGGAAGCGGCGCTCTGTTCGCGCCTCAACCATCCCAACGTGGTGCAGGTGATGGACTTCGGGCGTTTCGGCGAGACGTATTTCCTCGCGATGGAACACATCGACGGCTTGTCGCTCAAGCGGGTGATCGACGCGCACCGACTGGGCATGCCGATCGCCGCGGTGATCCACCTCGCGCACGAATTGCTGCGTGCCCTGGAATACGTGCACGAGCGAACTGAGAGCGATGGGCAGCCGATGAACCTCGTTCATCGCGACGTGAATCCGCCGAACATCCTGTTGAGCACTGGCGGAGAGGTGAAGCTCACCGACTTCGGCATCGCGCGCGCGCGGGCGCACGTACGGCTGACGCAGGTCGGCTACATCAAGGGCAAGCCGGGCTACCTCGCGCCGGAGCAGCTCACAGACGGCACGCTCGATGGGCGCGCTGACTTGTTCGCGGTGGGCATCACGCTGCACGAGTGTCTGACCGGCCAGCCGCTGTTCTCGAACGGGAGCGATGATCGCGAGACCTACGAGGTGCTCGAGATGCCGCTGCGCGCTCCGTCGGAGACGCGGCCCGAGGTGCCCAGGGAACTCGACGCGATCGTCATGAAGCTGCTGGAGCGAAAGCAGGACAAGCGCTGGGTCAGTGCACGCGCGGCGGCGATGGCGCTGATCAGCCTCCCGCCCGGACTCTCGCCGTCGGCTGAGGGACGCAAGCAGTTGGCGAATGCGGTGAAGGACTCGATCGCGTTTCGCGAGCGCAGCGGTTCTGGGAGCGGGAAGGTCCCGGCCGTCACGCTGCCTGCATCTCGGTGAGCGCTCAGACGCCGATGATCAGGAACACGGCGGCGACGATGAAGTCGAGCAGCAGGCAGCCCATGCATGCTTCGACCACGCCCATCGTGACGGCCTCTCCGACGGCGCCGGCGCCGCCCTTCGCGCGCAGGCCACGCAGCGAGGCAGCGACCGGGATGAACGCGCCGCAGACGATCGCCTTGGTGATCGCGCACGCCACGTCGCCGGGATCCACCATCGCGGGATCCATGAAGGCCGCGCCGTCGGCTCCAAAGACGAAGCTGACGGTGAAGACCGCGGCGAGCGTCGAGAAGAACGTGCCGACGATGGTGAGCAGCGGCAGGGTGAGCGTGGAAGCGACGATGCGCGGCGCGACCAGCTCGGCGAGCGGATCGGCCGCGGAGAGCTCGAGCGCTTCGACTTGCTCGTTCACGGTCATCGCTCCGAGCTCGGCTGACGTCGCGGCGGCCTGACGTGACGCGGCGAGCAGCGCGGTCAACATCGGCGCGAACTCACGGAGCAAGAGCTCGAAGTAGGCAGGCCCGACGACGGTGATGTTGCCGGTGTACTTGCGCGCCTGTGCGTAGGCGATGGTGACGATGACGGTGCCGAAGAAGGCGAGGCCGGCTCCGACGAGCAGCGCCGATTGGGCTCCGAGCTCCGCCATGTGCCGCAAGACTTCGCGCCAGGGGATGCCTTCGCGACGCGCGCTGCGCAGCGATCGACCGAAGAGCAGCGCTTGCGCGCCGACGAGGTGGACAGGCGTCATCGTTCCACCTGATGAATGTGCTCCCTCACCCCGGCCCTCTCCCCGAGGGAGAGGGAGCTGTCGCGTTCTCGGAGAGCACGTCCTTCGGCGATCGCCGTCATCCGAACAACCTCGCGAAGAAGGGCGTCAGCAGAAAGTCGAGCGTGAAGATCGCCGCGCACGAGCCGACGACCGCGCTGGCGGCGGCCTGGCCGACTCCGCGGGCTCCACCGGCTGCCCGGAGGCCGGCGGCGGTGCTGATCACCGCGATGGCGAGGCCGAAGGCGGTCGTCTTGGCGATGCCTCCGGCGAGATCGCCCCAGCGCAACATGTCGGCGAACGAGCGGAAGAACACGCGCACCGGGAGATCGAGCGTGAAGTACGCGGCCACTGCTTCCCAGATGATCGCCACGAGGAACGTGAGATCGGCAAGCACCATCACCGAGACCAGGCTCGCCACCACGCGCGGCGCGACGAGGATGCGGAAGGGATCGAGCGAGATGCCCTTCAAGCCCTCGATCTGTCCGTTCACGGTAAGGAGCGCGAGCTCGGCGGCGTTTCTCGCTCCGATGCGCGCGGCCATCATCAGCCCGAGCAACAGCGGGCCCATTTCCCACAGCAGCGCGAAGCCCGCGGCCCAGCCCGTGTAGAGGCGTGCGCCGAACTTGGTCGCGTAGACGCCGGCCTGGAGCACGACCGTCGCTCCGATCAGCGTCGCGGCTCCGAGCGCGAGTGGCAGAGAGCGGAAGCCGAACAACACCAGCGCTCGGCCGAGCTCTCCGATCTCCAGGCGCGGCAAGTAGAAGAGCGTGCGGCCGAGCACCATCGCGTTCGCGCCGATCAGACGCAGCGTCCAGACGGCCAGGGCGCCGAGCGCGCGCACGGGTTGGAGGAGAACGTTCATCGACTCTCCCTCACCCTCCGGAGCGTTCACGAGGCGACCGCTCCGTTGACGAAGCGGACCTGGCGTTCGATCGGCAGCGACCCGACGGGGTCTGGCAGCGCGACGATCAACGTGCGGCCTTCGCTCACTTCCATCAGCAGATCGGCGATCGACTGCTCGGTGACGGGATCGAGGCCGGCGAACGGATCGTCGGCGATCAACACCGCGGGCCTGGCGACGATCGCGCGGGCGACTCCGGCGCGCTTCTTCATCCCGCCCGACAAGTTCTCCGGCCGCTTCAAGATCGCGTGACTCAGCCCGACGCGCTCGAGGGTCTCGGTGGCGCGCTCGAGCGCGTCCTTCTCGGGCACGTGGCGCTTGCGCAGCGGCAGCAGCACGTTGTCGATCACGCTGAGCGAGTCGAAGAGCGCGTCGCTCTGAAACACCATGCCAAAGGCCACCTGGGCTTCCCTGCGCTCGGTGGCGCTGCGCGACTGCACGGGCTGGTCGTTCCACTTGACCTCGCCCTGCGTGGGGAACTGCAGGCCGGTGAGGCACTTCAAGAGCGACGTTTTCCCGCCGCCCGCGGGCCCCCACAACACGGTGCGGCTGCCGACCGCGAACTCCAGCGACACGTCGTGCAGCGCGCGCACGCTTCCGAACTGCAACGAGACGCTTTGCGCCGTCACCCGCACCAGCGCCGGAGGATACGCAACGCGCGACGCTCCCGCCTGAAATCAGCCGCGTTGTTTCTGACGCGCCGCCTCTTCGTCGAGCAGGCGATCGCTCCAGCCGACTCGTCGGCTGATCTGCTCGGCCTCTTCCACCGAGCTCGCCGTGGCCGTCGCGTAGCCGACGCTCGCCGCGTTGCGGTTGAACTGCATGTTCGCCGTCGGACAGTCGCCGACCACGCGAACCGAGACGCTCAGCCCCTTCGCGACCGCGGCCTCGCTGGCGCGCTTCACCTCGAGCGTCGATGCCTGCGTCAGCACCTTGAGCCGCGTGATGTCGTTGATCACCACGAAGCCGGGCTTCATCTTCGAGAGCGCCGCGATGAACTCGTCGGCCGCGCGCGTGACTTCCTCGTCGCTCATCAGCCCTTCGAGCTTCAGGTAGATGCGTTGGCGCACCTCATCGACCTTCACGCTGTGGGCCCCGGTGCTCGTGCTCATCCCTGGCTGCTGATTCTGACATGCTCTGCGTCGTGCACCGCGCGCTGTTCTTCACCTTTCTCGTCGCCACCGGCTGTTTGCCGACCATCGACGTCGACCCGCCGCGGGTGTGCGAGGTGCTCGGCATCAGGCCGGTGCCGAAGATCATCCCGCGCGACACCACCAGCACCATCGAGGTGCCGCTCATCGCCGACGACTGCCTCCCCGACGGAGTGACCGCCACCGTCGAGGTCTTCGATTCGGCCAACGAGCCGGTGCTGTTTCAGTCGAACGTCGAGACGTCGGGGCGCAGCTCGATCGCGCGCGTGACGGTCTTGCCGCGTCGCATCGGAGAGCTGCACGTCATCGTGGTCTTCGAGCCAGAGCTGGGCCGCACGTCGCGCGCCACGCTGGTCGTCGAGCCGGCGCGCGCCGAGGTGTTCAGTCCAGAGATCGATGGGCCGTGTACGCGAGAGACGCTCACCGCGAATGGCACCTGGGTCTGTCAGCTCGTCAACACCATCACCGTGTGGCGCGAGGGCATGTTGCTGCAGACGCTGCCCGCGCTCGGCCTCGCGGGTGATGCGAACGCGGTGTGGCTCCTGAGCCCCGATGGGCTCGAGCGATGGGTCGATTCGGGTCTCGATTTCCTTCAGCGCGTTCCCGACGTGAAGCTGCCTGCCGTCGACGCAGATGTGTTGCTGGCCGAAGGTGACGACGCGCTGTGGTCGGTGCGCAAGGGCGTGGTGACCAGGCTGCGGCTCGATGGAGCTGCGTTGCTGCGCGAGCGCGAGTTCCAGCTGCCGCGCGGGCTCTGCGCGATGGGCCCGCGCTACGCGGTGAGCGGCGATGCGTTGACCGTGGCCTGCCCTTCGCGAGAGGCGCACACGCGGCTGTGCCGCTTTCCGTCAATCGAAGCGTCGCGGTGCGTGGAGCTCGACGGCTCGCTGGTGAGCGTCGATCGCGATCAGGTGTGGCTCTCGCGTTCGGGAACGATCGTGTTCGCGGGGCTCGATGCGCCGGAGCAGTCCCTCGCGCTCCCACCCGGCTTCACGCTCGAGAGCCGCACACCCTATTACTTGCGGGATTCGTGGCCGGTGGTCAGCGATGCGACCGAGACCCACCTCCTGGTGCGCGCGCAGGGAGATGTCGGGCTCAGCCTCGAGCTGGCGCCGCTGATGCTCGAGCTGCGTGGCCACGGCGCAGAAGGGTTGATCGTCGGGCGCGGCACCGAGCGCGCGTTGTTGAAGTGATCAACGCCACGGCCGCTGCCACACGTGCCCTGCGTCGCGCGAGCGGATCTCGATGAAGGTCGCGCCGGTGTTCAGCTTGAGCGCGCGGGGGAGCGACTTCATCCACGGCCAGCTCCACGCGTCCGCCAGTTCGTTGTCGGGCGAGGTGCTGAAGGTGAGGGTGATCTCTCGCTCGCGCACCTCGGCGCCGATGAGCATCGCGTCGCGCGCAGGCCGGGGAGCGGTGTGGCGCACGAAGCTCTCTCCGCCGTCTTCGCTGACCAGCACGTCGAAGTCGGGGTTGGGAAAGCGCGCCTCGGCGATGGCCCAGAGGCGCTGATCGAAGCGCTTCACCATCAAGAACGAGTGCATGCCCTCGAGCGCGACCTGACGATCACCGCTCTCGATGAGCGCCGCGCTGTCGCGATCGTCGGTCTTCAGGCGTCGCGAGAACGAGAGCCGATCTTCGATGTGGAGCAGCGCCGTCATGGTGCGTTGTTCGCGAGGGCCCCAGGGCATCGGCGTCGAGGTGGCCACCACGCGCGGGCCGCGTCGCAACGTCAACGTGACGATCGCCACCGCGGCGAGCGCGAGCGTGATGATGACGACCTTGCGGAGCACCGGAGCATCGTATGGTCGCGGCCGTGCGGTTGCTCGTGCTCCTCCTGCTCACTCTCGCTGGTTGCGGAACGAAAGATCCGTGTGACGGCGTTCCCTGCAGCCCCGGCCGCGTGTGTGTCGCCACGGGGAGCCCCATCTCTCCGAAGCTTCAGTGCAGCATTCCCGACGCGGGGCAGTGATGGCGGCGACGAAGAGCGACCCTGAGATCGAATTGGCGTTGCGTTCGGTCGCCGACGGGCCGCTCGATGAAGGTCGCAAGCGGGTGTTCACCGATCTGCTGCTCGAGCGCGGAGATCCGCGCGGCGAGTTCATGCTCCTGCAGTTCGTGATCGCGTCGAATCAGGCATCGGGCGCCGTGCGCCAACGCGCGCAGGAACTGTGGCAACGCCACAAGAAGGAATGGACGAAGGAGATCTCCGGCGTGGTGTCGGATCTCGAGCTCGAGAACGGCTTCCCCGTCGCGGGCACGGTCGGCAAGACGGCGGCGCCCGATCAGATTCTGCGCTCGGCGATGTTCGTCACCATGAAGCGGCTGCGCGCCAACAAAGACGGCCAACAGCTGCTCATCGCCGCCGCGTGTGATGTGCGCCTCACCGGGTTGCAGACGCTCGAGGTCGACTCTCTGGAGACCTTCGCGACCATCTGCGCGAAGGGCGTGCCCGGGCGCCTGACGAAGCTGACGCTGCGGTTGAGCTTCGGGAAGACCGAGCTCGAGTTGGTGCGCACCTCGCCCGTGCTCTCGAAGTTGAAGACGCTGACGTTCCAGCCGGTGTTTCGCGCGCAGACGCAGCGGCGGGGGCTCGGGCGGAGATTGAAGGACCTCTTCTCGCCCGGTGCCGACGCGAGCGCGCTGGCGCAGACGCTGGTCGCGCTCGATCTCCACCCCACGCTCGAGCACCTCGAGCTGCCCGTCGCCGGCTTCGGCGATCTCGAGCTCTTCATGCAGGTCGCCGCGGCGTGGCCGAAGCTCGAGTTCCGCCGCATCAGCGGGCCGGGAACGTTCGAGCTGGAACGCGAAGAGGGAGGCACGTTGTTGGTGCTCCAGAACTTCACCAACGAGCAGCTCGTTCAGCTGAGACCGGCGGTTCCCAAAGACGTCACCCGCGCGAGGTTGAGTCGCAAGCGCCAGTGGTCGGGCATCGATCTCGAGCCGGTGCTCAAGGCGTGGGCGCCGATCAACGTGACGATGGTGTGATCAGCGGAAGCGGAACGGCGAGGGCACGCTCAAGTTGCCGTCACTCACCTGGAAGCTGAACGCGAAGCGGATGTAGCCGTTCTCGACCAACGCCGCGGGCGGGTTGGGGAAGGGCGCCGCCTTCTGAAACGCCATCATCGCCTCGGCGTCGAGCTGATCGAGCCCGCTGCTCTGCGCGACGAAGAGATCGGCGAGCGACCCATCGGGCTTGAGCGCGACGTGCATCACGGTGACGCGGGTGGCGGCTCCGAGACCGCGGCGATTCTTGAGGCGCCCGTTGGGGTCCCACTTCGCGCTCACCGCCTGCTTCACGCGATTGAAGAAGCCGGCGAACTTCCACTCGCGGGTGTTGAGCGCGGTGCTCTCTCCTTCGGCCACGCCATCGAGCGCGTCGTTGGGAGCGCCACCGCCTTCCGCGACGCCAGCACCACGCGCTTGATCGCCGCCTTCAGTGCCGACCTTTTCAGGCGTGGGCTCGGCGGGCTCTCCCGTGCCAGTCACCGCGGGAGGATCGGGCAACAACGTCGGCCGCAACTTCTGCCCGAGGATGCTCTCGCTCAGGTTGATGCCCGACGGCGGAGGCTCGGGCGCTTTGGGCAACGCGCCCTTCGCTGAGGGCGCGAGCTCGGGGTTCTCGTTGTTCTTCGGCGTCGCGCGGCTCCACTTCTGGGTGGTCTCCTTCGCGCGCGTCTCCTGCTTCACCGTGTTGTTCGTCTCGGCGATGAACTTCGACTCCACGGGTTTCTGGTCGTTGCCGGGAGCGACGTCGACGATTTGGCCCTTCGGCACGGGCACGGGCCGCTCGTCTTTCGCCGCGAGCGCGGTGCGTGAGGCCGGCCCACGATTGCTCGCCCACTGCCGCGCTGAGAGCGCTCGCAACGTCACTGGCCGCTTCACCTGCCTGGGCGGCTTCGGTGCATCGAAGAGCGACGAGAGGACGAGCAGCGCGACGATCACCGCGTGCGCCACGAGCGCGCCACCGAAGGCGGCCAGCACTGGCCACCACGTGCGCCTCTCAGGCTGTGTTGTCAGCAACGACGCCACGTCTCGCGTGTATCACTTTCGCGTGATGAAGCGCTTGATCGACACCTTGCGGAAGCCGCGCCACAGCTGACGCACCACCGCGGTCGACCACAGGAAGATCGTCCCCGCGATGCCGAGCAGACCGAGCACGGGAATGCCCCAGATCTCCCAGTTCTTGTTCGCGAAGGCGATGAAGGTGCCGATGATGAAGCCGCACGCACACAGCCCCGCGAAGGCGACGACCGCGAACGCGCGCAGGTTCTGGTTGAGCTCGTTCATCTGCTCGGCCTTCACCGTCACCGTGAACTTGCCGCTCTCGAGATCGAGGAGGATCTGCTGCACCTGCATCGGCAGCTCGTCGGCCGCTCCCTGCAACCGCAGGAGCGTCTTCATCATCGAGCCCTGCAGCTGCGATGGATCGTAGCGATCGCCGAGCAGCTGCTTGGCGTACGGCATGAAGATCTCGGCGATCGGCATTTCGGGGTACAGCGAGCGCAAGATGCCTTCGGTGGCGATCGCCGCGCGCGAGAGGATCGCGAACTCGCGCGGAATGCGAATGCGGTACTTCACCGCGAGGTTGAGCACGTCGGCGAGCAGGTGGCGCGAGTCGACGTCCTTCAACGACGTCGGCAGATACGTGCCGAGGATCGCGTCGATGTCCTTGCGGAAGGCGAGCAGGTTGGTGCGCGCGTCGGGCGTGCCGAGTCGATACAGAATGCGCGCCGCCGAATCGGAGTCTTTCAGGCCGATGGCGAGCACCAGCTGCACCAGCGTGTCCTGCATCTGGCGCGTGACGCGACCGACGAGCCCGAAGTCGATCAGCGCCAGCACCGGCCCGTCGAGCACGAGCAGATTTCCCGGGTGTGGATCGCCGTGGAACAGCCCGTCGACGAAGAGCTGCTTGAACGCGCCCTCGAGGATGATCTTCGCCAGCGCCTGTTTTCCGGCCTCGTCGAGCTTCGCCTGGCTGAGCTTGGGCGCCTCGATGAACTCCATCGTCAGCACCGTGCGGCCGGTGAGCTCGTCGAACACCTTCGGAATACGCGTGTGCGTGACGCTCTCGTAGTTCTTGTAGAACGCGCGGATGTTCGCGGCCTCGTTGAGGAAGTCGAGCTCCTCGTGCACGGCCTTGTCGAACTCTTCGATGATGCCAGTGGGCGTGTAGACGCCGACCTCTTCGATCACCGCTTCCAGCGCGCGAGCGACGTAGTGGAGCACCGAGAGATCGGCGCGCAGCTGTTCCGAGATGCCGGGGCGCTGCACCTTCACGATCACCGACTGGCCGTCTTTGGTCTTCGCCTTGTGAGCCTGCGCCATCGAGGCCGCGGCGATCGGTTCCTGCGCGAACTCGCTGTAGAGCTCTTCGAGTTCCTTGCCGAACGAGGCCTTGATCTGCGCGCGCACGTCGGAGAACGGGACCGGCGGCACCTTGTCCTGCAGCGTCGAGAGCTCGTCGATGAAGTCGGCGGGCAGGAGATCGGCGCGCGTCGACATCACCTGGCCCAGCTTCACGAAGGTGGGGCCGAGCTCGGCGAGCATGAGGCGAAACCGGCGCGCGACGGGAGACGACGCGTGTTCGCTGTCTTCCTTCTTCTCGTCGGCTTTGCGCAGCCCGGTGCGTTCCAGAAGATCCGCGAAGCCGTAGCGGCCGGCGATCATGGAGATCTGCCGCACGCGCTTCAGATCTTGAAACGCTTCGCGAATCACGGGCTCACCCCACCACGGCTCAACTTTCCGTCAACTTCCCGAGCGCCAGCTGTTCCTCGATCTCGCCGACGACTTCCTGCGCGGGCACGGCCTGCGTCTCGGACGCGTCGAAGAGCGGGAGCTGCGTCGTCTCGTCGGCATTGACGTCGACGGTCGACGAGGCGCTCGTCACCACGCGCGTCTTCGCGGCGGGCTTCTTCTTCGGCGCGGGCTTCTTCTGCTTCTTTGGAGCCGCCTTCTTCGCCTTCGCGACGACCTTCTTCTTCGCCTTCTTCGCAGCGACCTTCTTCTTCTTTTTCACCGTGCGCTTGGCCATGGGGGCGCAGCCTGCCACCTTCGCTACTTGATCACGTAGCGGTAGATCGGCGTGCGGTAGAGATCGCCGACGTTCACGACGGAATTCGGCTCTCGTCCCCGCCAGGCGAAGGTGTGCGTCAGCACGAAGGCGCCGGGCGAGAGCTCAGCGCTGAACTTCGGAGCGAGCTGCTCCATCCCCCCGGTCCACAGGTAGGTGATCACGCCGGCCGCACCGCGAAGATCCGCCTGCAGAAAATTCCCGAACCGCAGCTCGAGATTCGGCGGTCGGCTGATCGCTTTTCGTAGAGCGCAGAAGAGAAACGGCACGATCGAGCCTTCATGCGCGATCACCCGCGCCTGCGGACAGCGTCGAGCGATCGCGAAGGCGAGCGTGCCCCAGCCGGCGCCGAGCTCGTGCAAGACGCCCTGCTGATCAGCCGGGAGAAGGTCGATCAACGTGTCCCGCACCCGCCCGCTGCTGGGCATCGGAGAGATGCCGAACCGCAGCGTGCTCCACACGATCGAGCTCGCCGCCAGGGTCACCACGCCGAAGACGACCAGCTCCATCGCTCGCCAGCGTCGTACAAAAACCGGCTCAGAACCGGTTTTTGTACGGACGAAAATCAGCCCGATTCGTCAAACGACCTGACGTTCCGCTCGAAACACACGCGATTTCCATTTCCGACACTCTGGAATGCGTCTTTCGCCCCTCCTGGCCGTGCTCTGTCTCTCAACCGCCTGCGGCGTCTCGGACGCGCAGGTCAGCGACTCCGACGATCTCGAATACTCGACGGCCGAAGGAGAGCTGCGCACCAACAAGTCCGAGAATCGCGTCGTCGTGTACTCGAACAACATCGAGAACATGATCTTCGACTGGAAAGATCTCGTGCACGACATGGGGGAAGCCGAGCTGCGGCCCGACCTCTTCCTCGTGCAGCAGATCTCCGGGCGCGACGGCCTCGATCGCCTGATGCGCTTCATGAAGGGCCGCCTCGGCGTCGACTACGACGGCAAGGTCGCACAGAACAACCCGACCGACACGCGCTTCTCAGGTGAAGTGCAGCCGCGCCCGAAGGTCAGCACCGGCATCGTGTGGCGCTCGGCGCGGTTCGACCTCGTCAGCTCCGATACCTGGCACACGCTCGGCACCGGCTTCGCCAATCAGGTGCAGCGCTGCGACGAGCGCTCGAATCACTCGGGCTACGAGACGCTGCGCGTGAAGCTCTTCGACAAGGTGGCGAAGAAGCACGTGGTGGTGATCAGCCTGCGCCACTGGACCTGGGAACCGTGCTCGACGCTCAACTTGCTCGAGCTGGTGAACGGAAAAGAGAGCGGCCCCAACGCACACCCTGGGATCGGCGGCGGAGCGGATCTCGCGATCGTCGGAGGCGACTTCAACGACCACGTCACCGACGGCGACGGCCAGTACAAGTGCTGGTACCGCCAGATGGTGCGCGATCTCGGCGAGTCGCAGTGCGCGCGCGAGGTGAGCTTCGGCTTCACCGACCCACTCTTCGCCGCGTGTGACGGCCAGCGCTCGTGCGTGAATCAGCGCGAAGGCATCGACTCACTCTTCGCGCGCCGCGCCGATGGAAAGCCGGTGAAGACGGCGGGGTTCGACATCATCAGCTTCGACGAAGCGCACCGCGCGAGCGTCTCGTCGACCGGCGGAGATGGCCCGTCGAACCTCGAGCGCCGCGATGGCTATTCCGACGTGGCCGATCGCTACTCGGGTCATCAGGCGCGCCGCGCGTACTTCTTCTACGAGTGATCAGCGGCAGCCGATGTCGAAGCGCAGCGCGGCGCCCGTGGCGTTGAACACGGTGAGCTCGCCATCGCGGAAGAAGAGGCGCCCCGCACGCAGCGTTCCATCGAGCACCAGCGGAGCGCCCGGCGCCTGCAGCGCCACGACTTCCCACCGGCGATCGACGACGTGCAGCACGCGATCTTCGCTCAAGCCCCACACCTGGCCGCACGCTTCGAGCACGTCCGCCAACGCGCCGGTCTCGAGTGGCGCCGCGACGGGCACGCCATCGGGCAGGGTGAGAATGCGGCCATCGGCGTACGCCACGCGCGCGTGCCCGGCCACCGACCACACCTTCTCCACCGAGCCCGCAGGGAGTGGAATCGCGCGCGCCGGCCAGCTCCGGCGCTCTTCGTTCAGCTGCCAGACACCGAGCTGCGTGGCGACCCACAGCCGGCGACCACCGGGCTCGAACGCCATCGCGCGAATCGGAAAGCCGGGCGAAGGGAGCGCCTTGGCGATCAACCGCGGCAGCCATTCCGAGCGATCACCGACGAAGATCTGATCGCGCACCGAGACCGCGAGCACCCCGGCATCGGGCTCCATCACCGCTCGCACTTGATCGTTGGGCAACACCACGGTCTGCACGGCGCTCAACCGCGACTCGGGCGTTCCGTGCTGATCGACCTGCAGCACCGCGCCGTTGGGAGCGACCACCACGCCGGTGATGCCGTCGACCACCGCGGCCACGCCACTTCCTTCGACCACCAGAAAGCCAGCCTGGGCGTTGTGCACCGACGCCGACGTGCGGCTCCACCACACCTCGCCTCCGTCGGCAGAGTCGAAGAAGCCCAGCGCCGGCTCATCGAGGAAGAGCGTCCGCGCACTGGCGAGCGTCGAGCCCCACCACAGCTGACCGTGGCTCCCGCGCGCCATCGCCATCGTCGGGTTGAACTCGACGGGAGGGAAGGTGAGCGACTCGAAGTAGCGCGACGACGTTCCGCCCAGCGGCACGCCAGCGCAGGTGCCGTCATAGGGCACGGCGAGCACCGTCGATCCTGAAGGGCCGGTGCACACCACCTCGACGTGGTTCACCTCGGGCCGCACCTCGGCGATCTCGTCGCCCGCACCACACGGTGTGCAGTTGGCGCGCGTGACCAGTCGCGGGTCGCCACAGTCGATCAGTCCACCCTCGGGCTCGCAGGCCGCGGCGCCACCAGCACCCGTGCGGTCGATTTGCAGCGCGCTGGTGTCGAACACCTGAACGCGTTGGCGTGGGCGCACTCCGGCATCGGGCATGACCGGCCCGAACAAGCCTTCGGTGTACGCGACCGCCAACAGCGGGCCTTGCGGTTGGCTGCGCATGATCAAGCGCACTGGCG
>JAEUJS010000307.1 GCA_016792935.1 Archangium sp. | reverse complement strand
GCGGCTTCACCTTCGCGCGGCGCTCGAACTCGGCCGCATCGGTGTGCGCCTCGAGCAGCTTCTGCGCAGCGGGGAGCTTCGCGCGCGCATCCTCGGGGACGAAGGCGCCGCGCGTGACGAGCAGCTCGACGCAGTCGTAGGCATTCACCAGCAACGCACCGCTGAGCGGTGACGAGTCGTTGTGATCGGTGGTTTCGAGATCGGCGCGCGCCTCGAGCAGGGTCGCACACACTGCTGGGCTCTTGATGGCCGCGGGCGCGAGCGGCGCACGGCCGTTCTGGTGGCTGCGCAGATCGAGATCGGCTCCACCGGCGATCAGCTGCTTGACCAGGTCGACCTCGTCCCGGGATGCGGCGAGCAAAAGAGGGCTCATGCCGGTCGAGTCTCGAACATCGACTTCAGCACCAGCCGCCAGGAGCGCGGCGACGAGTGTCTGGCTGCGGTGGGCGACCGCGAGCAACAGCGGGCTCTGCAACGTGCCTGCGTCCTGGTAGCGCGGGCTCGCTCCGGCCTGCAACAGCGCGAGCGCAGCGGCCTCATTCTCGAATTCGACTGCGGCGAGGAGCGCGGTCGACCGGTCGACCGGGCTGAACGATGCCGCCGCGGCGATCGATGCGGCTTCTCCTGCGCGGAGGGCGTCGATGAATTCGTCGAAGGTCACCGGTCGAGTCTGAGCGAGACCTGGGGTGAAGTCGTTCGAAATGAAACGCGCCGTGCCACGAATGCGGCACGGCGCGCTCGAGGTGAGTTCTCCCTCACCCCAACCCTCTCCCCGAGGGAGAGGGAGTCATCGATCAGATCAGGCCTGGGTCGTCGGCTTGTTCTCGGCCGGCGCATCGCCCGGCGGAGGCGCACCCGCACCCGAGCGCTCAGCGAGCGCCTGCTTGCGCGAGAGGCGGATCTTGCCGCCGCCGTCGATGGAGATGACCTTCACCATCACCTCGTCGCCTTCCTTCACGATCTCCGACACCGTCTTCACGCGCTTGTCCGCGAGCTCGGAGATGTGGATGAGGCCATCGGTGCCCGGGAAGATCTCGACGAACGCGCCGAACTCGACGACCTTGCGAACCGTGCCCAGGTAGATCTTGCCGACCTCGGCCTCACGCGTGAGCGCCTGGATCATCGAGATGGCCGCCTTCACCGCGTCACCATCAGCCGAAGCGATGTCGACCTTGCCCGTGTCGTCGATGTTAATCGACGCGCCGGTGCGGGCGATGATGTCCTTGATCACCTTGCCGCCGGGGCCGATGACGTTCTTGATGTACTCCGGGCGGATCATGATCGACGTGATGCGCGGGGCGTACTGGCTGATTTCCTTGCGGGCCGCGGGGAGCGCCTTGAGCATCGTGTCGAGGATCGACAGACGGCCCACGCGGGCCTGCTCCATCGCCTTCAACATGATCGCCGTGGTGATGCCGGTGATCTTGATGTCCATCTGCACCGCGGTGATGCCCTTGGCCGTGCCACAGACCTTGAAGTCCATGTCGCCGAGGTGATCTTCGTCACCGAGGATATCGGTGAGGATCGCGACCTTCTCGCCTTCCTTCACGAGGCCCATCGCGATGCCCGCGACCGGCGCCTTGATGGGAACGCCCGCGTCCATCATCGCCAGCGTGCCGCCGCAGACCGAGGCCATCGACGACGACCCGTTCGACTCCAGAATGTCGGACACGATGCGCACCACGTACGGGAACGTGTTGCGGTCGGGGAGCATGTTGCGCAACGCGCGCTCCGCCAACGCACCGTGACCGATCTCGCGGCGACCCGGACCACGCAACGGCTTGGTCTCGTTCACCGAGAACGGCGGGAAGTTGTAGTGGAGCATGAACGTGCGGCTGATCTCGCCCGCGAGCGTCTCGATGCGCTGATCATCTTCCGCCGTGCCGAGCGTCGCGGTGACGAGGCCCTGCGTCTCACCACGCTGGAAGATCGCCGAGCCGTGCGTGCGGGGCAGCGGGCCGATCTCACAGCTCACGTCGCGAACCGTGGTGTGCGGGCGGCCACCGATGCGGCCTCCGTTGCACGTCAGGTCGCGCATGTATTCGTACTTCAAGTCCTCGTAGATGCCCTTGACCTGCTTCTCGACCGCCGCGGTGTACGCCTCGCCCATCTTGGCCTTCACCGCCGCCTGCATTTCCTTGGACGTGGCCTTCAACGCACCGTACCGCTCGTGCTTGTCGTTGATGGTGTAGCCCTTCTTGATGCCTTCCCACGCGAGGGCCTTGCACTGCTCCTTCAGCGCCGGGTCGTACTTCACCATCTTCTCGTACTCGCGCGTCTTCACGCCGAGCTCGGCGCGCAGCTCTTCGAGCGCCTTCACGATCGGCTGGCAGCTGGCGTGACCGAAGTCGAGCGCCGCGACCATGTCGTTCTCGGAGATCTCTTCCGCTCCACCTTCGACCATCACGATCGCTTCCTTCGAAGCGGACACCACGAGGTCGATGTCGCTCTTGGTGCGCTGCTCGGCGTTCGGGTTGGCGATGAACTTGCCGTCGACGCGGCCAACGCGCACGCAGGCGATCGGGCCGTTGAACGGAATGTCGGAAACGGCGAGCGACGCCGAGGCCGCGCAGAGGGCGAGCACGTCAGGCTCGGCGTTCTTGTCGAAGCTGATCACGCTGACGATGATCTGCGTGTCGTACGCGTAGCCATCGGGGAACAGCGGGCGGCAGCTGCGGTCGACGATGCGCGAGGTCAGCGTCTCCTTCTCGGTGAGCTTGCCCTCGCGGCGGAAGTAGCCACCGGGGATGCGGCCAGCCGCGAAGAAGTTCTCCTTGTACTCGACGGTCAGCGGCAGGAAGTCGACGTCGCGCTTGTCCTTCGCGCTCACCGACGTCGCGAGGATCATCGTGTCGCCGTAGCGAACGACCGCCGCGCCGTCTGCCTGCTTCGCCATGCGGCCGGTCTCGATGATCAGATCCCGGTCACCAACCTTCACAGTCTTTCGAATCATTGCCATGTGCGTTCTCTCTCTTCGTTGAGTGGAACGCTGGCGTTGACCCCCTGATCGAGAACTCCGAGCGGGCTGCGGCTCGGCGCCTTCGAACAAGAAATCAATCTGCCAGCGCTTTGAAACAACTGAGGCGCTCGAATTCCTTTCGAGCGCCTCAGGTCACCTCAGTTACTTGCGGATACCGAGGGTGTCGATGAGCTTCTTGTACCGCTCACCGTTCTTCGACTTGAGGTAGTCGAGGAGGCTGCGGCGCTGGCTCACCAGCTTCAACAGGCCGCGACGGCTGTGGAAGTCCTTCTTGTGCGTCTTGAAGTGCTCCGTCAGCTCATTGATGCGCTCGGACAGCAGCGCGACCTGAACTTCCGGAGAACCGGTGTCCTTCTCGTGGGTACGGAACTTCTGAACCAATTCCTGCTTCTTCTCGACCTGGATCATTTGAGGCTCTCCCGCTCCGGGGTTGGTCCACCGAGCACCGCGGAGGGGTACAGGGCCGGTGGTGAGACCGGGCGCGCATAGCGCGTGGGGAGGGGGTGGTCAACCCAGCGAAGCGGGCGCTTACTTCGCGGGCATGATCGGCAACGGCGTGCTGCGGCTCGACGGAGGCAGCACCAGCTTCACCTTGTAGTGGATGGTGTCGGCGCCAGTGTTGACCTCGACGAGCGTCGCCGAGACGCGGCCGGCAGCGAGGAAGGCGATGAGGCCCGCCCCGAGGACGTTGCCGAAGATGGGGCTCGCGTCGGGGAACGCGGTGAGGTGCGCGTCGAGCACGTCACCGGTCAGCGTGAACTTCATCTTGCCGCGCGAATAGAACTGACCGAACGCCATCTCCGTCGAGGTCAGCGCGACCTTCAAGTCTTCGAGTCGCGCGAAGCTGGTGAACGTCGAGCTGATGTTGCGCGCTGCGAGTCCACCGCCGAACTTCCGCGCCCCGTCGAGCGTGCCTTTGTAGAAGCGCTCGACCACCCAGGTGATGGCGCCGAGGTGCAGCGCGCCAGGCAGCCAACCGATGGGCAACACGGACGCGGTGTCGAACCACGCCTTGTGCTGCGGAAACGCGCGCGAGAGTTCCTGCACCGTCGCGCGGCCGTGCGACTCCTCGACGAAGCGAAGGAGATTGAGCCACGCGAAGCCTTTGACCTGGAGCGCAGCCGGCGAGTTCACGGCGCGGACCATAGATCCAACGCGCGAAGAGAAGATCGCCGGTGATGCAACTACCGCAGCGGCGGAAGCAGCACGTACGTCCCGTCCTCAGCGCGACGGTAGAAGTACGGGTCTCTCCACGGGAATCGCAGATCGTCAGCCGTCAGCAGATTCGCATCGACCAGCTCGGTGAGATTCAAAGGCAGCACGCCCTTCTCCAACTTGTAGACGTCGATGGCGGCCGACACCCGCGACATCTGCTGACGCGACGCGAAACGCTGCGCGGCGGGGTCGGTGTAGGTGGTCGCGTTGCTGCGGCCGAGATTCACCGCGCCGAAGTCGATGCGCGTACCGACGAAGAGCAACACGCCGACGACGACCATGGTGACGGCGATGCGCCCGACGACTCCGAGGACGACGGAGACGCGCGAGTCGGTCTCGAAGTCGTCTCCGCCCTTGCCTGCTGGCGGAACGCCGCGCGCGTACTCGAGGTTGATGAGGTTGCAGAGCGCCTTGGCGGTCTCGAACTCACCGAGCGCCGACAGCTCGATGATTCGCTGCGCGGTGCGACCCGGCGCGATGAGGTTGTAGCAACGGCGCTCGTTCTCTCCGACCGACTGGAACTCGCCCTTGTTGACCGACTTCTTCTCTTCCTTCGCATCGGCGAACGCGTCGTCGAGCGCGGCGTCGAAGTCGTCCTTCTCGAGCTCGGCGGGAGGCAGATCCTTCAGCTTGTCGAAGGTCATCTGCAGACTGGTGATGCGCTTGCGCACCACGGGCCATTCGTCGACGCGACGGAACCCTTCCATCAACACCGACTCCGCGCGGAGCGGCGTCAGCGTGTTCTCGGTCTCGACGTCTTTCTGCTCGAACTCGTAGGTGCCGGCCTTCCAGCCGAAGAGCTTGAAGAGCGTCTCGCTGGTCTGCAGCTGCACCATCGACTTGAACTTGTCGGCGGTGATGACGCCCTGCCCGACGAGCACGTCACCGAGGCGCTGCAGCGTGCGCTTCTGCGTGTCGAGCGCGAACTCGAGCTGCTGCTCAGTCACCAGGCTCGCGGCGACGAGCATCGAGCCGATGAGCTCCTTGCGGTTGCGGCTCGTCGTCTCGGCGCGACAGATGTTGCCGTCCTTGAACGTGACGTCGACCGAGTCGCTGCGGTGCTTGAGCGTCAACACACCGGTCTTCTGCTGCTGACCGATGAGCTGGAGGATGTCGGCGATACCGAAATCCTTGAGTGTGCCCTTGAGCGCCATGTCACTCGCTCCCTCGCCACACGAGGCCGTGGGCCTCGTGACTTCGGCTTCGCCTCAGCTGGGCTCGTCCGCTGTCCATGGCCTAGCTCTTCCTCCGCAGGCGAAGGAGCGAGAGCGGGTAGACGATGAGGAACAGCACGACGAGCGGCAACACGCGCACCACAATCGGCGCGCCTTCGAACGGCGGACGCACCACGCCGGCGCGGAACACCACGCCGACGATCGCGAGCACGAAGAAGAAGCCGTAGATGGCGCCGCGCACGGGCTCTCCGATGAAGACGTGGCCCATGCCGGACCAGAGCACTCCGAGAATCGTCGAGGCGCGATCGACGCGGGCCTCGTAACGCGCGACGTCGAGCTGCTTGCGCACCTTCACCGAGGGAGCGACCACGTTCTTGCGCGCGAAGACGTTCACGCACTGGGTGCACATGTTGCCGCCCGGAGAGACATCGGGATCTCCGCGACGACTCACGGCGCGACCACAGCGAGCACAGACCCGCGCCGCCTCGAGCGTCTTGCCGAGGAACCCGAACCCGACGAGCAGCGCGGCGAGGATGGCGGGATAGATGAATGCCACGCTCGGCGGCACATCACCGACGAGCATCTGCGAGAGCTGGCTGCGCACGCGGTTGGCGGCCTCGTCGGCCTTCGCGAGCTCGAGGAGATCGGCTTCCACCAGCGGCAGCGTGCGCAGGTACGAGTTGCCGATGATCTGCGTCGGCAGGGGCTCGTCGCTGTTGATGGCTGGAATCGTCGCGTCGAACTGCCGCGCCTCGAGTTGGTACTGGCTGGCCTTGCCGATCTCTCCGACGTTGGAGTCGCCGTAGACCTGCACGCGCCGCTGGTAGATGCGCGCGAGGTTCATGAGCACCACGGCCGAGGGCGATGTGTCTTTGAGCTTCTCCAGGATGGCGCGCGAGTTCTCGAGATCGCCCTGGAGGAAGAGCGCCTTGGCGAGCGCGACCTTCGCGGGGACGTCATCAGGGCGTTTCGCGAGCGCGGCCTTGAGCTGCGGCACCGCCTGCTCGAGGTGACCGCGGCGCAGGTGAAAGTGACCCAGCACGAAGCGCTCGGAGAAGCCGACCTTGTCCTCGGCAGCGAGCTTCTCCAACCGCTGCACGAGCGGCTCGACGCCGGGGCCACCGCGCTCGATGCGGTAGATCTCCTCGGCAGGCGTCTCGGCGAACGCGGTCTTCTCGACCACCAGCGAGCCGATCAGCGGGACGAAACCCAGAATGCCGATCAGCACCGCGGCGACCACGCGCTCGGGCACGGTCAGGTACATCGTCACCGCCGCGAAGAAGAGCAGCAGCGTCGGCACCACACCCATGCGGAACACGATGGGGAGCGAGAGGAAGAGCAGCGCCAACGCTCCGGTCTGCCAACGCGCGGCCGCACGCGGGAAGAAGAAGTGGAAGTCGTAGAGGAAGTAGTACCCGCGCCTGAGCATCAAGACGATGAGCACCACGCCGGCCGTGAGCACGAGCGCGAGCAGCAGGACGGTCGCGAAGTCGCCCAACATCGGTCGCAGGTAGCGCGGGTCGCGGAACTGCGCGCTGATGCCCTTCTGCAGCGTGCCGAGGTAGCGGCCGATGTCGCTGGGGTCGGTCTCGAAATAGAGGCGCGTGAGGAGGAACCACGTCGCGGGAAGATCGGGCGCGAGATCTCCGGCCGAGGTCGCGATCTCGACGGCCGCTCCGCTGTCTCCGGCGGCTTCCCAGTTCTGCGCGGCGCGGAGCATGCCGATGGCCCACAGCTCCGCGTTGGTCGAGCCCATCAGGTTCTTGAGCTCAATCAGTTCCTTGCGGGCGGCGAGCTCGTCGGCCTGCACCTTCGATTGATTCGCCTTCGCCCACTTCGCCCACGCGGCGGCGAGATCGAGATCACCGATCACCTTCACGACCAGCGGTGGCGGCTCCTTCTTCTTCGGGGGCTCGGGAGGCGGTGCCTTCACCGGCTCTTTGTCTTTGGCCGTCGTCCTGGGCTGCTGCTTCTTGGTGGGCGGCGCGACGAGCGTGCCATCGGGCTCACCGCCGGGATCGGTGGTGTCGCCGGTGTCTCCGGTGTCCCCGGTGTCGCCTTCATCGTCTTGCGGCGGAGGTGGCGCCTTCTTCTTTTTCGGCGTGGGACCAGGCGCCGGTGCATCGGGATCGACGAGATCGACCTGCGCCAACGCAGCGCCCGGAACGAGCCATGCGATCGCGAGCAGACACGCAAGAAGTCTCATCGGAGCCGCGCGAGGATACCCAAGCGACTCCAACCCCGCGAGGACTTCGACATGCGCTACAGGTGTGCGCATGGGTGAGCAGAAAATTGGCGCCGCAGTCGAACGCCTCGTCGAAGTGATGCGCCGGCTGCGCGCTCCGAATGGGTGTCCGTGGGACAAGGAACAGGACCTCAAGAGCCTGCGCCCCTACCTCATCGAAGAGGCCTACGAAGTGCTCGAGGAAATGGACCGGGTGTCCGAGGGCGGGAAGTGGGCTCCGCTCGCCGAGGAGCTGGGCGATTTGTTGTTCCAGATCGTCTTCCACTCGCAGCTGGCGAGCGAGAAGAAGGAATTCGACCTGGGTGACGTCGCTACCTCGATCGCCGTGAAGTTGGAGCGCCGCCATCCGCACGTGTTTGGCGAGCACGCGACTTTCGGGACTGAACAGGTGTTGCAGAACTGGGCGAAGTTGAAGGCCGAGGAGCGCAAGGCGAAGCACGGGCATGCGGGCAGCGTGCTCGATGGCGTGCCGCGTGATGCTCCGGCGCTGCAGCGGGCGGAGCGGTTGACCGAGAAGGCGTCGCGCATCGGGTTCGACTGGCCGTCTCTCGACGGCGTGCGCGAGAAGTTGAAGGAGGAGCTGGGCGAGCTCGACGAGGCCATCGCATCGAAGGACAAGCTGGCGATGGAACACGAATTGGGTGACGTGTTCTTCGCGCTGGCGAACGTGGCGCGGCACCTGGGCATCGCTCCGGAAGATGCGCTCAGGGCGACGAATCGACGATTCACCAGTCGTTTCCACGTCGTAGAGCGCGGGCTCGAGAAGGCCGGCGTGGCGTTCGGGGAAGCGTCGTTGGACCAGATGAACGCGCTCTGGGACGAGGCGAAGGCCGTCGAGAAGGCCGGCAAACCGCGGTGATCCGCCTTGACCGGCCCGGAGGGTGCAAGTAAGGCGCGCCCCTCTGTATTTCTCGACGCGTACCAATCCGCGTCTCAATTGAAGGAGCCGTACCCGTGGCCAACACCAAGTCCGCTGAGAAGCGCAACCGTCAGGCGATCAAGCGCAACGCGCGCAACTCGGCCGTGAAGTCGAACATCAAGGACGCCATCAAGGCGGCCCGCGCAGCGATCGCGAAGGGCGATCAGGCTGGCGCGAAGACGGCGATCGCCGCGGCGACGTCGGCGCTGGCGAAGGCCGCGACCAAGGGCGTGCTCCACGCGCGCAACGCGAGCCGCCGCATCGGCCGCTTGTCGCACGAGGCGTCGCGCAAGTTCGCCGCGCCTGCCGCGAAGTAATTTCGCTTCAGCTTTTTTCCGTCAGCTCACGTCGAGCTGCGTTGGCGCCGACGGTCCTCCACCAGGGACCGTCGGTTCGTTTTTTCTGAGCCGAAGACCGCTTTGAGCGTGCGCGCCGAAATCGCACGCGAGAACCACTGCGCGAGCGTCTTCTCCTTGGCAACAGTCAACTTCTTCGAGATCGATGAGGGGATCCGAGTGAAGCGTTTGCGCAGCAGCTCGTTCGTCAGTTCTCGAAGGAGATCGGTGCGTCCCTCGGCCCGTCCCTCTGCTCGTCCCTCTGCCAGTCCCTGTTTGCGGCCCTGCGCGAGCCCCGTCCGGCGGCCCATGCGCTTGTGGTACTCGGAGTAGGTTTCCATCTTCGTCTCCTCGGCTGCATGACGCTCGGCGGCCCAAGCCACGTCGCGATCGGCGATGTCGACAACGTACTTCATGAAGCGCTTTCGGGTCGACGCGTCGTCGAGCGTCTCGAGTGCGCGCTTGATGAGCGCGAGTTGTTCGGACGCAGGCGTCGCCGCGACTTTCAGACCGAGGAGGCCGCCACGCAATCCACGGTGCGCAGAGAGTCGTGCGATCGACGTCGTGCCAAGGTCGAGAATCTGCACCTCGAAGTCGAGCGCGCCTTTCGGTCGGCCCTGCGTCTCGACGAAATCGCGGAAGCGGCGCGAGCCCGTCCAGCGCTTCTCACCGTTGTAGATGATGAGGGGAAGTACACACGGCACGCGACCCTTGTGGACTCGAGCGAGTTGCTCGTAGATGGCGCTCATGTAGCGGAGGAGCTGGAACATCACCGCTCGACCGCTGATGCGTTTGTGCTCGAGGAGAAAGTAGACGTACGCGACACGTCGTCCCCGCAGCCGGATGCGCACGAGCACGTCGGTCACGTGTTCGCGCAACGCCTGATCGATGTACGAGCCGGGCAGAATTTCAGGTCGACCGACGAGCTCTCGAACCGTCCGTCGATCAAATCGTTCGCGGATGAGCGCTTCGGCTGCTCCGGGCTCTCTGAGGAGCGCGCGGAACGCCTTGTCGCTCGAGTTCGATTTGGTGCGCTTCGCCGCCATGCGCCTCAGCGGTCCACGACGCGTGCCGTGGACAACCACACGAATCGACTTACGCGCTCGATGCGCGTCGTCTCGCTTCGAGGATGCGGCGCGAACGCTCCAGTTCGATTTCTCGGTGAGCGAGAGCGTCAGAACACGTCGAGGTCGGGTGCTTCGTCGCCCTTGATCAGCACGTGCTTCAGATTGGGCGCCGGCATCCTCACGTTGCGTGTGGCGTTGGGCACTCCGCGCAGATCGACGACCTTCAGGTTTGGCAGCTGCGGGTGCTGCAGGAAGATCGTCGAGCCGCGCGCTTCGGCCGGCATCGCCTCGGCGTGGAACGCGATGATCGCCAGTTGCTGAAACTGCGGCAGCGTCACCGCGTTGAAGAACGAGCGCGAGACCTCGGTGAACGTCACGTGCCGAATCGGAGCGCGCGCGAAGATCGTCGCAGCATCGCGCACGAAGACATCGGTGCTCAGCGCCACGTGTTCCACGAAGCCCGAGCGGAAGGTGAAGTTGGAGGCGTGGTGTTGGAGCCCGTTGCTCCAGAGATCGCCGTACTTCTTCAACAGCACGTCCATGCGATCGCGCATCACGCCGGTGGGCTGCTGCCCTGCCCGTTTCATGCGACGCGCGTCGATCTGCGTGACGACGAACTCGGCGTATTCGGGATCACTCGCTCCGATCGCATCAGCGAAGACCAGACGCACTTCTTCATCGTGAGGCCTGGCGAGGATCTGCGCGAACAAGTCGTCGAGGTTGAGGTCACGCGTCTTGCGCGGCACCGACGCGAGCAGCGCTTCCTTCACCTGCACGAAGACCTGCCGCCGCGTGCCGAGGCGAATGCGGCTGAAGCGACGCGGCTCGTTGCGAAAGATGAGTTGCCCGATGGGCGAGGTGATCGAATCCTCGGGGATGATGTCGGCGTTCGGAGGGAGTAACCGCGCGAGCGCTTCCAACGCTTCGATCGCGTCGTCACACGCCTGCAGTCCTTCAGCGCGCTCGGCTTCGGTGAGGTGCCACTCGCGCTTGCCGTGACCCGTCGCTTCGGTCTGACGCATCAACCACGGCAGCCCGCGCTCGTCGGACCAGTGGAGCCACTCGCCAGGACAGCGCAGTGCGGCGGGGATCATGGTCGTGAATCAGCCCCAGAACTTCCACCACGGCTTGGTCGAGGTCGCGGTGGGCTGCGAAGGCGGCGCGGTTGGAGCAGCGAGCGGCACCGGCCCCAACATCGTGAGTGGCGTCTGGTCCTTCGGGCAATTCTTCGAGCCGCTCTTCTCGATGCAGCGATCGCAGTAGTTCGATTTGCAGGTGGCGCACTGGCCGTAAATCATCGCCCAGTGTTCGGGGTCTTCTTTCGCGACAGGATTTCCGCCGGGGACAGCCGAGACCGAGATCAACCGCGGACAGCCGGTGGCGCACGAGAGAACGGGCATGCGCAAATGGTACCGGACTTCAGGGGGCTGGCGTCTGCAAACGCTCGAGCCCTTCGCGCACTGCGCTCTCGGCGATGCGTTTGAGCGCCTGCGCGCGGTTGGCTTCGGTCAGGAGCACGTCGGCGCCGCTGGGGAATTCTTCGCTGGTGACGACGGTGGTGGAGCTGACGGTCGCTCCGCCCTTCTTGAGCTCGAGCGCGAGCACCACCGTCATGCGGAAGGCGGGCTGTCGCGGCAATTCGGGTGAGCCCTGAATGGGTCCGCTGCCGACCGAGACGAGCGTGCCGGCGAGCGTGGCGTCGCTGGCGTCGCCTCCGAGGCGGCCCGCGCGCTGGAGTTGTTCCTTCGCTGCGTCGGTGAAGAAGAGCTCGGCGGCTGGTTCGGCCGTGCGGTTCATGAAGACCGGCACGCGCACTGACTTGATGCCTGCGGGCAGTTCGCTGTTCGGCGCGACGAATCGGTAGCCGCACGCCGAACTCGCGAGCGCGATCGCGGACACGGTCAGGGTGAGGGAGCCCGGCCTCATTCTCCGAGCACGAAGTTGGCGATCTTGAGGTGCTTGAAGACGAAGCGCGTGACCTTCTTCCCACCGATCGCGTTCTTCACCTTCTCGTTGGCCATCGCCGCCTCGCGAACTTCAGCTTCGGTCGCGGTGATTGGCACGGTGATCTCCCCGCGCAACTTGCCCATCACCTGCACGCCGTAGGTGTGCATGTTCTCGACGATGAGCGCCGGATCGAACTTCGGCCACGTCTGGTGACACACGAGCCCGGAACCACCGAGGCGTTCCCACAGTTCCTCGGCGATGTGCGGCGCATACGGAGCGAGCACCTTCACGAACGTCTTCGCGACCTCCTTCGACAACGTCTTCGCGCTCGTGGCCTCGTTCACGAAGGTCATCATGTGACTGATGGCCGTGTTGAAGCGCAACGCGACCGTGTCGCGCTCCACCGCCGCGATGCACTTGTGCAACGCCTTCTGCACCGCGGGATCCGAATTCTCCGGCGCGTCGGTGAGCTTGGCCGACAACGCTCCGGTCTCTTCGTTCACGCACACGCGCCACACGCGCTCGAGGAAACGCGCGACGCCGGCGACACCGTTCGTCTGCCACGGCTTCACCTGCTCGAGCGGGCCCATGAAGAGCTCGAAGAGCCGCAACGAGTCAGCGCCGTGTTCCTCGATCACGTCATCGGGGCTCACCACGTTGAAGCGCGACTTCGACATCTTCTCGATCTGCTTGTTGAGCTTCTCGCCCGTGGCCTTGAGGAACGCGCCGTCCTCGCGATCATCGACCTCGCTCGGTGCGTAGTACTTGGCGCCATCGCCGACTCCGCTGCCCGGAACGGAGTACGAGTGCGCGAGAATCATTCCCTGGTTGAAGAGCTTCTGGAACGGCTCCTTCGTGCTGACGTAGCCGCAGTCGAAGAGCACCTTGTGCCAGAAGCGCGCGTACAAGAGATGGAGCACGGCGTGCTCGACACCCCCGACGTAGAGATCGACCGGCATCCAGTACTGCTCGAGCTCTTTGCTCCACGCCGCCTTGTCGTTCTTCGGATCGATGTAGCGGAGGTAGTACCAACACGACCCTGCCCACTGCGGCATGGTGTTGATCTCGCGCACGCCCTTGCGGCCATCGGGGAGCTCGACCATCAACCACTGATCTCCCGCGCGACCGAGCGGCGGATTGCCGTCGGCCGTCGGCTTGAACTCGTCGACGTGCGGCAACGTCACCGGCAACTGGGCCTCGGGGATCGTCGCGATGGTGCCGTCTTCGAGGTGCACGATGGGGAACGGCTCTCCCCAGTAGCGCTGGCGTGAGAAGAGCCAGTCGCGCAACGCGTACTGCACGCGGCGCGTGCCGAGCTTCTGTTCCTGGAGCCAGGTGATCATCTTCTGCTTCGCGGGCTCAGTGCCGAGACCGTCGAGCATTCCAGAGTTCACCGCGGTGCCTTCCGCGACGAACGCTTCGGCCTGCACGTCCTTGCCGCCTGTTTTTCCCCCAACGCCGTCGCCCCCAGGGGCTTTGACCACTTCGATGATCGGCAACGAGAACTGCTTGGCGAACGCGTGATCTCGCTCGTCGTGCGCGGGCACGGCCATGATCGCGCCGGTGCCGTAGGAAATGAGCACGTAGTCAGCGACCCACACCGGAACCTTCGCTCCGTTCGCAGGATTGATGGCGAACGCGCCGGTGAAGACGCCGGTCTTCTCTTTGACGTCTGCTTTGCGCGCGAGATCGGTCTTCTGCTTCGCGGCGTTCACGTACGTCTCGACGGCGGACTTCTGCGCGGCCGTCGTGATCTTCGCGACGAGTTCGTGTTCCGGAGCGAGCACGCAGTACGTCGCTCCGAACAAGGTGTCGGGCCGCGTGGTGTAGACGACGAACTCTCCGCCGTTCTCGACCTTGAACTTCACCTCTGCGCCTTCGGACTTTCCGATCCAATTGCGCTGCATCTCGACGACTCCGGCGGGCCAATCGAGCCCCTCGAGATCCTGGAGCAAGCGCTCGGCGTAGACCGGAATCTTGAGCATCCACTGCTTCATGGAGCGACGCTCGACGGCGTCTCCGGTCTCGACGTACTTGCCGTCCTTCACTTCTTCGTTCGCGAGCACGGTGCCGAGTGCGGGGCACCAGTTCACGGGCACCTCGGCCATGTACGCGAGGCCCTTCTCGTGGAGCTTCAAGAAGATCCACTGCGTCCACCGGTAGTAGCCGGGATCCGTCGTGTCGACCTCGCGCGACCAGTCGTAGCTGAAGCCGATGCGCTTCAACTGACGGCGGAAGTTGTCGACGTTGCGCTTGGTGATGACGGCCGGGTGAATGCCTTCACGCACGGCGCTGCGTTCCGCGGGCAAGCCGAACGCGTCCCACCCCATCGGATGCAACACGTTGAAGCCGAGCGCGCGCTTGATTCGAGCGACGACGTCGGTGGCGGTGTAGCCCTCAGGGTGGCCGATGTGGAGGCCGGCTCCCGAGGGGTACGGGAACATGTCGAGCACGTAGAACTTCGGCTTCTTCTTCAGCTCCGCGAGGTCCGTCGGCGTCTTGAAGGCTTCGGTTTTTTCCCAGGCTGCTTGCCATTTGGGTTCGATGACTGACGGCTCGTAACGGACTTTGATCTCGGACATGGCGCGGTCGGCTTGTAGGTGACTGACGGGCTGACGCAAGTGCGTTAGTGGTCATGACGTGGAAGCGCCGCGGGAAGTGGAGTTCGAGCATCGACGGCTGAAGCCGGGCACGGTGCCTCCATCGATCGAGGCGGCGCAGAAGCGCGCGGGCGAGCTCGGTCAAAAGATGTCGCGGCGCGCGCGTCTGTGGCGCATCGGCTTCCTGATCGTCGGAGCCGGAGTCATCGCGTGGGCCACCGAACGCGCGGGCATGGAGCTCAAGTCGGGCTTGTGCCTCTTCGTCGTCGCGCTCCCGGCGCTGTGGGTCGGCGGATGGCTGTTTGGGTTTCTGTTCTCGTTCTTCGTGCACGCGCGGCGGGCGAAGGGAGACGTGCAGGTGCAGGTCGGCTCGACGAACTGGCAGAACGAGCTCGCATCGGTGACGGAGATCGAGAAGGTGAAGTTGCTGGTGCGCGCTGACGGGCTCGAGACGATCCGCAACGGAGTCACGGAGCTCGTCGCGTGGAGCCGCGTGAAGATGGACCGCGTGGACTCGAAGACGCTCGCGCTGTTCGTGCGTGATGACGTGAGCGGGTTGGCGATGAACGAGACGTTGCCGGTTCCGCGCGCGGCGTTCTCTTCTGATGAAGCCTTCGATGCGTTCTGTCTCGAAGTGCAGAAGCACGTCTGGGAGGCGCAGCGGTGAGCGGCGTTCCCGAGATTGAGCGGCTCTCGCCTGGCTATTTGATGGCGTTCACCGCGGACGAGCTGAAGAAGCTGCGCGGCATCAAGGGCGACCCCGCTCGGCGGAAGTACGCGCTCGAGCGGAAGAAGACGGTGACGAACACGCTCGAGCTGCTCGATTCCTGGGTATGGCTCGACTTCATGTGCGGCAAGACCGCGCGTCCGTTCGTCGGCGGGCAGCGGCTCCACAAGGGACAGATGAGTCGGCTGCAGCTGTACGACGTCGATGCGTTCGTTGCTGAGCTGAACAAGCTGCCGAGCGACGAGGCGGGACTGAAGAAGCACTTCGATGGGCTGAAGGAAGCCGACTTCCACTATCGCTACGTGCCGTTCTGGACCGCGAACAAGTGGAAGGCTGCGGGCGTGACAGGCCTGAAGACTCCGGCGCGGCGGGCGGAAGTGATCGCGAAGCTCATCGCCGCGCGCGTGTTCATCGATCAGACCGTCGAGCGTGGTGAGCAGTTGTTGTTCTTCTGCGACTACCGAAGCTGAGGAGAACGATGGGCGCACTCCACTTGCACCTGCGGGATCTCGCGCGGCCCATGGTCGATGCGTGGGAGCGCGCCTTCGACGGAGTCGAGAACGTCGAGATCGGCTGCGGCGACATCTTCTCGACACGCCAAGGACCAATCGCGAACGACGCGCCGATCGACGTTCGCGCTGATGCGATCATCAGCCCAGCCAACAGCTTCGGCTTCATGGATGGCGGGATCGACCTCGTCTACACGTACACGTTTGGACCAGAGCTCCAGAACGATCTGCAGCGGGTCTTACGGCGCGATTGGGGCGGCGAATTGCCTGTTGGATGCGCGGTGATCGTGCCGACAGGGAGATCGGAAATTCCGTGGTGCATCTCCGCGCCGACGATGCGGGTTCCGCACTTCGTCGGAGACACTGTCAACGCGTACCTGGCGTTCTCGGCCGCACTCCGAGCGGTGAAACAACACAACGCTCCGAACTCGAAGTTCAAGCCGATCTCGAGGCTGCTCACGCCCGGGCTCGGTACCGCAGTCGGACGGATGCCGGTCGAGCGGTGCGCACGGCAGATGCGAGCCGCGTGGGATCGGTTCGTCGGTGCTCCGCTGCACCCGACGCATCTTGCCGAAGCCGAGGCGGATCACGAGTCACTCCTCGAGTGACTACGGAAGGCACGTCGGGAGAACGAGTCCGGCATCGGCGTACGCCGGATTGATCGCGTACTCCAGCGTCAGTCCGCCGTCGGTTCCAGACCACATCGACACGACGAACTCCGGACCAGGCTTTCGTCCTCTCGAAGACAGCGAGAACACGCCGCTCAAGCAGCGGTACTCCGAACGCGTGGGGTAGCCCCAGCTCGTGACCATGACGAAGTCGTCCTGAAACGGATCAGAACACCGCATCGCGAGTTCTCGTCTCCGCTCCGTGCTCGCAGCGATTTCCGCGCACCAGTGTGCGGCCATCCGAGACTCGTCGTCGTACGTCTCCCACGCCGACCGTTCGATCAACGGCGATCGCTGACGACACCGCTCTGATCCGACGTCCCCAACGCAGACCTGTTCTCCGACCAGCGCACACTGGTCGGAGACGCAAACGGCCCGCCCTGCGTCAAACGAGTCCAGAGACTGACCTTCTTCGAGCTCGCGTGTCGCGACTTCTGCAGCTGCCATTCGCGCGAGGCGAAGCGAATTCGATTGCCCATGCGTCGTCGAGTACCGAGCTTCGGAGCCGTACCAGCCCATGAAGGCAAGCACCGCCAACACGATCGGGATCCCCACTCTGCGGGCCTTCTCCGCCATCGCTCACGATGAAAACAGAAACGCCAGCGACCCGGTTGGATCGCTGGCGCGGTCACTTCGAAGTTCGACCTCGCCTTACCAGCCAGCGCGCTTGATGGCCTTGAACGCCGACGTCGCCGTGCGGAGGTTGTGCACGATGCCGTACGCGCAGCCCTTGGCCTCGTAGGCCCACATCGAGCCCCAGCCGTCGCCCGACTCGTAGATGAAGATGTGGCCCGCACCGTTGGTGTTGTAGACGAGCGCGTCGCCCTTCTGGACGTTCGAGCGGCTGATGGTCGACCACAGCGCGTTCGAGCCCACGAAGTGGATCGTCCCGTACGGGTGCGAGTCGGTGGTCATCACGTTGTTCGACGACGGCACGTTCCATACCTTCGCCGCGAGCCCCGAGCAGTCCGCGCCGTAGCTGCCGCCGTGCGAACAGTTGGGGCAGCTGCCCGTGCACGTACCCGCGTTCGAGCTCGTCACGCCGTTCGGAATCCAGCGGCCGTGGCCCCACCAGTACGAGAAGCCAACCGCTCCACGCGCGCGGGCAATCGCCTCGTCACGCACACCCGTCGGCGTCGGGTTCGGGTTCGGGTTCGGGTTCGGCGAGCTGACGAGGTTCAAGTACGTGCCGTAGCTCCAGCCGGTGACGCCGTTGTACTTGATGTTGTACCAACCACCGTTCGGCTGCGTGACGTTCACCGTCGTCACCGTCGCGCCCGACGGAATCACGAGACGAATCGTCCCGCTCATCGACGCGCTGGTGCGCAGGTTCAAGTTCGCGGTGGTCTTCAGCGTCGAGCCCAGCGGAACGCCCGTCGACAGCTCGCTCGACAGCGTGCCGTATTCCTCGGCGCCCTCGAGGAGTTCTCCATCGGCTGCCGTCTGACCGGCCGTACCGGCACAGCCCAACATCGTGACCGCCAGGACAACGAAAGCTGCGCGAACTGAGGTGACCATGCCGCTCCACTTTGCGAGGCGTGTGCCTGTTTTGACCTCGCTCGGAAAACCCTCGAATCCGCCAAGTTCGTTTACATGCTGGAGCCAATGGTTCCTGTCTGAACCCTGTTCTGGATCAGGGCAGGCGTCCGAAACGCGCGCAGTCATTGAAGGGTGTCGCTCCCGGGTGACACTCGCGAAAGGCCGTTCGGCGTGCTTTCAAGCCCGTCCATGAAGCGGCCGGTCGTGGCAGTTCTGGTGGTCATCGGAGCCCTCATCGCCGTGCTCGTCTGGTGGAATTCCCGAGCAACTGCGGTCGATAGCTCGCCTGAGCAGACGGCCAGCGCACCCGATTCTGGAACCGCGCCGAACGACGTTCGAGGTGCGACCGCGAAGACGACAGCTCCGATGTCGACCGATGCCGGAATGCCTGAAGCGCGGACAGGGCCAGGCACCGAGCTCGCCCGTTTCGGGTGGGGAAGCGGCGACGGCAACCTCGGCCGCTCGCGACCGGATGAAGCGAACCCCGAAGCGCCGATGAGCCTCACGGTCGATGCGCTCGGCAACGTGTGGATCCTCGATCAGGTGAACGGCCGCCTGGTGAAGCTCGACAAGAACGGCAAACCGATCGGCACAGTGCCGCTCTCGGTGCAGGGCGCGCAGGACGTGGTGGTCACTCCAGATGGAACGGCGTTGGTGATGGATCGGTTGATCGACAAATCGATCGCCGTCATCGGGCCCGATGGAAAACCGCGCGGCGAAATTCCGATCGTCGGCAAGGGACTCGAAGAAGGCGGGGCATCGACTGGCGTCTTCACCGACGGCGACTCGGTCTACGTCGAGCGCGAACACGGAGACGCGGTGCGCATCGGCTCGACCAACGGCACGGCCGACAAGGAACGCCCCGAAGTTCCCGGCCGCCCCGCGCAAGACGGCAAGACGTTCCTGACCGCGAACATGGTCAACGGGCCGGCGGGCGTGGTGATGGTGACCGCGATCGATCGCCCCTCGCAGGCGCATCGCTTCACGCGCACGCTGACGCTCGGCACGCCGGTCATCGGGCTCAACGCGCTCGACGCGGATCAGACGGGCATCATCTATCTGGGCACGATCACCGAACTCGCGGCGTCGACTCCGGAGGTGCCGGTGTTCGGCATCACGCTCTTGTGCCTCGATCCACTCGATGGGCGGCCGGTGGGGATGACGCAGATTCCGGCGAACAGCTCACCCGAAGAGACGTTTCGCGAGCTGACGGTTCTTCCCGAGGGGGGAGTGCTGTTTCTCGAGCGCACCGAGCAGGGCCCGCGCGTCGTGCGGTACGGCTGCGGCGGCCCGTAACGCCGCGGCAGAAAATCGAGTCGCACAAAACGGCGATCTATCCGCACTTTCGTGCGACTCGATTTCGGCGACCGCGTTCCGCGCAGAGGACGGCGGTCTGTTCACACGACGTGCGACTCGATTTCGTCGAACGCGCCACAACCCCTCGTGGTCGTTCCGGTGATCGTCGACGCGATTTCGCCAGCGGCACCACCGATGAGTGGCGCAGGAGCCGCGGGATCTACTGCTGAAGACGAGCGCGCAGCGTGGCGAGCGATGACGGACCGACGCCAATCGAGTTGAGGTGCGCTTCGACACCGCCGAGCCGATCGATCTCGTTCAGCACCGCGTCGAGACTCGCGGGCGTGGTGCTGATGCCGTTCTCTGCCGTGCGTTGATAGTCGGCTTTGATCTCTTCGCGGCTCACTCCAAGGGTGAGCAACACGAGCGCTGCGGCGACGCCGGTGCGATCGCGGCCGTACGTGCAATGGAAGGCGATTGGATAGTTCGCTTCGTCGCCGAGCGTCGCGAAGAGCGTCTTCACGGTGTCGTCGGTGTGGAGATCGACGAGGTACTCGTTCGCGCTCACGTTGTACGGAATCGGCATCGGCGCCGAGATCTGTCGCGCGCCCGGCTCGATGCAGCTCACGTTCGGCGCGCTCTGACGCTCTTGCGGCTCGCGGAGATCGATCACCGTCTTGATGCCGAGCGCGGCGAACTGCGTGCAGCCGGTGCTGGTCATGCGGTTGAGCGACGCCGTTCGGTAG
>JAEUJS010000271.1 GCA_016792935.1 Archangium sp. | reverse complement strand
AGGCCAGATCGACCGGCTTGTCCGTCAGCGGCGCCTTCTCGGCCTGGCGGAAGCCGATGACGTCGAACGACGGAGCGGCCTCGAGCGTGAGCTTCAAGTGCCCGGGCTCATCGGGGTTCTTGTTCTGCAGCACGCGGGGCGCAGCGAGCTGGCCCTTCATCGCCAGCACCGGCTCGGGATTGCCCATGCCGAATGGAGCCAATTTCTGCAGCGCCTCGACGGCCGCCTCATTCAACTCGTTGGGAGCGACCACCGCGTCGATCCGGCACCGCGGAATCAGCGCCTGATCATCGAGGCGCGAGCCGGCGATGGTCTCGAAGGCCTGGGTGAATTCACCCAACCGCGAGGGATCGATCGAGAGCCCAGCGGCCGCCTTGTGACCGCCGAAGCGGGAGAGCGCTCCCGAGCATTCCTTGATCGCGTCGTAGAGGTGGAAGCCCTCGATGGAACGCGCCGAGCCCTTGCCGACGCCCTCGTGCACGCCGATCAAGATCGTCGGCCGGTGGAAGCGCTCGACGATGCGCGAGGCGACGATGCCGACCACGCCGGGGTGCCAATCAGGAGACGACAACACCAACCCGCGCGCACCGCGGGCGACGGCGCCTTCGGCCTGTTCGATGGCTCCGCTCAGCATCGCGCGTTCGATCTGCTGGCGCTCGGCGTTCGCAGAGTCGAGCGCGCGCGCGAGCGGCAGCGCCGAGCGGTAGTCAGGAGCGAGCAGACACTGCAGCCCGATCGACGCGTCATCGAGGCGACCGGCGGCGTTGATGCGAGGCCCGAGGCGGAAGCCGACGGTGCCAGCGGTGACTTCTTCTCCACCGACCTCGGCGACGTCTTTGAGCGCACGTACGCCCGGCCGACGACCCGCGGTGAGCTCGCGCAGGCCGTGGGTGACGAGAATGCGATTGGCTCCGGTCAGCGGCACGACGTCGGCGACGGTCGCGAGCGCGACGAGATCGAGGTGCTGCTTCAAATTCGGTTCCTGCTTGCCGGCGAAGTGGCCCTTCTCGCGCAGCACTTTGCGAAGACCGATGCACAAGTTGAACGTCACGCCACCGGCGCACAACCACTTCGTTGGGTAACCGCAGCCCGGCTGCAGCGGATTCAGCACCGCGATCGCCGGCGGCATCACTTCAGGCACCGCGTGGTGATCGACGACCACCACGTTCATGCCCAGCTCGTTGGCGCGCGCGATCTCGGCGTGCGAGGTGATGCCGCAGTCGAGCGTGATGAGCAGCTTCGTGCCTTCCCCTGCGAGCCGCTCGATGGCCGCGCGATTGAGGCCGTACCCTTCACCGAGCCGGTGAGGGATGTACGTGCGCACGTCGAGCCCGACCTGCTTGAGGAACGTGGTGAGGAGCGCGGTCGAGGTGACTCCGTCGACGTCGTAGTCGCCGTAGAGCGTGACGGCTTCCTTCGACTCGATGGCGCGAATCACGCGCGCGACCGCTTCGGGCAGCCCCTTCATCAAGAACGGATCAGGAAGATCGGTCAGCGCCTCGGACAGAAATTTCTGGGCGTCTCCCGCAGTCCGGTGCCCGCGGCCGACCAACACCTTTGCCACGACGGGGTGCAGGTTCAGCGACTTCGCCACGTCACGAGCCTCGGCTTCGAGGTCGGGCGTCTGCCCTTCGTCGGTCTTCTCCGACTTCTTCAGGCGCTCGAGCGGGAAAACCCATCGCGGTTCCATGGCGAACGAAGACTTACCACGCGGGTCCGACAAGCGGCCCAAAACCCAAAGGACATGATGGGGTTAGCTCATTTCCTGAGAATCCGAACTGGAGCGTTCGCGCCGCATGCCTGAGGCCGGACGGTGCTCGAGACGATCGCGAACAATCTCGCGGGCCTGTGGCTGGCACGGGTACGGCACTGATCCAGTGGCTGAGATGCTGGTGCTGATTTGCGAAGAAGACGATGACGCGCGAGCCGCCCTCGTCGAGGCCGCGCGCGCTGCGGGTCACACCACGATGGCGATGGCCGACATTCGCGAGGCAGAAGAGGCCATCACCACCTTCGCGGTCGGCGCAGTGATCGCCGATCTCCTCGTGATCTCACTCGCCTCGTTGCTCCGCCCGACGGCGATGCGGGTCCTCATCACCTCGGTGCCGAACATGTTGACCCAGGCCGAGCTCGCGCAGTTCGGCGTGCGAAAGGTGCTGCTCAAGCCGCTCGGTCAGCTCGGCCCCCTGGTGCTGGAGCCGAACGATGCGTGAGTTGAACTACGATGAGCGGGTGACCACGACCCCAGAAGCCCGCCACGTGAAGCGGCTCCTCGAGCGCGAAGCAGCGACGGGAGCGAGGCATTTCTTGTGGGAAGGGCGGGTCACGGAGATGACGGGCGGGACGGGGATTCACCAGCAGCTGTGCACGAGGCTCACTTTTCTTCTCTACGGGCAACTCGAGGGCAAGCTCGAGACGTTCGGCGAAGGCGTTCGCATCTTCGTTCCGCCCGCAAACCTCGTGTACGCCGACACGTGCGTCAGCGCGCGGCCTCCGAAGTACGGCAACGGGCCCCGCGACACACTGCTCAATCCAATCGTGGTCTGCGAGGTGCTGTCGCCCAGCACCGAGGCGTTCGATCGTGGTGAGAAGTTCGCCGGCTACCGATCAATTCGCTCGCTGGAGCATTACGTCCTGGTCTCGCAGACGTCGCGACTGATCGAGGTCTTTTCGCGTGCGAAGCGCTGGGTGCCCGAAACTTTCGGTCCCGGGCAACGCGCGGAGTTCAAGAAGCTCGACGCCGCGCTCGACGTCGACCTCTTCTACAAGCACGTCACGCTGCCGAGTGACTCGTGAGGGTCACGGCATCGCAGTGTTGGTGATGTTCATGCGATCGCGGCACGGCTGACCACGCAGCGACGGGCACACCGGCGCCATGCTCGGCACGCGCACGCCATCCAACCGCGGCAACACGACCTTCGACGGATGCGCCGAGTCGTGACCGATGGCGTAGGTGACGTCGCCGTCGAACTTCTTGAGCGCAAAGCGCCAGTCAGCGCGCACGCCACCCGGCGTGTCGATGCTGACGCGAAGGCGAGAACCCGAGCGCGCGGCGTGCGCGAAGCCAGCCGTGCCGACGCGCACTTCCGTCCACTCGTTGAGCGGCAGCGGCGCCCACGCGTCGAGCATCAGCGTCTGCGCCGGCCACAGCGGCGTCGCGTTCGGACCGGGCTTGCGGTGACCGGCACGCAGCCAACCTGACTGGATGTAGATCTCCTTCCCGTCGGCGCGCACCTCGGAGAGCGTCACCTCGAGGTCTGCGTCATCGACCGGCGACTTGAGCCACAGATCGACGCTCGCCGTGCCGAGGAGCACGAGATCCTGCGCGATGGGTTCCGACTCGAGCACCACCGCGCCGCCGCTCATCGGCTGCTTCCAGTCGTACGCGGGCAAGCGCGCCCAGATGTCTCCGTTGGGAGCGAGCACGCCGGTCTTTCCCGCTTCCGGGTCGAGCCTGAACGTCGAACCGGCGTTGGCCACCATCGGCGCCGCTGATCCCAGCTGGCCCTGCGGCTGGAAGTAGAAGGTCAGCGCGTTGGTCTCGGGCGGCGGGTAGCTGGTGAAGCTGTGCTCGAAGGCGGGCACCGGCGTGCCGAGCTCGGGGCCGACGGCTCCGCTCTCGAACATCACGCGCAGCGGCGCCTCGGCCTTCCACGCAGCGAGCGCCTCTTCGTACGATTGGTAGTTCACGAAGCGCGAGGGCGGGAGCACCAGCGGCGCGTTGAAGAAGCTCGTGTAGAGGAGCGGCGAGACGTTGCGCACCTTCATCGGGTCGAGCGGCTTGCGTTTGGCGACGAACAGCTCGAGGAAGGTGTGCCACTCCGTGAGGATGTGCGGGCCGAAGCCGTCGATGTGCACGCCGTTGGTGGCGGTGAGACGCACCGACTCGGAGTTCTTGAACTTGTCGAACAGCAGGAAGAAGTACGGGCCGGTCTGCTCGTCTTGCCACGAGCCGGTCAGGAACACCGGCACCTCAATCTTGTCGACGAAGGTGCTGGGGTTGAAGCGGTCGTGCTCGTTGGGGTCGTAGTAGATGATCTGGCGCGCCTGAGCGACGTTGTCGATCAGCTGGCTGTGGAGCAGCTGGTTCTCGGCGCAGATGGTGTCTCCAGCATCGACGCGCTTCTGTTCCCAGCCCTGGCCATAAGGCACGGCCTTGCTGAGCACGTTCTTCACCCACGAGATGGCGAAGCCGTCGTTCAAGATGCCGCCCGGAAGCAGCGTGGTGTCGGTGCTGCCGATCACCGACATCGGAGAGATCGCCGCGAGCCCCGGAGGACGCTGCGCGGCGACGAACAGCTGCGTGATGCCGGGGTACGAGAGGCCGACCATTCCGACCTGGTGGTGCAGGGTCCAGCTCTGCGCGGCGACGATCTCGATCACGTCGTAGCCATCGAGCACCTGCAGCGTCTCGAAGTAGTCGTACGCACCACCGGAACAGCCCGTGCCGCGCATGTTCACGCTGACCGTCGCGTAGCCGAGCATGCCCGCCAGCAGCGAGTTGGGGTCGGTGGGCGGCGTGCACATCACCGGGAAGTCGTCGCAGAGGAACGTGAGGTCGGGGTTCGGATCTTGCGGGCGCGAAGCGTCGTAGCCCGAGTAGTTCACGACGGTGGGGAACGGCCCCTTGCCCCTGGGCAACGTGACCCACGCGCTGAGCGTCGTGCCGTCACGCATGGTGAGGTAGTTGAAGCCGGCCTTGAGCTCCTGTTTCGCGTAGTCCTCGGGCCTGGGCTTGCTCTCTTCGACGCTCATCACCTTGAGCGGGCGCGAGACCTCGGGCTGCATGCCGCGCGTCTTCACCTGGTAGCCCTGCCCCGGAGGCAGCCGGCGCAACACGAGGCTGCCTTGATCGTCGGCCGTGCCGAACGCGAGCTCTTTGCCCGCCGAGTTCACCAGTGAGAGCTCAGTGCCTGGCGCGGCGTGCGTGATGTGGAGCTGCTCCACGCTCTCGCGCACCTGGAAGCTGGCTTCCTTGCCGCACCCCGCCCCAACGACGACCAGCACAACCGCGAAAAGTTGTCGTGACTGCATAGTCATCCCCTTTGTGGCGCGGTGTATTCCTCGGCGAGTTTCGGCGCAAGAGGTGCGCGGCGCTTCACGCGCTGCGTCAGCGACTGCCCCAGCAGACTTGTCTGCTGATCTGACCAGCGTCGAGGATGGCGAGGAGATCAGCGGGCTTGGTGAGGAAGCTACTCGCGCCAGCGGCTTCCAGTTCATCCCGGGTGCGGAAACCCCACAGCGCCGCGAGTGAGATCATTCCGGCGTTCCTGGCGGTCTTCACGTCGATGGGCGTGTCTCCGACGAAACCGATGCGCTCGGGGAGCACGTTGAGTTCCAGCGCGAGCTCGAAGGCCGCCGTGGGATCGGGTTTGCGCGGCACGCCTTCGCGCTCACCTCGCACATCGACGAAGGAGAAGCGGCCCAGCGCCTGCGCGACGAGGTGTTTGGTGAAGTCGTCGCGCTTGTTCGAGAGCACCGCCATCTTGCGGCGGCGCAGCACGACTCCCTCGAGCATCGCTTCGATGCCCGGGTAGAGCGTGGAGCTCTCGTGTTCGAGCTTCGCGTATTCGGCGCGGTAGGCCTCGCAGAGCTCGGTGACCGGCTCGGGCAGCTCGGGAACGCGCGCGAGGATCGAGCGGCGCACCAGGTTCTCGGCGCCTTCTCCGACGAAGCGTTTGTAGGCGTCGAGGGAATGCGGCTCGAGCGAGAGTGACTTCAGCACCGCGTTCATTGCGGTGCCGATGTCGGCGATCGAGTCGGCGAGCGTGCCGTCGAGATCGAAGATGAGGGCGTCGATTCTCAACGGCACGACGGCGTCACGCTTCAGCGGTCGGAGTGCTCGCCGAGTCCGACAGGTTCAGCATCACGGCCTCGCGCACGACCTTGCGGAGGACGGTCTCTTTCAGCGCGTCGGCATCCTGGAAGGTGATCACGCGCGCGTCGCCATCGCCCGGAAGTTCGGACGCCGACGGGAGCTTTCCACCCTTCAAGAAGCGCACGAGCACGTCGTGTTCACCCGGCTCGATGCGCGCGAAGACACCGTTGGCGAAGTAGGCGGGAGCGCCGTTCTCGATCTGCTCCGACGCCTCAGGAGCGACCTCGAGGACCACCTTGCGCAGCATCTTCACCACGGGCTGAACGGGCGGCGGCAAGCGGCTGATCAGACCTTCGACCTCGGCCTGCGCGAGCGCGTTGCTGACTTCGGGAGCGAGGACGCGCGGAAGCCTGGGACCGGTGGTCGGCTTGGCCTTCGCTGCCTTCGGAGCGGGCTTCGAGGCCTTCGCCTTCGCTTTCGCGGGCGCCTTCTTCGCCTTCGCCTTCACCTTGGGCTTCTTGGCGGCCGCGCGCGCGACGACCTTCTTCTTGGCGGCGGGCTTCTTCGCTTTGGACTTGCTGCCGGACTTCGCCTTCTTCTTCGAGCGGGCGTTGGCCATAGGGCTCGCGACGGTAGTCGTCGGCGGTTGGAAAGGTTGGAAAAACGACGCGCCCGGTGTGAGTGAGAGCGCATGATCACCGTGACTGTGTTCTCCGACTACGTGTGTCCGTGGTGTTACGTGGGCACCAGCGAGCTGGCGACCTTGAAAGGCGAGTTCGAGTTCAAGGTCGATTGGCGGCCGTTTCTCCTGCGCCCCGACACGCCCGACACGGGCTGGGAATTGCCCGACCGCATCAAGAACTTCATCAAGGACCCGAACAACCCGCTCAAGCAGCGGGCGAACAAGCTGGGCATCGAGATCAACCACCGCATGGTGGTGCCGTCGTCACGACGCGCGCACGAGTGCACCGAGTTCGCGCGCGAGCACGGGAAGCTCGAAGACTTTCACCACGCGTTGATCGAGCGCTACTGGTCGAAGAGCGAAGACATTCACGACTGGGCGGTGCTCGAAGCGGCCGCCACGCAGGTCGGGCTCGACGCCGCAGCGATGCATGGCGAAGTCGACGCCGGAAAGTGGAAGCAGAAGGTCGACGAAGGTCTGGCCGCCGCTCACGAAGTCGGTGTGAACGCGGTGCCGACGTTCCTCATCGCCGACACGTTCGCCGCTTCGCTACCCAACGGCGTCGCCCCAGGGGGCTTTGCCATCCAGGGAGCGCAGGACGCGAACGTGTTCCGCCAGGCCTTTCAGCGACTGAAGGCTGGAATCTGAAGTTCGCAGAGGCGTGGGTCGACGACGCGGAGAGACTCGGCGGACTTCGCTTCGCTCATTCGGGCTTGACCGCGTCGCGATGGCCCAGTGGCTTGACGCTCGCCTGCCCGTTGGGGTTCGGCCAGCTGTCTGCGGCGTACGTGATGCCGTCGCGTTTGGTCTCGACCGTGAAGTGCTCGTTGCCGCTGACGATGCGCGTGCCGCTCTTGAGCGCTCCGTTCGCCTTGAGCTCATCGACGAGCTGATCGAGCGCCTGCGGAGTGACACCCCACCCGTTCCCCGGCGTGGTGCGCCAGGCGAGGTTGGGATCTCCCGGACGCGACGCGCTCGCCATCTTGAACAACAGATCCTGCAGCTGCGCGGCGTCGTTGGCCGTCATCTTTCCCGACTTCATGTGCGCCAGGGCTTCGCGTTGCCGGTCAGTCGTCGCGACGTTGATGTCGCCCTTCGCGAGCCGCGCCTCGATCGCGCTCGCGTTGGCGGCGTAGTTCCCGTCGATCAACATTCCGTTGAGCAGCGCCGCTCCGCCGCAGCGGTTGTCGTCTCTGGTCGTGGTCGTGTCCGCGTCGAGCTGCGGAGAGTTGGCGATGAGCTGCTTCACCTGCTCGAAGTCGTTCAGATCGGCGACCTTGTTTCCGTTGACGAGGTACGTCTCGCCGCCCGCCACCTTCGCCTTCTCGACGTCACTCGCCTTGCCAGCCTCGAACTCCGCGCGGCTGAGCTTGTTGAGCGCGAGCTGATCTTCGCCGCTGATGGATCCGGACTTGAGCGCGTTGGTCATCGCTCCGAGCGCCTCACGGCCACGCGGAGAGAGCGACATGCTGCGCAGCTCTTCGTCGGTCAGCTTTGACGCGAACGCGCGCGAGACGTCGTCGTTCTTTGCCCAGCCGACCTTGTTGATCACTTCCTTCAGCACGTCGGCCTTGGTCGGGTCCTTCTTCACCAACGCGGCCATCTCTTCCGCGAGCTTGTGGTCGTCGAGACCCTTCCAGCTCTTGTTCCGATCGATCATCGCCTGCGCCTCGGCCTGAGCGGGCGTCGCGGGCTTGCTCTTGATCGAGTCGAGGATCGACGACGTCACGCCGTTGCGGAACGAGTTCGCCGGAACCGGCGGCGCTGCACTCTCGGCAGGAGGCGCAGTCGGCACGGAGGGCGGTGGCGGTTTCGATTCGAAGGCGCTGGAGACGGCGTGGCCCGTTGCGGCCGCCTTGTCTTCCACCTTCTGCACCGTTTCGGTGACTGTCGACTTCACCGAGGTCACTGCTGAGGAGACGCGGTCTTTGATTCCGTCGAGCAGGCCCATGGTCCCGATTCTCGTTCAGGACCACGGGCCAGTTTCCACGTGCGCCTCGCGCCTACATGTGCAGCGCGATGCACATGCGGGAACAGCTCAGAACTGGTGCTGTTCGGTCGAGTCGTGGAGCGCCTTGGTCGACGACAAGCCGCCCGAGATCACCTCGGCGACCTGATCGAAATAGCCGGTGCCGACTTCGCGCTGGTGACGCGTGGCGGTGTAACCGTGCTTCTCGGCCGCGAACTCCGCCTGCTGCAGCGTCGAGTACGCCGCCATGCCCGCCTCGCGGTACTGCGACGCCAGCTCGAACATGCCGAAGTTGAGCGAGTGGAAACCGGCGAGCGTGACGAACTGGTACTTGTAGCCCATCGCTCCCAACTCCCGCTGGAACCTGGCGATGGTCGCGTCGTCGAGGTTCTTCTTCCAGTTGAACGAGGGCGAGCAGTTGTACGCGAGCATCTTGTTGGGGAACTTCTCGCGGATCGCCTCGGCGAAGCGCTTGGCCTGATCGAGGCTCGGCGTGCTGGTCTCGCACCACACGAGATCGGCGTACGGCGCGTAGGCGAGGCCGCGGGCGATGGCGAAGTCGTCTCCGTTGCCCTTGAGGCGGAAGAAGCCCTCGGCCGTGCGGTCCTTGCCGGCGATGAACGGGAGATCGCGCTCGTCGATGTCGGAGGTGATCAGCTTCGCGCTCTGCGCGTCGGTGCGGGCCACGACGATGGTCGGCGTGTCGCAGACGTCAGCGGCGAGGCGCGCGGCAACCAGGGTGCGGATGAACTGCGAGGTCGGCACGAGCACCTTGCCGCCCATGTGACCGCACTTCTTCTCGCTGGCGAGCTGGTCTTCGAAGTGAACGCCCGCGGCGCCCGCCTCGATCATCGCCTTCATCAGCTCGAACGCGTTGAGCGGGCCACCAAAGCCGGCCTCGGCGTCGGCGATCATCGGGACGAGCCAGTGGCGCTCCTTCTTTCCTTCGGCGTGATCGATCTGATCCGCGCGGCGAAGACCTGAATTGATACGCCGCACGAGGTTGGGCACCGAGTCGACCGGGTACAGCGACTGGTCGGGGTACATCTGGCCGGCGGTGTTCGCGTCAGCGGCGACCTGCCAGCCGGAGATGTAGAGCGCTTCCAAACCAGCGCGCACCATCTGCACGGCCTGGCCAGCGGTCATCGCTCCGAGGGCGTTGATGTACTCGCGGGTGTTGAGCAATTCCCAGAGGCGCATCGCTCCGTGACGCGCGAGCGAGTGCTCGATCTTCACCGAGCCGCGGAGCTTCTCGACGTCCTTCTGCGTGTACGGGCGCGTGATGCCGTCGAAGCGCTTCGCGTGGAGATCGCCGGGGGTGAGGTTGGTCTTCGCGTGCTCGGTCATGGTGGGCTCCTTCAGGTGCTGCGTGGACAAGACTTCTCCGATCGCGTCGATCGCTCGGCGCGCGGTGTGGGGTGGGTGATGGGCTGTGGGGCGAGAGCTACTTCGGTTCTGTGGCGATCAGTCGTTGGTACGCGGGAGTGGTCAGAAATTCTTCGAAGTGTTCGGAGGTCGAGAGCGCGCGGAAGAGCGTGCGGGCTTCGGAGAACATGCCTCCGGTCGCGTCGGCGAGCTCTTCACGCATCACCTGATCGAACTTCTCGACGCTGATCAGCTTGTGGCGCACCTGCTGCCAGACCTGCGCGCGAGAGATCTCAGCGGTGGCGGCGTCTTCCATCAGATGGAACAGCGGCACGCAGCCCTGCCCGCGCAGCCACGCCTCGAGGTAGCGAACGCCGACGCGCACGTTGTGGCGCAGGCCCTCTTCCGTGCGATTTCCATCGGGCACGCGGAGGAGATCTTCACGCGTGATGTTCACGTCGCTGCGGAGGACAGAGAGCTGGTTCTTGCCCTTGAGGTGCGCGTCGAAGATCGCGCGGGCGACGGGAACGAGCGCTGGGTGCGCGACCCAGGTGCCGTCGTGGCCGTCTTTCGCTTCACGCTCTTTGTCGGCGCGCACGCGAGCCATCGCCGCTTCGTTCGCTGCGGGATCGTCTTTGATCGGGATCTGCGCGGCCATTCCGCCCATCGCGAAGGCGCCGCGGCGGTGACAGGTCTGGATCAGCTTCTGCGCGTACGCGCGGAGGAAGCCCTTATCCATCGTGAGCTGCGAGCGATCGGGCAGGAGCTGATCAGGCTGCTTCTTGATGAAGCTGAAGATGTAGTCCCAGCGACCGCAGTTGAGGCCCGCCGAGTGGGTCCGCAGCTCGTACAGAATCTCGTCCATCTCGAACGCGGCCGGCAACGTCTCGATCAAGACCGTCGCCTTGATCGTGCCGCGCTTCATGCCGATGGTGTCCTGCGCGAAGTCGAAGACGTCGTTCCAGAGGCGAGCCTCGAGGTGGCTCTCCAGCTTGGGGAGATAGAAGAAGGGGCCCAGGCCGCGGCTGACCTGCTCGCGGGCGTTGTTGAAGAAGAAGACGCCAAAGTCGAAGAGCGAGCCCGACATCGGCTTGCCGTCGACCAACACGTGCGCCTCGTCCATGTGCCAGCCGCGCGGACGCACGAAGAGCGTCGCGAGCTGATCATTGAGCGCGTACTTCTTTCCTTCGTTGCTCGTGAACGTGAGCGTGCGGCGCACGGCCTTGAAGAGCGACTCCTGGCCGCCGATCTGGTTTTCCCAGGCCGGCGCCTGTGAGTCTTCACAGTCGGCCATGAACACGTTCGCGCCGGAGTTGAGCGCGTTGATGATCATCTTCGCTTCGCACGGGCCGGTGATCTCGACGCGGCGATCGAGGAGCACGTCAGGCACCGGATCCACACGCCAGTCGCCCGCGCGGACGTGAGCGGTCTCAGCGAGGAAGTCGAAGCGGGAATCGCGCTGCTTGCGACGCTCGAGGAGGGCACGGCGGCGCTCGCCAAAGCGGCGCTCGAGGGCAAGCAGGAATTCCTGGGTCGTGACGCCCAGCATCTCGCTCGACCGACCGTTGATTTCCATGCCCTTCACAAGTCCCACTGGCGGCTCCGTAAATTCGAAAATCAGCTAACTGCTCTGAACAAGACACAAAGTAGGACCTCCATTCCCGCATGACAAGCTGCGTCAGTGTGAAAAGATCAGAGCACCTGTAAATCATGTTAAGTCAATGACGCGTTGCGAGGTAAATCGCATGGTTGGTGCTACATGTCTGAGATTTTGAGTACATACGCGCACATGAATCGGCGCGAGTTGTTGATCGGTGCAGCGGGGCTTTCGATGACGGCGTTGGGTGCTGAGGGCTCTGGTCCGACGTTCATTTTGATTCATGGAGCGTGGCACGGCGCCTGGTGTTGGGCCGAGGTGCTGAAGGGACTCGAAGCGAAGGGGCGCAAGGCGATCGCGCTGACGCTGACCGGAGTCGCCGAGCGCGCGAAGGAGCTGTCGGCGTCGGTGAATCTCACGACGCACATCGATGACGTGGTGAAGGCGTGCGAGTCGATCGATCGCGTCGTGCTGGTGGGCCACTCGTACGGAGGTCTCGTCATCAGCGGCTGCGTCGATCGACTGAGCGCGAAGATCGAGCGGCTCGTCTACCTCGACGCGTTTCTTCCCGAGCCCGGGCAGTGCGGCTTCGATCTCATGAAGAAGGAATACGGAGCGCACTGGAAGGAGCGCGCGAAGGGCGGGCCGGGCGTGCCTCCGATGTTGAGCGCGAAGTCGATGGGCGTGCTCGATGAGAAGCGCGCGAAGGAAGTCGACGCGAAGCTGACGCCCCACCCCATCGCGACGTTCGAGGAGAAGGTGCAGTTCGATCTCGAGAAGTGGAAGGCGCTCAAGAAGTCGTACCTGCGCGCGAAGAAGTACTCGGGCTTTGGGCCGACGGCCGCGCGCGCGAAGACGCTCGGGCTCGAGGTGGAAGAGCTCGATGCGGGCCACGACGTGATGCTCGCCAACCCCGATGCGCTGGTGGCAGCGCTCGATCGCGCCGTGGCAAAGTGAGCGCCATGGAAGCCGTTCAACGAGCCAGCCCTCCGCGTCGTCAGCCACCGGGCCCCTTCCGGGTCACGCGGGACGTGTTTCACCGCATGGACGAGGCGGGGTTGTTCAAGGGACTCAAGGTCGAGCTGCTCGAGGGGGAAGTCGTCGTCATGGCGCCGATGGATTCGGAACACCGCAAGCCGCTCGTTGAGCTGAATCGAGCGATCGTGAAACTGCTTCCGGACGAGCTCGTTCTGCAGCCGCAGTGCCCAATCGCTCCGGACGATGAGAACGAACCCGAGCCCGACCTCGCGATCGTGGCCGATGATCCGAACGCGACCGACAATCCAACGACGGCGTTGTTGGCGATCGAGATCGCCAATACATCCCTCCGCGATGACTTGAATCGCAAAGCACGCATCTATGCGCGCGCTGGCATCCCCGAGTACTGGGTGGTCGATGTGAAGAAGCGCGCTCTCGTCGTCCACCGGAATCCGAGCGGCGGGAAGTACAAGAGCGTCAAGACGCTGACCGATTTGTCCGAGGTGAAGTCGAGCGCGGTGCCCGAGCTGGTGCTCGACCTGCGGAAGATCTTCGTCAAGAAGTGATCACGGCACGACGAAGGGCGTCGTCACCGGGAGCAGGTCCGCTGTCGGATCGCTCGCGGTGAGCATCTGCGTTCCCGCGTCGGCGACCCAGAAGAACGTCGCGGCAGCGCTGCCTCGCGGAATCGTCAGCTCGGAGATGGGTCCTGAACAATCGGCAGCGCTGAAGATCGGCACCGACAGTCGCGCGCGGGTCGGGCGAATCGCTGCAGCCAGACCACCATCGAAGCCATCGACCAGCTCCACGCGCGTCGGGAGACACCCGCGGCTCAGCGTCGTCGGACCACGCAGGAAGAAGCGGTTCGGCGGAGGGTTGCCGCCCGTCAGGACGTACGCGTCGAGCTTCATCACGCCCTGCCAATCTTGCGGTGAAAAGCTGGGCCCGATCGCGGCCTGGCGCACCACGACTCCGGTCCAGTCGCGCGACTCGACGCACCCTTGCTGGCCGTCGACGACCAGGCTCGTTCTCCCGTTCGGCGTTCCCACCCCATCAAGCACGACGTGCACGAGCCGCCAGTTGCCATTCGCCGTCCATGGGACTGGTGGAGAACATTCCGTCAGCGAGCCCGCATCGAGCCCATCGGTCTTCGTCACGCCGCCACCTGCGTGCGAATAGACCGCGAACTCAGTGACGACGTTCGATTCGAGCTGACCCGGCGCGTAGAAGTTCAGCACCACGCCGCCCGAGCCGTTGGTGGTCTGCATCGAGACCCACGTGCGCGTGTAGAGCGTGCCGCCCGCGTCGATGCGCGCCACCGCGGCGAGCCCGAGCCCGAGATTCGGGCCGCTGGTCGAGGTGTCCACCACCACGAAGCCTCGACTGCCGGCGCGGCCGGCGTCCGCGACGAGGTTCATCGTTTGACCGCTTGCTCCCGGCGCGAGGGTGAACGACCATCGGCCGCCGTCTCCGACGAGCACTCCGCTCTCGAAGTCGTCTTCGATCAGGACCTCGGCATCGGGGATTGCGCCCAGCGCGGGGAGCACTGGTCCGCCTCCGCCGTTCGCGGTTCCGCCGCCATTCGCGGTTCCGCCGCCATTCGCGGTGCCGCCTCCGTTTGTGCCGCCTCCGTTTGCAGTGCCGCCTCCGCTCGAGGTGCCACCCGTCGCGGTGCCGCCACCGCTCGCTTCGCCTCCGCCGTTCGTGCCGCCGCCGCCGCCGCCCGTCGAACCGCACGCGCTCGATGCGAGCACGCAGACGCCCTGCGCACAGGTCATGCCTTGAGGCGAGCACTCGGAGTCACTCGTGCACGTCGCGCATTCGAGCGTGAGCTGCGCGGGACACCCGAGCAACACGACTGCCAGAAGGAAGCTCACGAACGCGATGCGCATCGGCGCGGAGCCTAACCGCACTCCGCGCTGGAAGAAGTGCTCCCTCTCTCGCCCGAGGGAAAGGGACATCGAGGTCTCAGCGGCGCCGCGGAGAGATGCCGAAGCGTTTCATCACGCGATAGAGCTGGCTGCGCGACATCGTCAACTGCTGCGCGGCGCGGGCGACATCCCAGTCGTGCGCTTCGAGCGCCTCGAGCACCAGTGAGCGCTCGACTTCACCGAGCACTTCGGCGCGAGAGACGGCCGGGCTCGTTCCGCTCACCGTGCCTGCCTCGTACTGCTCCACCGCGTTGCGCAGCTCGCGCACGTTGCCGCGCCACTCGCGCGCCTTCCACGCAGCGAGCGTCGCTCCATCGAGCGTCACGCCACGTTCACGCGCGAAGTGTTCGGCGAGCAGCTCGAGGTCGCCCTCGCGACGGCGCAGCGGCGGCACGTCGATCACCACCACCGCGATGCGGAAGAAGAGGTCTTCGCGCAGCTTCCGTTCACGCACGCGCGCTTCGAGATCGTGTTGCGTCGCGCAGATCAGACGAAAGTCCGACGAGCGCTCGGTGTTCTCTCCAAGGCGCGTGAAGGTGCGGCGTTCGAGCACGCGCAGCAGCCGCAGCTGCGCTTCGGGCGTCAGCTCTCCCACTTCGTCGAGGAACAACGTGCCGCGGTGGGCCTGCTCGACGATGCCGATGCGCGCTTCGCTGGCTCCGGTGAACGCACCGCGGCGGTGGCCGAAGAGATGTGATTCCAGCAGCTCGTGGCTGACATGGCCGCCTTCGAAGATCGCGAACGGCCCGCCCTTTCGCGCGCTCAACGCATGGAGCGCGCGCGCAGCAGTCTCTTTGCCGCTCCCCGTCTCTCCGCGGAGCAGGACCGCGACGTCACCTTTCGCCGCACGGTGCAGGTTTTCGCGGAGCTGACGCATCGCGATCGAACTGCCCTCGAGCCCGGCGATCGCTGTCGGCTCTCCCGGTTCCTGCGCGACGAAGCGAATGAGCGCTTTGCCGAGCCGCACGGTCGAGCCGAAGGGCACGAGGGCTTCTTTGACGCTCGCTCCGAGGTACCAGGTGCCGTTGCGCGAGCCGAGGTCTTCGACGCGGACGCCACGCCGCGTCGGCTCGATGCGCGCGTGCCGTCGCGAGACCGTGCTCTCGGTGATGACCAGATCGACCGCGGGATCGCTGCCGCAGACCATGGGTCGATCTTCGAGGAGGAAGCGATGCGCCACGCCGGCGCCGCTGAGGACCTCGCCGAAGATCGCCTGCGCGCTGGCCGCGGTCGATGAAGTGAGAGTGCGCGTCTTCATCGTGCGCTCGCGCGAGGGTGTGCTCCCTCACCCTGCCCTCTCCCCCAGGGAGAGGGGACCGTCGTGGCGCGACGTCGGGCTCCCTCACCCTGCCCTCTCCCCGAGGGAGAGGGGATCGACGCGTGCGGGTTCGTCATCGCGGCACGAGCTTCTCGTTCACCTTGAGATCTTCGCCAGCGCTCAGCTTCAACTTGCGCTCGATCGCACGGAACTTCGGGTTGGTGAGCCGCAGCACCGCATTCGGCGTCGACACCGGTACGCGCGCCAGCGGTGTTTGACCAATCGGCTTCCCGTTCAGCTCCACGTTCGCCCACGGCTCCGCCTGCACCGACACGAACGCCGGCGAGGTGAGCCGCGCTGCCACCTTGCGCGGCGGCTTCGCGGGATCGTCTTTGACTTCGGTGATCTCCGTCTCGGCGATCAGCGCTCCTGCATCGACCCGCTCCACGATCCCCGCATCGATTGCAGGCGGCTCGACGGCCGCGACGATTCCCGCATCGACGACGCGTGGCGGCTCGATCAAATCGGCCGACACGTCGGCTGGGGCGGCCGTCATCGGCGGCGTGATGGGCGGCTGCGACCACACCACCGCGAGGATCGCGATGAACGCGGCGATCACCCCTCCGGCACCGAGCCACCACAGCCACTTCGGCCGCTCGACGAGGGTGACCGGCACGTGTTCGAGCACCGTCGGCACGCTCGCGTCGGCGGGAGCGTTGGTGACCACCTCGACGTCGATCGACTTCGTCCCTGGCGCGGGCGACACGAGCGCGACGTTGGGAGGCGGCTGCATCGCCTGCGCGGTGGTGACCAGCGTCGCCAGCTCTCGAGCGCGCGTCTCGACGTCTCCGCGCGGGAACGCGTCACGCATCGCCGCCGCAGAAGAGAACCGCTCCGCCGGACTCGCCGCCAACGAGCGCTCGATGGCGTTGATGATCGCCGCTGGAAGATCGGGCCGGTGCGAGCTCAACGGAGTGCGTTGCGCGCGCGTGGCTGCGATCAATTCTGACTCGCTGCCCGCGAATGGGCTCGTCAACGCCGCGAGCCGATAGAGGGTCATGCCCAGCGCGTAGAGATCACTGCGCGAGGTGGCGGTCGCTCCGAGGATCAGCTCGGGAGAGAGGTACGCCAGCTTGCCGCGCACTTCGCCAGGCGCCGTGTGGCTCTCGCTGTCGCGCATCTTGGCGATGCCGAAGTCACTGAGCTTCACCTCTCCGCGCGTGGTGAGGAGCAAGTTGCTCGGAGAGACGTCGCGATGCACCAGCTCGAGCGCGCGGCCCTGTTCGTCCTTGGCGCTGTGCACGTAGTCGAGCGCGTCGAGCGACTGCCGGGCGACGTGACAGAGAACGTCAGCGCTCACGAGTTCGTTGCGGGTGCGCAGCGCTTTGACGACGGCGGCGAGCGTGACGCCGTCAATCAGCTCCATGGCGATGAAGTAGCGCCCGTCGATCAACCCCGCGTCGAACACCTGCACGATGTTCGGGTGGAGCAGCCGCGCCGCGATGCTCGCCTCAGCGAGGAAGAGCTTCACGTGCTGCGGATCCGACGCGAGGTCGGCGAGCATCAACTTGAGCGCGAGCTGTTTGCGGAAGTCTCCAACGCCGGTCTGCTCGGCGACGAAGACCTCACCCATGCCCCCGGCCGCCAGACGCCGCTTGAGGAGGTATCGGCCGAATGAAGCGCTTTCCCCCTTGAGTGACACGAGCCGGCGAGTGTAGCGAGTCTCGTCAGAAGGCCAACAACACGCCGCCCACGATCGAGAGCGCGGCGCCACCACTCGCGAGCGCCCAGCCCGCTCCGACCTGGCCGGTGACGGAACGGTTCCACGCGTTGATGTCGCCTGCGCTGGTCAACGTCGTCGGCGCCGGGCCGTAGCCGAAGCCGAGCACGATCGCGCCCGCGGCCACCGTCGCGAGGCCGGCGATCAACGCGACGATCCCCGGCGTGCGCAGACTCGAGGGCGGCGTCGCGGACGTGGTGCGAACCAGCGGCGTGGCGGCCGGTTCTTGAGTCGCCGTCGGCGTCACCGGCACCTCGAAGTGCGCGAGCAGCGTGCCGTTGGCATCGAGCGCATCGAAGAGCACCTGGCTGGTGCTGGGCGAAGGACGCACCACGAGCGAGTGATCGATCACCTGCGCCGAGTGTTCGCTCAACCCGGCCTTCGACGACTCGAAGTAACGCGCGCGCATCACCAGCGCCCACGGGTCCTGCAGCTCGACCTTGATCGCGCCTGCTTCGGGATCGGCGGCGCGCGACCACTTCACCGACGGCTTCGGCCACGCCTTCTCGCGACCGCGGAGAAACGCGTCGATCACCTTGGGCGCTCCGCTGGGTTGCGGCGCATACGGATCTCGCTCGAGCAGCCGTGCATACGCTGCGATCGCATCTTCTTTGCGGTTCAGCGCGAGTAACGCGCGCGCCTGCAGATCGAACGCCGTGCGCCGCTCTTCGGTAGTCAGCGACGATTGCTGCACGGCGACGGTGAGCGACGCGTTCGCGGCTTCGAACTCCAACGCGTCGAAGTGACGGCGGCCTTCGTCGAGGTACGGGTTCGACGCGAGCAGCACCGAGACCAGGGAGATGGCGGCCAGCACGCGCGGCGTTGTAGCACGTGCGTCGTCTCACCCGAGCGCAGGACCGGTGTAGAGCCCGGGCAGCGCGCGACGACGGCCGGCGGTCGAGGTCCACTGCGCTTGATCGCTGCGACCCGCGAGCAGATTTGCGGTGTAGAGCCCGAAGCCCGCCGTGCCGTTCTGCTCGTAGTCGCTCGACGCCAGCCCCATCGCGTTGAAGAAGGTCACCAGCAGGTTGTTGAGCGGCATCGCGACGCCGTTGGCGCGGAAGTCGAGGAAGTTGCCGGTGGAGAGCATGCCGCCCGCTCCGCCGCCGACGACGATGGGCATGTCGCGGTTCTCGTGGTGGCCCGAGCTCGACGCACAGCCGTACTGGCTCGCCCAGTAGACCAGTGAGTTGTCGAGCAACGTGCCGCTGCCGTCGGCGATGGAGTCGAGGTGCTGCATGAACCACCCCGCGTTGGCCGCGAAGCCGCGGTAGTCGGAGAGGAACGCGGCCGGCATCGAGGTGCCTCCGATGGTGTGGTGCTCGGCGTGGCGGGTCGCGTAGCCAGCGCTCATGCCGAGGGTCACGCTGCCCACGCGCGTGAGGTCGCACGCCATCGCCGCCGCCAGCACCCGCAGCTGCGTACGCGCCAGTCCGTCGGCGCCGGTCGCGGAATCAGCAGTGGGACTCGCGCACGTCACGGGGCCAGGCATGGTGGCCGCGGCCGCCTCACGCTCGAGATCGTCGATCAACGCGATGTACGCATCGAGCGTGCGCTGATCGGCCATCGAGAGCCGCGCATCGGAACGCACGCGCAGGTAGTCGGCGTGCACGGCTTGAACGAGCGTGAGCTCGCGGGTGTCGGGCACGGGCATGGTCGCCATCCCAAAGCCGCCCATGAAGAGGTTGAGGAGCGACGAGGTGGTCTTCAGCGGCCGCACCATCTGCAGCGAGCCATTGCGCGACCAGCTGAACGAACGGTTCGAGCAGTAGTCGTCGCTGTCGAGGGGGTTGAAGTTCACCAGGCGACGCGCCGCGGGGAACGACGCCGGCGTGGACACCGTGCTGCGCGCGAGGATGACGTCGATCGACTCGTTGTTGGCCTGCGGCGGGTAGCCGTCGCCGTCGAGACCGCTCGCGTAGCCCGACGCGCACGTTGCGAAGCAGAACTGGTGATTGGGGTTGTTCACCGGCACGTCGAAGCCGCGCAACACGTTCACCTTCCCGCGCACCGCGTCGAACGACGTGCCGAGGATCGACGAGAGCGGTCCCGTGACGCTGGTCAACGCGCGGGCCGACACGTTTGGAGCGAGCTGCGATGCGCCGGTGAGCGAGCCGTAGAAGAGCGGCGCGGTCGGACCATAGGGATTCAAGATCTGCACGTAGCGACGTGGCGTCGCCGACTGCGCCCACGCGCTGCGAGGCAGGAGCGACGGCAACACCGGCAACGCGAGCGCGGCCGAACCCAAACCACGGAGGAAGAAGCGACGATTCATGTTCACGGTGCACCTCGGAAGAAGACGTCTTCAGCAGTCAGGAGCTCGAGCACCGCGTCGCGCAGCGTCGGCGCGCGTTCAGCGGCGGACAGGGCGCAGCCATCGCGCGACAGATCGAACGCGGAGCGGCGGTAGTACTCGAAGGCGCGCTGCGTGAAGCACGCGCGGGCCTGGAAGCTGCCCGCCATGGCCTCGGCGAGCGCGGTGGAATCAGCGAGCTCGCTCGGTCCGCCTCCGGCGAAGTCGAGCTGCGGCTGCGAGACGCGCACGTCGATGGGCAACGTCGCGGCGGGCTGCCCTTGCGCGTCGAAGCGCTGTTCCACGGTGCGGCGCATGCCGGCTTGATCGAACGCCTCGAACGGGAAGCCGAGCGGATTCACGAGCTGGTGACAGCCGGTGCACGCGGTGGCTCCAGTGAGCGTCGTGACGCGCTCGCGGTTGGGCAGCGCATCGACGTCACCCACTTCCATCTCGCGATCTGCGACGAGGCGCGGGTCGGGCGTGGGGAGCGAGTTGCAGAGGAACAACTTGCGCACGTGCGCGCCGCGGAGAATCGGGCTGGTGCGCTCTGCGCCACCGACGAGCAACGCGGGCCGATGCAGCAGGCCGGGGTGCGTCGGCGCGTTGATCGCCTGGCACTCGCGCGCGCTCTCGTCGATCACGCGCAGTCCACTCACTTGCACGTTGCGCGACGACGACACGTTGGCGACGTGAATGCCGATCTTCAGCGGCATGCCGGCGGTGATGGCGCGCGGAATGGTGATGGTGAGTGCTCCGCCAGCGCTGGTGACGCCGGTGCGCGTGGGCACGTCGTTCAGGTTCACGTCGAAGGTGACGTTCGCTCCGTCGGGCGAGGTGACGTCGAAGTCGATGCTCAGCGAGCTCGCGGCCGGCAACACGCCGGCGGGGAATTCCCACACGAACCAGCCGGGCGCGGTGATGCGCTGCACCGAAGCGCCGGGCCCCGCGCCGTCGGGAGCGAAGAACGAAGCGGCGTGGTTCCACTCGAAGCGCGCGGTACGGAAGGGGCCGACGCAGCTCTGACCGAAGATGCGCGCCACGCGATCGGATTTCGGGTGCGCGCGCCCAGAGGTCATCAGCTGGCGGAACGTTCCATCGGTGCCGTCGAAGAAGACGTCCTGCGCGTAGTCGAGCGCTTCGACGCGCAGCTCGTCTCCGAGACCGGTGGTGTCGAGCTGACGCAAGCTCGCGAGCGGCCCGAACGGGTTCGGCACCTGATTGAGCTGCAGGTAGTAGCGCATGAAGTCGCGCACGCGCTCACGGCCTGCGGGCGTGTCGAGGAGCCGATTGACGTGCGTGCGCACCTGCTCGCGCGTGCTCAACGCTCCGGTGCGCGCGGCGGTCAGCAACGCGTCGTCGGGCATCGAGCCCGTGACGAGATACGAGATGCGCGAGGCGACCTCGAACGGCGTCAGGCGGAGGCGATCGCCTTGCACCGTGCCGCGCGTCTCGAAGTGAAACGAGAGCGGAGGCGCTTGCAGGAACGCGCGCACCACGATCGCGAGTCCACCCTCTCCGCCTCCAACGCGGTTGAAGAGCGCGACGGAGGCGTCGAGTTCAGCCGTCTCGAGATCGCGGCGCCACGCACGCGCACCGAACGTGGTGGCGACCTGACGAACACACGTCTCGGTGATGGGGCTGACGGCGGTGCAGGCGCCGAGACGACGCGTGCGCTCGGTGGCGTCGGCGAGGAGCAATTGCGCCGAACGCTTCGCGGCGACCGAGAGCGTCGAGGGCCAGATCGTCGGCACCGAGTCGTTGATCGTGCTGAGCGTCTCGAGCCGATCATCAGGGAGACCGCGCAGCGTGCCCGACACCATCGCGTCCTGGGCGACCGCGTCACCGACCAGCGCGGACCAGGTCGAGATCAACTCGGAGCGCGTCAGGCGGCGCAGCGTCGGGAAGGTGGTGCCCTGTTGCTCCGTCGCGCTGCAGGTGAACTTCGGCGTCGGGATGGCGCCACCGCCTGATCCGCCGAGACCGCCGCCTGCGATGCCGCCGCCGTCTCCGCCCGTCCCAGCACCGGAGCCGCCACCGACGTCGCCGCCTCCGCCGCCTCCGCCGACACGGCCATCAATCGCGGAGGGGCCAACCAACACGCCTTCACAGCCGACCAGCGCCAGGACACCGAAAAGAACGAGGAACGTTCGGAACATGCCGCCCTCTTTCGCAAGTCGCTCGCCAGCGTCGGGAAGGCAGGGATTCCTGTGAGATCAACAACTTGCAAACTCAGAAGTGGTGTCCCGGTGCTCCTTCGACTGTTCGTTGTCGCATCCGTGCGACGAGTCGCGCTCCCACCGCGTGAGGCGAACGGGCGCTTCAACCGTGTCCGGCGATCGACTAGTTTTTCCTTGTTCAAGCGAGGAAGACCATGGCCCAGGAAACGCAGCTCTCAGTCACCGTCTCTGGCGCGACGCGAGACAAGCTCGATCGCTTCACCACGAATCGGGGCCTGAAGAAGAACTACGTCGTGGAGCAAGCGCTGCTCTTCTTCATGGAAGCGCGCCGTGAGTGGCCCGACGAAGCGTTCATTCCCAGTCGCATCGTGCTGCGCAACGCCGAGTTCGATCGCGTCGCCAGGATGATCGCCAAGCCGCGCAAGCCAACGCGAGCGCTGGTTGAGCTGATGCGTGGGCGCTGAACTCATCATTCGCCCGCTGGCTGCAGAAGACGACCGCGCGTCCTTCACCTGCGGACAAGCCGATCTCGACCGCTTCTTCCATCACTACGCTGGACATAATCAGTTCAAGCTTCGCGTCAGCGTCACGTACGTGGCTGTCGTCGGCGAACGAATCCTCGGGTTCGCGACCGTGACGCCTGCGACGATCGAACGGGAACGAATTCCAGCGCGGAAAAAGCTGCCCGCGTACCCGCTCCCAGTGCTTCGTCTCGCGCGACTCGCAGTTGATCTCGATGCGCGTGACGCAGGCATTGGGAGCGCTCTCCTGGCCTTCGTTCTCGGTCTTGCAAAACGCCAACGTGACCAGTTGGGCGGTCTTGGTGTCGTGACCGACGCCAAACCCGAGGCCGTCGCGTTCTACGAGAAGTACGGTTTCGCGCGCCTCTCAGACGACGCGATCGTGGAAGGAGCGATCACTGCCGACCCGGTGGCGATGTTCCTCTCCATCGACTCGATTCCGTGAGAGATCGCTGAGCGGTCATGGCTGTCGCTCCGCTCGCTGCGCTGCTCCCGAAACCAGGTGAACCGAAGCTGAGCGCCGATCAGGTGCTCGATCGCTTCGTGAACTACGTCACCTCGACCGGCCTCTCGCTCTACCCCGCGCAGGAAGAGGCCGTGCTCGAGCTGATCGGCGGGAAGCACGTGGTGCTGGCGACTCCGACGGGCTCGGGAAAATCGCTGGTCGCCCTCGCCTTCCACTTCATGGCGATGGCCGAGGGGAAGACGTCTTTCTACACGTGCCCCATCAAGGCGCTGGTGAACGAGAAGTTCTTCGCGCTCTGCGACGCGTTCGGAGCGGAGAACGTCGGCATGATGACCGGCGACGCGGCGATCAACCGCAAGGCTCCGATCATCTGCTGCACCGCGGAGATCCTGTCGTCGTACGCGGTGCGCGAGCAGCGGCTCTTCGCCGAGTGCGTGGTGATGGACGAGTTCCACTACTACGGCGACAAGGAGCGCGGCATCGCGTGGCAGGTCCCGCTCATCTCGATGCCGGAGACGCAGTTCCTCTTGATGAGCGCGACGCTTGGCGATCTCACGTCGATCACGACGTCGCTGACCGACATCACGAAGCGCGAGGTCGCCGAAGTTCGCAGCGCGCAGCGACCCGTGCCTTTGGAGTTCACGTACGCGTCGACGGCGTTACACGAGAGTGTTGGAGATTTGCTGAAGGCCTCTCGCGCTCCGATCTACCTCGTGAATTTCACGCAGCGTTCGGCGGCTGAAGAAGCGCAGAACCTGATGTCGATCGACGTGTGCACCAAGGAAGAGAAGGTGAAGCTCAAGGAGGCGATCTCCGCGCACGGCGTTCGCTTCGACACTCCGTTCGGGAAGGAGCTTCGGAGATTTCTCTCGCACGGCATCGGGCTGCATCACGCTGGGTTGTTGCCTCGCTATCGGCGACTGGTGGAGCGGCTCTCACAGCAAGGGTTGCTCAAGGTGATCTCCGGCACCGACACGCTCGGCGTGGGCGTGAACGTGCCGATCCGCACCGTCTTGTTTACCCAGCTCTGCAAATTCGACGGCGAGAAGACGGTGATTCTCCCCGTGCGTGACTTCCATCAGATCGCCGGGCGCGCCGGACGGAAGGGCTTCGATGAGCGCGGGTACGTGGTGGCGCAGGCTCCGGCGCACGTGATCGAGAACGCGAAGCTGATGCAGAAGAAGGCCGAGGGGAAAAAGAACGTCACGATGCAGAAGGCTCCGACCAAGGGCTACGTGCATTGGGACGACAAGACCTTCGAGAAGCTGCAGACGTCACAGCCGGAGAAACTCGAGTCGCGCTTCAACGTCACGCACGGGTTGATCGTGTCGTTGCTGCAGGCTGGGCAGGAGACGTCGAAGGATGGCTACCGTCGCCTGGTCGAGCTGATCGATCTTTCCCACACGTGGGAACAGAACCGCGTTCGCTTGCGGAAACACGCGCGCGTCTTGATGCGGTCGCTGGTCGACGCGGGGATCGTGGTGGTGGAAAAGAACCAGCGCGGGTTGCCCAGGCGCCCGCGGGTGCTCGAGGGACTGCAGAAGGACTTCTCGCTGCATCACACGCTGTCGCTGTTCCTGCTCGAGGTGTTGCTCAAGCTGGATCCTGCGTCGGAGTCGTACGCTTTGGACGTCGTCTCGTTGGTCGAGTCGATTCTCGAGAGTCCGGATGTCGTGCTCTGGGCGCAGCTCGATCGCGCGAAGGGTCAGAAGATCAACGAGCTCAAGGCGCAAGGCGTCGAATACGACAAGCGCATGGAGGAGCTCGAGAAGGTCGAGTACCCCAAGCCGCTCGCTCCGTTGATCTACGGGACGTTCGACGAGTTCGCGAAGAAGCACCCGTGGATCGCGGCGGAAGACGTGCGGCCCAAGTCGATCGCGCGAGAGCTGTTCGAGAATTGTCAGACCTTCAACGACTACGTGAAGGACTACGGGCTGCAGCGAAGTGAAGGCGTGCTGCTGCGGTACTTGTCTGATGCGTACAAGACGATCGTGCAGAACGTGCCGGAAGCGGCGCGTTCGGAGCAGCTCGAAGACCTCGCCGCGTACTTGAAGGCGACCATTCGGCAGACGGACTCGTCGTTGCTCGCCGAGTGGGAAGCGAAGCGCGACGGAGTGGACGTGGTGGAGCTCGCCTCGGGTCAGAAGGAGGTCGAGCTCCCGAAGCGCGATCTCGCGAAGAACCCGAAGGAGCTCAACGCACGCGTGCGGGCCGAGATGCACCAACTGGTCCGGCTCCTCTCACGCAAGCTGTACGACGAAGCCGCCGAGCAGTTCGCAGTCGAGTCGGCCGGAGTGATCGAGAAGTGGCTCGCGGGGTATTGGGCGGAGCACTCGAGCATCGACGTGACTCCGCGCGCGCGGCAGCCGGTGTTGACGCAGCTGATTGCTGGAGACGTCGAGCGCACGTGGACGGTGCGGCACTCGTTGCTCGACGCACAGGGTGAGAAGGACTGGTTCGTCGAGGGCGTGATCGATCTGCGCGGCAAGCAGGACGTCGATGGAGCGCTGGTGCAGGTGCGTCACATTGGGCGGTAAGCTCACGACCGATGACGAAACTGCCCAAATCACTTCAGGCGCGCTCCGATCGCGAGGCCATTTGGGAAGACCTCGCGCCGTACTTGAAGATGAGCATCGAAGAGCGCTCACGCGCGATGAGCGAATTGTGTGAGTGGGCTCGGCAGGCGCTCGACGCGAATCCGGACGCGAAGCGCGCGTGGGCGTGGGAAGACAAGCGCTCGGCAGAGTCGATGACGCTCTGGAAGAAGCTGGTCGCACAGGCCCGCCGATGAACGCAGCGCTCGTGGCGCGCAAGCTGGCTGACGCGTGCGAAGCGAAGGGCATCGAATACGGCATCGGCGGAGCACTCGCGCTTGGCGTGTGGGGCTTTCCCAGGGCCACGAAAGATGTCGACATCGACGTCTTCGTCGAGCCGCCCGCGCTTCACTCGGTCTTCGACGTGCTTCGTGGCGTGGGGTGTTCAGTGGATGCGGCACAAGCGGAAGCGCAAGCGGTCGAGCGCGGGGACTTCCAGGCCTGGTTCGGCGACATGCGAGTCGACGTCTTCGTTCCCTCGATACCGTTCTACGAGAGCATTCGTCGGCGGCTTCGACGCGCGCCGCTCGAAGGGCGTGAGGCGTGGTTTCTCTCGCCTGAAGATCTCGCGGTCATGAAGTTCTTGTTCTTTCGCTCGAAGGATCTCATCGACGTCGAGCGGCTGGTGGCGTTCGGTGGCGCGGCTTTCGATCGCGCGTATGTCTCTTCCGCACTGACCGACATCGTCGGAGCTGACGATGCCCGGCTCACTCGGTGGCAGGTCCTGCTCGCCGACGTCGACGCGCAACGGACGTAGGGACTCGTGGCGACCGAACTTCTGCTCCCCGCAGCACCGTCCGAGCGGCGTGCGTTTCCGCTCTCCGTGTTGGTCGCGGTGTTGTCGATCGCGTTGGCGACGATCG
>JAEUJS010000250.1 GCA_016792935.1 Archangium sp. | reverse complement strand
TCGACCGACGCGCCGGGCGCCATCGAGCTCTTCTCTTCCGACGAGGTCGGCGTGCCGCTGGTGTTCCTGCAAGGCGCGGCGGGCGACGTGTCTCCCGATTCGGCGGCGCACGGCGACTTCCAGGGGACCGAATACGTGGGGCGCGCCGCGGCGCGGAAGGTGCTCGACGCGTGGGAACGAGCAGCACCCGGGCCCGCGGCGCCGCGTCAGACGTTGCTGCGCTACGAGTTGCCACTCGAACCGTCACGCGCCGCCATCGGCTACGCGCCCGGTGAGTTCCCCGAGAACGGAGGCGCTGGCTGCGGGCTCGGAGAGCGGCACTGTCCTCCGGTCGAGGTCGACCCGAAGAGCATCGTGTGCATTCCCCTCAAGCGCCGCCCCTTCCGCGAGACGTCGGTGGAAGCGGTGCAAGTCGGGCCGGTGCTCCTCGGCACGCTCCCGGGCGAGCCCACCACCGCCGAGGGTGAAAAGGTGAAGGCCGCCGGCGCGCGGGTGGCGGGCGTCACCAACGTGTTGACGGTCGGGTACGCGCAGGACCACTTCGGCTACCTGCTCGAGGAAAAGGACTACCTGCGCCTGGGGTACGAGCCGTACGTCTCGCCGCTCGGCTGGAGGTTCGGTGACTTCATCGAGGGTCGTCTCGAAGAGGCCTTCGGTCAGCTCGGCACGGAGTCGCCGCCCATGGCGCGACCGACGACTCAGCCCTTCACGCCACGTGTGAACACGCCGAGCGAAGGGCCCGCGCGGCAGCTCGAAGCGACGCGCGACCTGCAGCGGCTCGAAGCGGCGGAGCTGGTGTTCGAGGGTGGAGACCCGGGCCTCGGCACGCCGACGGTGAGCCTGGAGCGCGAGGTCGATGGACTCTTCGCTCCGGTGCGCGCCAGCCCCGTGCGGTGGGTCGAGGGAGGTCCGGACATCGTCCTCTTCTACGAGCCGAGCCCGAGTGCGGTGAGCGCGCCTGCGGCTCAGACGCGCCTGCAGCGCTGGCGTGCGGTGTGGGAAACGCTCGCGGACACGCCGCTCGGTCGCTACCGCCTCGTGGCGCGTGGGCGCACGTTGGTCGGTGGGGAGGAATCGACGTACCTCGTGACGGGTAACGCCTTCACGGTGTCGGCGTCCGAGGCGTTCGCGTCGGCGACCGTTCGCGTGAGCCCGTCAGGTCAATTGAGCGTCGTCGCCCGACTCGCGCCCAACCCGTCGGTGCGCGATGCCACGGGGACCGTGGTGCGCAACTTCCGGCTCCGCGACGAAGGCGCACGCGGAAACGAGGGAGCCCGCGCGCGCGGTGGCGTCGTGCGCGGCGTGTTGACGCTCCCCGACGGTACGGCGCAGAGCGTGGAGCTGACGTGGGATGCGGCGCGCTCCGGCTACTTCGCGGCGGGCGTGCCGGTTCAGAGCGGGCCGTATCGGCTGGTCGTGGCGCCGTCCGGTCTTCAGGACGACCTGGGCAACACCAACCGCGCGGAGTTGGTCGCGCAGTTCGTGGCGCCGTGAGTCAGGGCAGCGTCGGGAGCGTGGACGTCATCATCTGACACGCAGGAATCGCGCTCGAACAACCCGTCTGCACCGTGAAGTAGGTGGTCGGCGTCGGGTTTCCGCTCCACGTCTGGTTCTGCACGCGCAGCATCGACGCCTGGAAGAAGCCCACCGGTGTGGGAGGAATCCGCAGGAAACACGTCCCGCGATCCGTCGCGTACCCGGCGCCCGTCGCCCCGAGCAGGGCAGCGACGGTCATGTACTGCGTCCACCCCGCGACCGAGCACTGCACGCCCGGTGGCAGCGAGAACGACATCACCACGAACGAGTTGAGCGGCACCTGCTTCACCTGCACCGCGAACGACGGAGGCACGACTCCACCCGGGAACGAGTGGTGCCAGCCGAAGCGCGCGGGGCCGGTGAGCTGCGCGTAGTCGAACGAGGTGGTGGTCGAGTACCAGTTGTCTCCGAGCGCCGCGCCGTTGGTCAGCGAGTACGTGGTGGAGCGCACGCCGCGATTGGGAGTCACTCCAATCGACGCGACCTCGTACGTGCCGCTCATCGGACACAGCCACATGTTCATCGAGGGCTGCCGCACGCACGAGGTGTTGATGCGCCACGAGTCGCTGTAACCCGAGCCCACGAGTCGCGCGCCCATCGGCAAACCGTCGCCGGGCAGACGCGTCGCGCTGCCGTCGCTGTCGTAGAGGTTGAAGTTGCGAGACGCGAGCGTGCCGGTGTTGCTCGAGCAGAAGCGCACCGACTCGTGCACCGCGTCGAAGTACAGCCGCTGCGTGGCGTTCATGTTCTGCGGCGTGAACTCATCGGAGTGCACCATCGTCAGCAGCGCGCAGTTGTTGCAGTTGTTGCACATGCCCGGCGTGACCGGCTGGAAGTTGCGGAACACCACGTCGCTGAGCACCGTCTGCGTACCCGTGTCGTAGAACTGGAAGCCCCGGTAGTAGCCGGTCTGCAGCCAACCGAAGTGCTGCGTGTTCTGCGACGACGCGACGACCACCGCGCTCTGGATGGAAGCGGAGCCGAAGAGCGCTCCGAGCAGTTCGTTGTCGTACGACTCGAAGTTCACCACGCGCACCAGGCTGCCCCAGTGGTTGATGCCGAGCGGGCACTGGAAGGTGCGCGTGTTGTTGAAGATGTCTCCGCCGTGGCGCAGCAGGTTCCAGTCCGTCGTGCGGCCCGTGAGGTAGCGCAGTCGCGTGACGCCGCCGACGTCGACCGTGTCGAGCACGCCGCCAACGTAGACGCACGCGCCCGACCACCAGAAGTAGCCCGCGGTGTGCGCGGAGTTTCCGTCGAAGGAGCTGACGGCATAGTCGAGCGGGCGCACGTTGCTCGGCCCGCCGGTCGGAATGGGCACGCTCGGGAACGTGAAGCCGGCGAAGCCACCTGAGGCGGCGTTGCCGACGATGCGGTTGTTGCCGTTCGAGATGTAGAAGCCCGCGGCCGCGCGGTCTGCGGGCTGCACCATCGTCGGAGAGTCGAGCAGCGTCTGGCCCCATTGATCAGGCGGGTTCAGCAGCGCGAGCGACATCGAGTCGGTCGGGCCCATGATTTTCGTGCGAGCCGCGAGGTTGAACGAGAGCTCGTTGCGAACTTCGACTCCGTCCTCGAGGTAGAAGCTGTGGCCGAACACGTCGAACGCCACGTTGCGCGAGACGAGCGTGTCGTTGGTGCGATGCACGACGACCGAGCGCCAGTTCGACTGCCAGATGCTGCTGTCGGTGAGGTACGAGTTTGCTCCGTCGGCGTGGTGGAGATGGA
>JAEUJS010000231.1 GCA_016792935.1 Archangium sp. | reverse complement strand
CAGTTCCCCAACGGCGCCATCGCCGTCGCCGCGGACGGCGACGTCTTCGTCGGCATTCCCTACGAGCTCCACCGCGTGCCCCGATCGGGAGAGCCGGTGCTGGTAGCGAAGACCGAGTTCATCTCCGCGGTGGTGATCGATCGCCAGAGCGTCTTCTTCGCCACCGAGGGCAGCGTCGCGACCATCAATCGTGTCACGCGCTGAAGTCCGGGCGCCGTCTGCTTCGCCACGATTGACGTTCATCGTTGACTTGAGATCGCCTCACGCTACGAGAGCGCCCGATGATCCAGGTCGAGGGCCTCACCAAGTATTACGGAGAGCGCGCGGCCATCCGCGACCTCTCCTTCACCATCGAGAAGGGCGAAGTCATCGGCTTCCTGGGCCTCAACGGCGCAGGCAAGTCGACGACCCTCAAAGTTCTCGGTTGCGTCCTGCTCCCCACCAGCGGTCGCGTCACGATCGACGGTTTCGACGTCACGCGTGACCCGCACGAGATCCGCAAGCGCATCGGGTTCTTGCCCGACACGCCGCCGCTCTACGACGAGATGACCGTCGGCGGTTACCTCGAGTTCGTCGCCGAGCTCCGCGGAGTCAGCGGTTCTGCCGTCGCGTCCCGCGTCGCCGAGGTGATGAAGAAGACCTCGCTCACCGACCGCAAAGACGAGCTCATCGGTGGCCTGTCGCACGGCTTCCGTCAGCGCGTCGGCGTCGCCCAGGCGATGGTGCACAACCCCAAGCTCCTCATCCTCGACGAGCCGACCGGCGGCCTCGACCCCGTGCAGATCGTCGAGATGCGCGAGCTGATTCGCCAGCTCAAGGGCGAACACACCGTGCTCGTCAGCTCGCACATCCTCGGAGAGATCTCCCAGATCTGCGATCGCTACCTCGTCATTCAGCAAGGCGAGATCATCGCTCGCGGCACCGAGACCGATCTCTCGGGAATGCTCGGCAACGCCAGCGCCGTCGAGCTGCAGGTCGAAGGTGACGCCGCGAAGAAGGCCATCGACGTGCTCAAGGCAGTCGCCGGAGTCACCGACGTCACCCTCACCGACGCCACCTTGCGCGTGGTCGGCAGTGGAGAGCTGCGGCCCGCCCTCGTGAAGGCGCTCGTCGCCGCCGACATCGGCGTTCTCAAGAGCGACAAGGCCGCCGCCCGCCTCGAGAACATCTTCTTGAAGCTCACCGAGAACGAAAAAACAGATCAGCAGCGAGCTGCTGGGGCAACGGAGGCGAAGTCATGAAGAACATCGCGCTGATCGCCCGGCGAGAGCTGCAGTCGTACCTGCGCACGATGAGCGGCTACATCATCATCGCGGTCGTGCTCTTCGCCGTGGGCCTCGCCTTCAACGGCTTCGCCGTTCCGGGCACCGCGAAGAAGTCGAGCGAAGTGCTCGCCGACTTCTTCACCTGTAGCTCGGTCCTCACCATGGTGTGCGCCGTCTTCCTCTCGATGCGCCTCATCGCGGAAGAGCGTCAGACCGGCACCGTGGCGTTGCTCTATTCGTCACCGATTCACGACTACGAGATCGTGCTCGGCAAGTTCGTCGCGTCGTTCCTCTTCCTCTGCGTCTTCTTCCTCTCGACCGCCTACATGCCCGCGCTCGTCGCGGTGTACGGCAAGGTGTCGATCGGCCACATCCTCACCGGGTACTTCGGCTTGATGCTGGTCGGAGCGACATCGCTCGCCATCGGCACCTTCGGCAGCGCCCTCGTTCGCAGCCAGGTCCTCGCGGCGGTGTTGAGTGGAATGATGTGCCTCGCGCTCACCATCGCGTGGCTGCTCGGCAAGGTGACTGATCGCCCGCTCACCGACATCGTGGTCGGCCTCGCGTGGTGGGGTCACTTCGATCCCTTCCGCACCGGCCTCATCCACTTGAAGCACGTCGCGTACTTCGTGCTCGTGACGTTCCTCTCCCTCTTTGCTGCGACGCGCGTCCTCGAAGCGCGGAGGTGGAGCTGATGCTGTACTCGATCCTCATCGCCATCGGCCTCATGCTCGGCTGGGTCGGCGAACGCATCGTCGAAGATCCCAGCGCGCGCGGCGTCAGCAGCGGCCTCGGGCTCGTCCTCGTCATCGTCGCCCTCGTCGGCCGCGTGATGCTCGCGCGCAAGGCACCCGACACCACACGCAAGATCCACAACACGTTCGTGCTCCTGCACGCCGCGACGTTGACCAGCCTCGTCCTCTATTTCTTCCAGAGCGACCTCTTCACCAAGCTGTCCGGCGCGTCGCTGACGTCGTCGTCTCCGAAGCTCGCGGGAGCCCTCGCGGTGCTGTGGCCCGCGGCGCTCGTCGCCTCGATGCTCCCCACGCTGACCATGGAGCTGTCGTTCGCGTCGATGGCGCGCTCTCCCAAGCTGGAAGATGGCCGCATCAACGAGGCGCTCCTCTCGGGGCTCGGTCTCTCGTTCGCGCTGATCTTCGCGTTCACCGCGCAGTACGTGGCGACCGAGCGCGACACCAAGGCCGACTTCTCGTACTTCCGCGTCGCGCGCGCTGGTGACGCCACGCAGAAGCTCGTCGCGTCGTTCACCGAGCCGGTCGAGGTGTACCTCTTCTTCCCGCCCGCCAGCGACGCCGCCGAAGTGGTCGTCGACTACTTCAAGGATCTCCAGTCGAGCTCCTCGAACTTGAAGGTGACGCGGCTCGATCACGCGCTCGAGCCGTTGAAGGCCAAAGAGCTCGGCGTCAGCGGCAACGGCACGGTGTTGATCAAGATGGGCGGCCGCAAGGAATCGCTCTTCATCGGCAACGAGGTCGAGAAGGCCAAGAGCGCACTGCGTGGCCTCGACGCCGAAGTGCAGAAGCGCTTCCTCCAGGTCGCGAAGTCGCGTCGCACCGTCTACCTGACCGGCGGTCACGGAGAGCGCACGCAAGATCCGAGCAACGGCATGGATCAGCGCGCCACCATCGACATCCTCTACAAGACGCTGCAGGACCAGAACTTCGAGGTGCGCATCCTCACCACCGCCGAAGGCCTGGGGAACGAGATCCCCAAAGACGCCGCCGCGGTCTTCATTCTCGGCCCCGGTCGTGCGTTCACCGAGCCCGAAGCCAACGCGCTGGTGAACTACGAGAAGCGCGGCGGTCGGCTCTTCATCGCGCTCGATCCCGAAGGCGCCATCACGTTCGAGGAATTGCTCAAGCCGCTCGGGCTCTCGTTCAAGGCGCAGCCGCTCGCGCAGGAACGCGGCAACGCCAACGTGCGTCCGCCTCCGGGCCCGGCCGATCGCATCAACATCGGCACGCGCACCTACAGCTCGCACCCCGCGGTGACCAACCTCGGTCGCGCCAACACGCCTGTGCTGCTCCTTGGAGCGGGCGGCGTCGAAGAACTCCCGCAGCACCCGGCCGATCTCACCATCGACTTCTCCATCCGCTCGCTCCCTGAAGCGTGGAACGACGCCAACAACAACTTCGAGTTCGACGGCACCGCTGGCGAAACGAAGAAGGCGTGGGGCGTGCTCGCGGCCGTCGAGCGTCGCGCTCCGTCGAACAAGCAGGAAGACGCGATGCGCGTGCTGGTGCTCGGCGACTCCGACGCCATCGCGGATCTCGTGCTCCAACAGGTGCCCGGCAACCAGTACCTCGTGGTCGACGGCCTCAAGTGGTTGCTTGGTGACGAGCAGCTCGCCGGGGTGACCAACACCGAAGTCGACGTGCCGCTCACGCGCACCCGCCAGCAGGACACGGCGTGGTTCTACGGCACGACGTTCTTCGCTCCGCTCTTCGTCGTGGCGCTCGGCTTCATGGCGCGTCGCCGCTCGAAGATCGTGACCCGCAGCAGCTCGGAGGGTTCCAAGTGAAGACCCGCAGCGCCGCCATTCAAGGAACCCTCGCGCTCGTCGGCCTCATCGCCGCGTACGTCACCTGGCAACGCCCCAGGGAGACGTTGAAGGCCGAGTCGGTGGTCATCGCCGACGCCTCGCGCAACTCGCTCGAGCGCATCAAATATGAAGACGGCTTCCGCTCGGTCGAGCTGGAGAAGAAGGACCGCTTCCTCGTCACGCTGGCGTTCTTGCCCGGCAAGCGGCCGGTGTTCGACGCCGGCGTGCCCGGGCTGATCGAGATGGACGCTGGAGTCGACGGCGGCACCATTCAGGTCTCGGTGAGGCCTCCCGAGCCCGCGCCCGATCGCACGGTGTTCGCCAACGATCGCGCCGACACCATCTGGGCGAAGTTGACGCCCTTCGAGGGCTCACGCGCGCTCGGTCAGTTGAGCAAGGAGAAGCTCGACGAGGTCGGTCTGACCGGCAGTGAGCGCAAGCTCGAGCTGCAGATCTCCGGCATCGTGCGGCGCTTCACCATCTCTCGCCCGGTGCAGGGCCTGATCGGCAACTACGCGCAAGACGAGAAGACCGGCGACGTGTTCGTCATCGGCTCGAGCCTCTTCAACGATCTCGATCCCAACTCGCAGGTGCTCGTCGATCGCCGCCTGCACCAGTTCAAGCAGCCCGAGTACGACGCGTTCGTCGTGAAGAGCGGCGGCAAGGAAGCCTCACTCGTGCAGACCGGCGCGGAGATCCCGCAGACCGCGAAGGTCGCGCGCGCGGCCACTCCCGACAAGCCCGACGAGCTCGCCAAGAACTGGCACGACAAGATCTGGAACCGCTTGATCGTCACCGAAGTGCTCGCCGCGGGAGAGAACCCCAAAGCCGGGCCCGTCGAGACGCAGATGACGATTCAGTACTCGTTCAAGGGGAAGAGCAAAGGCTTCATTGAGCTGGGCATCGACCCCATGAAGGCCACCTGGGCGCGCACGGAAAACACGCCCGGTTGGGTCGCGATTCACCAGGGCAGCGAAGAGATCATCATCGAAGGCCAGAAGCAGATCGTCGGCCTCTAAGATCACTTCGCGCGACGAAGCGCTTCCTTCAGCTCTTTGAGCTGCTCTTCGAGACCGAAGAGCTCGAGCTCGCCGTGTTCGACCTCTTCGGTGAGATCAGCCACGTCTTTCGCCAGCGCTCCCGTCGCGTCGCGCTCGAGCTTGCGTTGCGCTTCGAGCTCACCTTCGGAGTCGAGCTGCGCCTGCGCCAGCGACTCGAGGCGCTTCAACAGCTCGTCGCGCTCGCTCACGGCTTCTTCCCCATGCCGAGGAAGAAGCGCACCTTGAAGCGCTGAAACGCGCCGGACCGCTGCGCCCAATCAGGCG
>JAEUJS010000536.1 GCA_016792935.1 Archangium sp. | reverse complement strand
ACCACGTCCTTGATCTTCAGCTTGTCGTCCTTCACCCAGAGCTGATCGACGAGGCAGTTGTTCTCGTAATACTTCTCGAGCTTGCCGCCGATGATCTTGTCCCACATCGCTTCGGGCTTGGTGATCTGCTCGCGCTTGGTGATCTGCGAGAGCGGCACCTTCTCGAGCTTTCCGGAGATCTCGAGCATCACCTTCTCAGCGTCTTCGCTGCGGAAGATGCCCGTGCGCGCCGGACCGTCCTTGATGGTGAAGCGCCACGTGTTCTGCAGCTCGTCCTTGTAGAGCGCTTTTTCCTTCTCGAGCACGTCGGCGGGAACCTGCTCACGCGTGACGTACGGAGGACGCATCGCCGCGACCTGCATGGCGAGCTCGTTGGCGAGGTTCTTCGCTTCGGCGTGGTTGCTGCCGAGCACCTCGACCAGCGTGGCGACCTTGTTGTTGGAGTGCATGTACGAGCCGACCACGCCGTTGCCCTCGACCTGGAAGCGCGCGAAGCGGCGCATCGTGATCTTCTCGCCGATGGTGGCGATCTTCTCGGTGACCGCGTCCTTCACGGTCTTGCCGCCCTCGTACGCCTGGCCTTCGAGCGCCGCGAGGTCAGCCGGGTTGTGCTGCGAGACGTGCTTCACGAGGCCCTCGACGAGCTTCACGAAGTCGGCGTTGCGCGCCACGAAGTCGGTCTCGGCGTTCACCTCGACCAGCGCCGCGAGCTTGTTGTCGCTCGTGACGCTCAGACCAACCAGGCCTTCAGCGGCCACGCGATCGCCCTTCTTGGCGGCCGACGCGACGCCCTTCTTGCGGAGCCACTCTTCGGCCTTCGCGAAGTCGCCTCCCGACTCCGTGAGGGCCTTCTTGCAGTCCATCATTCCCGCGCCGGTCTTCTCGCGGAGTTCCTTCACCATCGCAGCGCTGATCTCAGCCATGTGTTCCTCGGGTTGCTTTGAGTTTGCTTAGAGAAAGAGGAGCGTCACCTTGCTGGCAACGCTCCTCTGAAAAACCAGAAAGTGGAGCGGCGAATTACTCGGCCTTCGCCTCGGCGGCAGGCGCCTCAGCAGCGGCCTCACCCTCGATCGCGGCGGGCTCAACGGCGGCAGCGCCACCCTTGTGCTCGACGACCGGACCACGGCCCTCACGGCGCGGGGCGCGACGGCGCTGATCGCCATCACCACCACCACGGCCCTCGTGACGGCGACGCTCTTCCTGCGCGTCACGGTCAGCGGCGCCCGATGCGCGATAGCGAGCCGCACCCTCGAGCGCGGCGTCGGCGATCTTGCCCGTGAAGAGCTTGATCGAACGGATCGCGTCGTCGTTGCCGGGGATCACGTAGTCGATGCCTTCGGGATCGCAGTTGGTGTCGACGAGGCCGATCACCGGAATGCCGAGACGGTTGGCCTCGTGCACCGCGAGCGCTTCCTTCTTCGGGTCGATCACGAACACCGCGCCAGGCAGACGCGACGTGTTCTTGATGCCGCCCAGGTTCTTCTCGAGCTTCTCGCGCTCGCGCTCGAGACCGGCGACTTCCTTCTTGGGCAGACGCGCGTACGTCCCGTCTTCCGCCATGGTCTCGATCGACTTGAGGCGATCGATGCCCTGCTTGATGGTCTTGAAGTTGGTCAGCGTGCCGCCGAGCCAACGGTTGGTGACGAAGAACTGACCCGAGCGCGAAGCCTCTTCACGCACCACGTCCTGCGCCTGCTTCTTGGTGCCCACGAAGAGGACCGAGCCACCGCGCGCGGTGACGTCGGACACGAAGCGCAGCGCCGCCCGGGCGAGCACCACGGTCTTCTGGAGGTCGATGATGTAGATGCCGTTCCGCGCGCCGAAGATGTACGGCTTCATCTTCGGGTTCCAGCGCTTGGTCTGGTGGCCGAAGTGCACGCCGGCTTCGAGCATCTGGCGCATCGTGATGCCGCCCGCGGGGGCCATCTGCTGCTGCTGTTCGTTCTGCTCAGTCATGTTCGCTGCTGCCTTCTCTATTGAGGTTGTGGTGTTGCCCGCCACGTGACGGTGTGAAGCGAAGACTCGGCACTGACTCCTGACCCCATGTCAGGAGCACCCGGCCGGCTCGGCACGTGTGTGTATTTTTGCTGCTCGCTCGACTCCGCCTTCTGCACTGCGCAGCGTCGAGCGCGTTGGCGTGTAACAGAGGGTCTGGGGTGCAGCAACTCCCGAGATCAACTCTCAAAGAGCAGTGGGAGGGTCACTTTGCTGACCCCACTTCCGCTCGGAAAGTCGTGCGTTTTCAGGGCTTTTTGGACGTCGCTGATCAGGCGCTGATCAGCGCCTCGGAGGGTGTTCAGCAGGACGCGCACGTTTTGCGCTTTCCCTGATCGAACGGAGAAGCCCAAAGAGAGGAGTCCCGCGATGCGCTTGCCGTCCTCAAGGTGCGGACCGATCACGTCGGTGACCCGGTTGATCGCGTCCTGCAGAGCTCGCTCCTTGAGCGGACCTTCGATGAACGGGCGCGGTTGCACGAACCAGCCGTGGATCACGAGACGGCCGTAGAGCGGATCCATCGGGCCTTCGACGCGGCGAACTCCGTGCGGGATGCGCGGATCGAACGCGAGCAGTCGATTGAAGCGCGGAGGAATTACTTCGAGCACTTCGTTCTCTTCGAGCGAGCGGGTGGAGATGAAGCGGTCCCAGTACTCGAGGACTTCATCGCGCAGCAGCAGCGTCTCGCCGCCCGTGAAGCGTCGCTCGTTCCAGTCGGTCAGCGAGAAGACGAACGCGATCGGACCGTGCGGGAGATCTCCGTGCAGTCGCTGCTCGCAGCCGTTCACGTAGCAAGAGAGCCACGGCGGAGAGACGTCGTGACAGCCGAGCGTTCTGCGGCCCCACCACACGAGGCGTTGGTGGAACGCGTCGTAGAGTTTGCGAGGGAAGTACTCCCAGGCCGGAGTGCGGAGCGCCGTGTACTGGCCTTCGACGTTCCAGAGATCCCAGACGAAGCGATCTCCCGTCGCACTGCGCGGGTTGGAGAAGCGCGCTTCGAAGTGCTGACGGAGTTTCTTCGCTTCGCTCGCGAACGTATCGACCGTGAGAAGCCTCATTCTCCCTCACCCCAACCCGCTGCGCGCTCGCGCGGTCGCATCAGTTGCAGGTCAGCGTGCTGGCGAACGAGCCGCTCGGCGTCGAACCCGAGCCCGCGTAGTACAGCATCGAGAACGGAGCCCAGTTCGTGAACGCGGCCTTGTCTCCAGGCCTGCACGCGGGATCCGACACGCACGAACCGCTGGTGACCGGGATCTCCACCGTCGAGCCGAGCGGCGTGCGATTGCCGAGCAAGTCCGTCACGCGCGTCATCACCTGCTTCTTGAACGTGCTCGCGTCGGCCACCCACCGAATCGCCGACATCGTGATGCCGGTCGCCGTCGCGCTCGTGCGCGGACGCGCGATGGAGTTCGCGCCGTTGTCCGTCGCGTACGCGAGGTACGCGTAGTGCCACGACTGATCATTGGTGAGCCAGTAGTTGAGGTCGGCCTCCGGAGTCGTCGCTCCGGGATCTTTCGTCACGTACGCCACGAAGAATTGATCAGCGCTCGCGCCATCACGGAAGAACGTGACGTCAGGCTCGGTCAACGTGCGCGGCGCGCTGACGGTGTAGACCGAGAGCTCCGTCTCCTTGCTGCCGCCGTTCTCGTTCACGCGGAAGAAGTTCAGCGAGGTCGCGGTGGTCAGGTAGCTGATCGCGATGCGGCGCTGCGTCGCGGTGCTCACGCAGCTCTGCGAGCTCGTCCACTCGACGTGAGCGGAGTCAGCACCGATCCCGGGCACCGCGGTCGTCGACGGAGAAATGAGCGTCGAGCTCAAGGTCGTCGAAGCGCACCCCGGCGCGCGAATCTCCCAGCTGCCCGAGATGTTGCACGCCTCGACCTGCGCCATGCGAATGCCGACGCCGTTCTCGCGCCACACCAACACCACGCGACGGCCGTTGCCGCGCACGATGCGCAGCGAATCGAGAATCGGAGTGCCCGTGCCCACGAACTGCGTGTAGCGGAACGTGCGCTGCGCTCCGGTCGCCGCGTCGACGTAATAGAGGTCGATCTCCGTGTTGTTGAACGACCAGATGCCGGCCGCGATGAAGCCGTCTCCGGCCTGCGCGAAGTCGACGTCGCTGTACGAGAGGCTCGTGACCTGCGTGCTGCTGCCGACGGGCTGACCCGCGGTGTCGAGGCGCTGGTAGGTGATGCCGGTCGCTCCGACGCTCATGAGCAACGCGCCGCCGGCGAGTGCGTCCGTGCCGCTGCCGTTCGCTCCGCCCGCGCAGCTGCCCGCAGAGAAGTAGTAGGGCTTCACCTCGATGTCCTGGAACGCCGTGGTGCTGACGTTGGTGGTGGCGCTCAACACCGGCTCATCGGTGATGCCATCGCAGTCGTTGTCGAGGCCGTCACACGCCGACGCGGTGGGGTTGCCGGCCGTCACGCTGCAGACGACTCCGGTGCCGCCTGGGTTGCAGACGTTGGTGCCGTTGCGCAGACACACGCCCTGACCCGCGGAGCACGCCGCTCCCAGTCCCGCGAAGCCGTCATCCGTCGTGCCGTTGCAGTTGTCGTCGAGCCCGTTGCACGTCTCACTGGTCGGATTCGTATTGCGAACGCACGAGACGCTTCCCGAGGCGCACGTGAGCGTTCCCGCCGCGCAGACGCCCGACTGGCCCGTGCTGCACGCGCCACCGCCGCCGGGATTTCCCTCGTCGGTGCTGCCGTTGCAGTTGTCGTCGACGTTGTTGCAGAGCTCGCTCGCCGTCGGCTTGATGGCGGAGTTGCCGTCGTTGCAGTCCGTATTGTTCGCGACGCGCCCGCTCACGGGGCCGCAGCTGACGACTGCGCCACTGGTGGTCGCTCCGAAGCCGTCGGTGTCGGCGTCGGTGTAGTAGTTCTGCGTCGGCAACCCGTTGTCGATGCCGCCCACGCAGTTGTCGTCGATGCCGTTGCAGATCTCCGTCGCGCCCGGGCGAACGTTGATGTTCGCGTCGTTGCAGTCGGAGTTGTTGGTCACCTTGCCCGGCACCGCGCTGCAGCTGCTCTGCGGCGTGCCGCCCGCCGCGCCGTACCCGTCACCATCGACGTCCGGGTAGTAGGTGAGGAAGGTCAGGCCCTCGTCGGTCTGCATGTCGCAGTCGTCGTCGACCATGTTGCAGATCTCGGTGGCCGTCGGGCGAATCGCCGAGTTCATGTCGTTGCAGTCGGAGTTGTTCGTCACGCGCCCGGCAATCGCGCTGCACGACGACTGCGGCACCGAGCCCGCCGCGCCGAAGCCATCGCTGTCGGAGTCGACGTAGTAGTTCTGCGTCATGACGCCGTTGTCGATGGCCATGTCGCAGTTGTCGTCGACGCCGTTGCACAGCTCCGCGGCGTTGGGCCGCACCATCGAGTTGTTGTCGTTGCAGTCGGTGTTGTTGAGCACGCGACCGGGGACGGCGCCACACGAGGCCTGCGGCGTCGAGCCCATCGCCCCGTAGCCATCGGAGTCGAGGTCCACGTAGTAGTTCTGCGTGGCGAGGCCTTCGTCGGTCTGTATGTCGCAGTCGTCGTCGACCTGGTTGCACACCTCGGTGCGGCCCGGGTTGATCGACGCGTTGGCGTCGTTGCAGTCGCCGTTGTTCGTCACGCGGCCGGAGATGGGGGTGCAGCTGCTCTGCGCGCTCGCGCTCGACGAGCCGTAGGAGTCGCCGTCGGCATCCGGGTAGTAGTTCACGAAGGTGAGGCCTTCGTCGGTCTGCATGTCGCAGTCGTCGTCGACGCCGTTGCACGTCTCGGGCGCCATCGGCTTCACCGCGGGGTTCGCGTCATTGCAGTCGGTGGCGTTGGTGACGCGCCCACTCACGGGAGAACACGCGCTCTGCGCCATCGAGCCCGACGCGCCGAAGCCGTCGCCGTCGCCGTCGACGTAGTAGTTGCTGAACGTGAGCCCGTCGTCGACGCCGCCCGCGCAGTTGTCGTCGATGCCGTTGCACACCTCGGTCGCCGTGGGCTTCACCGAGGGGCTCATGTCGTTGCAGTCGTTCGCGTTGGTGACCTTGCCCGGCACCGCGACGCACGAAGACTGTGCAGCGGCGCCGCTCGCTCCGAAGCCATCGCCGTCGGCGTCGGGGAAGTAGTTGGTGAAGGTGAGGCCCTAGTCGGTCTGCATGTCGCAGTCGTCGTCGGCGCCGTTGCACACCTCAGGAGCGCCCGGCTTCACGGTCGCGCTCATGTCGTTGCAGTCGGAGTTGGTCATCACCTTGCCGGCGACCGGAGAGCACGCGCTCTCGGCCTGCGCGGTGGCGTCTCCGAAGCCGTCGCCGTCGACGTCGGGGTAGTAGCTGACGTACGCGATGCCGTTGTCGACCTGCGCGTCGCAGTTGTCGTCGATGCGGTTGCAGAGCTCGACCGCGCCCGGCTTCACCGTGGGATCCATGTCGTTGCAGTCCGCGGGGTTCGGGACGCGGCCCATCACCATCGTCTGGCACGAGCTGACCGGCGTGCTGGTGCCGTTGCCGAAGCCGTCACCGTCGGAGTCGACGAAGAAGTCCTGGAAGGGAAGTCCATTGTCGCGCGTGCCGTCGCAGTCGTCGTCGACGTCGTTGCAGACCTCGGCCTGTCCGGGGCGAATGGAGGCGTCGGTGTCGTCGCAATCACCGTTCTGCGTGACGCTCCCCGAGGGAGGGGCTTTGCAGCCTTCGCCGGTCTTGGTGGAGCCGACTCCGTCGCCGTCAGCGTCGAGGTAGTAGCTGGTGACGGGCAGGCCTTCGTCGATCTGGCCGTTGCAGGTGTCGTCGACGCCGTTGCAGATCTCGAGCGCTCCGGGGAACGCCATCGGATCGTTGTCGTTGCAGTCGACCATCGTCTCGGTCGAACAGTCGCCGGTGCCGGAGAAGCCATCGCCGTCGTTGTCGAGGCAGATGCTCATCGGCAACATGCGGCCGGCATCGGGCGTGACGGGGGTGATCTTCGGGTCGGCTTTGCCGCACGCGACCGCGAAGAGAGCGAGGAAGAGACTAGAGAAGAGGAAGGACCTGCGAAGCACGAGCGGGCCTGTATCCGAGGATCTCTGATCAGCGCAAATGCCTGACCGCGTGGAGCGCAAGGGCGTGGTGACGCTGAACAGCAGTACCGTTCAGCGGCGCGCACGACCGCCAGCGCGCAACCACGGAACCGTGCGCTACAAGAGTGGTCACCCGTGATCTTGTTCGTTGAGAATGACGATTCCTTCAGTTGGAACGTCTTGGAAACGCTCCCTTTTCCGCGCGAGGCGGTGCGGGTGGTGCGAGCGTCGGAAGCGCTGGCGTCGCTCACGAGTGACATCGAGCAGGTCGTCGTAGGCCCGGGCCCGATGGATCCGGAGCGCGCGGGGCTGATTCCGCTCGTTCACGAAGTCGCGCGCAGAGGGTTGCCGTACCTTGGCGTGTGCCTCGGACATCAAGCGCTCGGGCTCGCGTTCGGAGCGTCGTTGTTTCGATCGACTCCGAGTCACGGCAAGCGCGGCTTCGCTCAGTTCTTGCCGTCGCGTCGGTTCTCGCACGTGAGCGGGCGCGTGGAAGTGATGCGCTACCACTCACTGTCACTGCGCGGAGTGAAGTCGCCGCTCAACGTCATCGCGTCGCTGGAAGACGGAACGGTGATGGCGATCGAGCACGAGTCGTTGCCGATGGCGGGAGTGCAGTTTCATCCCGACTCGTTCGGCACGCCGAGAGGAAGAGAGCTGCTCCGGAACTCCCTCTCCCTGCGGAGCGGGGAGAGGGTCGAGGTGAGAGCCGGTGAAGGTCCAAAGGTCGAGAGGGTCACCCTGTCCGAAGTCGCGCGCTCAGACGAGTTCGCGCTGCTCTCTCCACAATTCACGCGCAGTGATCACTGGTCACTGATCAGCCTGCAGAGCGAAACGCCGAACGTGACGCTGTGGCACGCGAAGGCCGAAGGTCAGTCGGTCGCGGCAAGAGGTGAGCTCAAGGCGGTCGAGCTGCAATTCGACGTCGAGCCAAGCCCGCTCGATCCGCAGCTCGACGATCGCGAATTCCTCGAAGGTGTGGCGAGCATCCGCGAGTCGATCGC
>JAEUJS010000152.1 GCA_016792935.1 Archangium sp. | reverse complement strand
AAATCGAAGCTCCGCGAGGCGATCGAACGCGCCGAAGCGAAGTAGCTCTTCTCAGTTCCGAATCATGGTGATGGTCCACCGCACGCTCACCGGCTTCCCCCGGCGCGTGACGCGCGGCCCTTCACACGCATGCAGGCGCGCCGCGAACGCGTACGCAATCGACGGCGGAATCTGCTGCACGAACTCGAACTCGTTCATCTCGCCCGCCTCGCTCAGCGTCACCTTGAAGCTCAGCTCGAGGTCGCGCATGCCGAGCGATTCCGAGACGGAATCTTCCAACGCTTCGAAGACGCACCCGCGTTTGCTCTCGGCCCACGTGTCCTCGTACTCGTAGCCGCGCTTCGCTCGCACGGTCGTCGTGAACTGTCGATCGGTCTGACAGACCCCGGCGACGCAGAACGCCGTCGTGGGCTCATCGAGCGCGACGAACAGCTGCGGCGGCATCGCTCCACACGCGCGCGCCAGTTGCTCGCGCTCCTTCGCCGCGGAGTCGAAGAACTTCTTGCTGGTCGCGGCCTTCTGACTCATCACCGCGCAGTCCGTGTCTTCCACGCACACGTTCGCCGCGGTGCGCGCGCGATTCAGCGCCGCGTTGCGTTCCTCGCACTCCTCGACGATCTGCGCGACGGGCTCTCCACCGCACCGACCTGCGACGCACACCGGGCGAAGCCGAGTGCAACGCGGCACCACCAACACCACGCCGTCACACACGCTCCCGCGCGCGAACTCGGTGCGCCGCGCTCCAAACGCGTCGCCGTTCACGAACGCGCCACACTTGCCCGCGATGAGCGGAGACACCTCACGGCAGTCGAAGTCGTGCGTGCACGCCGTCAACGACGCCTCGTCAAAGCGCGCGCTCCCGTCAGTGAGCGCCTGCTGACACGCGAGGTCCTGCGCCGTCGGTTCCGAAGAAAGAGATGGTGCCTTCTTCGTCAGCGCACACGACGAGAGCACCAACACCAACGCGAGCCGTCTCACTTCTTCTTCATCTCTTTGGGAATCAGATTGAGCGGCGTCATGCCCGCCAACGTCGACACCAGCCACGCGCCGAGCAACGCCAGCCCGGCGATCAACGCCACCGTCGCCAGCGCATCGATGCGCAGCCGCGCCACGCGACCGCGCGTCTGCCGCACCTCGATGTGTTGTCCGCCGATCTCCAGCGCCAACGAGTCACTCGCGGCGAGCGTCACGAAGTAGCCGTCACTGCTTTCCTTCACCACGCCGCGCTCCACGAGCTGGCCGAGCGACACGGGCTCCGCGCCCTTGATCGAACCCGTGCCCGCGATTCCGGTGGAGAAGCGCACCTCGAGCCCATTTTCCGTCCACGTGAAGTGCAGCCGCGCGCCATTGCCGATGACGAAGTCGTCTTCTTCGCGTTCACCCAGCGAGAGCGTCTTGCGGCCGCGCCCATCGACGACCTCGGCCTCGAGCGAACGATCGCCCCAGCGCATGCGCACTTCCCAGGCACTGGCCGGTGCTGCCGCGGTTTTCATGATTCGTGGCTTCTACGAACGAGCGGTGCCTCGAGCTTCAGCTGCGAGGCGCGGGAGCCCGCCGTTCTTCCAGCTGCCGCGCCGAGATGGCTTCCAACACCGAGTGCATCTGATCGACCGGCGTGTCGGGCGTGATGTGAATGAAGCCGGCGGTGGTCTTCGCGGTCGCTCCGAACTCGGTGGCGAGGTTGTAGCCGAGGTAGTTGCACAGATACGCCGAGCGGTCGGGCTCGTACCCTGCATCGTTCACGCTGGTGCCGACCACGCGCTTGTCGCCGTAGCCCTCGAGCGACGTGTTGATGGCGTCGACCGGCAGGTCCGTCTTCAGTTCCCTTGGACCACCGGCGCGCACTTCACGCTCGGTCATCTGCTGATCATTTCCGTCGCGGTTCGCGCCGAGGTGATTCTCCGGCCGCTCCTCGACCTGCGCTTTGTAGTGGCTGACGCCCATCGAGAGGATGACGTCGGGCGGGTTGTTCCGCATCTCGGCGACGAACTGGTCCACCGCGTCGGTCGTCACGTCGAGGCGGCGGTACTCGACGATGCCGCCCTTCACGCCGGCCTCCGCGAGCTTCTGCGCCATGTTCGCCGAGGGGTTGTCGGTGATGCCCATGAACGCGCCGTACCCCGTCACCACGACCTTCATCGGCACTTCACCCGGCTTGAGCCCCAGCGATTCGGGCTTGAAGAGCATCAGGTGCGCGGCCTGGTCTTCCTTCTTCGCGGCCTGGCCCTTGTACGACGCCATGTCGAAGGGCTGCACGTCTCCGGACAGCGCGACGCCCTTCACCTGCGAGGGCAGCTGCGCCTTCACCTTCTCGAGGATCTGCGCCGCGGTCTCGCCCTTCTTCACCGCGACCTGGATGTTCTTGCCCTCGATGGCCACCTTCATCTGACCATCGGCCTTCGCCGTGCCCTTGAGCGAGAAGCAGTTGTCGAACAGCCCGACCTTCGCCGAGAGCCCCGCGACGCCGACCGTGTAGTTCGCGTACCGCCCGTTCACCGAAGCGAGCCCGCCGGCCTCGATGTTCACCCACGCGTTGGTCTGGCCCATCGACGAGAGGTGCTTCAGGAGCCGCTGCTTCGCGCCGTCGTCACCGAAACTGTCGGCGAGCTTCACCAGCTCGGCCTTCTCGGCCGCGTCCATGCCCCAGCCGCTGCGCGCCTTGAGGACGATCTTGTCGACCTCGGCCTCGGTGACTTTTCCGTCTCGCTTCGCCTGCGTGAGCGCTGCACGAATGGCTTTGACCGTCATGAATCAGTCCTTAACTCACTGCGGAGGGGTTGGGGGAGGGGGCTCGTTTCCCTCGGGCGGCAGCGGCTGATTGCTGATGGGCACCTGGCCGGGAGGCGGAATCGTCGGCGGAGGCGCCTGCTTCAAGTCGTTGTTCGGCGGCTGCAGCGAGCGGAAGCGGCCCACCAGCACGCCGAGCTTGAACTGAAAGAGAAACAAGCCATCGCCAGTGAGGCTCGTGGTGTTGGTCTGCGAGGAGAACGCGGACGCTCCGACCAACGGCACCACGATGCTCGCTTCCGGCATCAGCCCGAAGTTGTCGGTGAAGCGAATCGCGAAGCCGAGGCTCACTCCCGCGCCGAGGCCGTACACGGTGCTGGTGCCCGACATCAGAATCAGGTTCTGCAAGCGGGGGCCGATGACGAACTCACTGCCGCCGCTGGTCTTGATGCCGATCAACACCGGCACCGCGATGTTCAACAGGCCCTGCACCGGAGCGCTCCCCGAGCCGGGCAACAACAGCCCGCCAGCCGTCGGAGCGAGCGAGACCGCGAGGTGCGGATCTCCTGGCCTGGTGAACAGAAATTTCCCCTGCAGCTCGAGGAACGAGAGGCCCGCGCGCAGCCCGAGGTCGACCCCGTCAGAGACGCCGAAGCGCGCCGCGACGTCGACGTGCGGAAGGAACGAGGGGTTTCCGTTCGAGACGCTGATCGGCACCGTGGCGCTCGCCGCCGACCACGTTCCCGTCTCGACGCCTACCTGAAAGTTGCCGCGCCCCAACGTGTCGGCCATCTGCATGTTGGACAGGGACGCACACCCCACCGAGAGGAGGGCGCACCCAGCGACGAAGAAAGTCCGCATGGGGGCATTGTGCATTAGTTTCGCCTTCCGAAATGAGCGAGCAGCAGCTGCAGGTCTGGGTGCGCAACGACAAGGGCCAGGTGTACGGCCCGTTGAGTCCGCCCAGCGTCGAGCTGCTCATCGACAACGGCATCATCGGCGGCCGGCTGCAGGTCTCGACCAACGGCGAGAACTACGTCTTCCCCGGTCGCGTGCCCGGGCTGCGAATGATTTTCCCGAGGGAGACGTGGGGCGAGCAGATCGTCCCCGGAGATCAGCTCGACGCAGAATGGAGCAAGGTCGTCGCTCCCGCGGGTTTGCCGACCGTCGGCACCGCTCCCGCGAGTGGCCCGTCGGGTGCGGCACCTCCGCCCGCAAGTGGGCCTTCCGGAATCGCCCCCGGGCCACCTCCGGGCGCGCGTGGGCCCGCCGCCGGACCGGGCGTGCGTGCAGGACCGGGCGCTGCTCCGGGTGGCCCCGTGGCAGGCCCCGGAGCCGTCGCGCGGCCTGCAGGCAATCGTCCCGCGCACGTCGCGCGTCCCATGGGAGTGGGCCCCGGCGGAGCAGGTCCCGGCGGTGCGATGCCGGGTCCTCCGGTCATGGTCTCGTCGGGCAGCGGCATCGCGCAGCCGCCGGTGAAGTCGTCGCCCTCGGTGATGGACTTCATGAACAACGCGACAGGCAGGCCTGCGGCTCCTCCGCCTCCCGCTGCGGTGCCGCGTTCATCGCCGTCAGTCGCTGAGATCATGAACTCCCCGGCGCCCGCAGCACCCGTCGCCGCACGCCCTTCGGGGCCAGTTCCCGGTCCGCCTCCAGCTGCGCGCGCGAGCCAACCGTCAGCGGTGCGCACGTCGGCTCCACAGAATCTGCAGTCGATGGAAGAGCTGGGGATGCCGCCGACCGGCACCATCGGCGCGCCGGCACCGACACATCTTTATTACATCGCCGCCGCGAAGGAGCTCACCGGGCTGCTGACGCTCACGCTGCCCGACCGCGAGGTGCAGGTGCACTTCCGCAAGGGCAACCCGGAATTCCTCGACTCCACGCACCCCGAGGACTCGCTCGACACCTTCCTGCTGTCGCAGCGGCTCGCCAACCAGGATCAGATCAACCAGGCGCAGTCGCAGCTGGCGCGGTTCGGTGGAGATCTGCTCCCGGCCTTGTTCGGGCTCGGGCTCCTCAACCCCAACGCGGTCTTCCAGCATCTGGGTCAGCGCGCGACGCAGTTGCTGGTGCGCGCGCTCACGGCGGAGCAGGGCACGTTCGCGTTCGATCTCGAAGACCTCGCTCCGTCGCGCGCGATGCCGTTGGGCAACAAGTGGTCCATCTACCTCGACGCCCTGCGCAAGGTGTCGGCGCCCGACATTCGCCGTCGGCAGATGGGCGCGCTCGAGCTGCCGGTGATGAAGGCGTCGGGGCGCATTCCCGTGTCCGACGTGCGCCTCACGCCGCAGGAAACCCGCGCGTACAACCACTTCGACGGCGCGCGATCGCTCTCACAGCTGGCGCGTGATTTTCCGCAGGAAGCCGACGTGCTGATGCGCGTCGCGTGGATGTTGCTGCCGCTCGAGCTCGTGTCGTTCGCGGGGTTGTCGCAGGCCGCTCAAGCGCGCGCGGCCGCTGCTCCGCCACGAGGAGCGGTGCCCGGACCTCCGCCGGCAGCGGTCGCTCGACCTGCACAACCCGCGGCAGCGCCGCAACGTCCGCCGCCTCCGGTGATGGCGCCTCCCGCTGGTGCTGCGCCTGCGAAACCTGCCGGCGCTGCGCCAGGAAATCCGGTGAGCGTCCCGAAGCCGGCTGGCGTGGCGTACCCGAGCAACGCGGCGCGCACCGGTGATGCGCCGTCTGCTTCTTCCGCGCCGCAGCGTCCACCGCCGCCGGTGATGAAGCCCGCCGAGCCCGCGAAGCCCGCCGCGCCGAAGGTGACTGCTGCTCCGCCGGCGACGAGCGCCGACGACATCAAGCAGCTGCAGCAGCTGTACGAGACGATGAAGAAGGCCGACTACTTCGCGGTGCTCAACCTGAAGCGCGAGTCCGACGCCAACCAGGTGAAGATCGCGTACCTCAAGGCCGCGCGCAGCTACCACCCCGACACGATTCCGCCCGGTGCGCCGCCGGAGCTGGCGAAGGTGAAGGCCGATCTCTTCGCGCTCATCGGTGAAGCCAACCGCACGCTGTCGGACCAGGTGCTGCGCGCCGACTACATCGCCGAGCTCGACGCGGGCGGCACGGGCTCGAAGGTCGACGTCGAGAAGCTGCTCAAGGGCGAGGAGCTGTTCCAGAAGGGCCGCGTGTACATCCAGGCACGCAAGTACGCCGACGGGTTCAAGCTCTTCGAGGAAGCGATCGCCTGCAACGCCGACGAGCCGGAATTCTACGCGTGGCGCGGGTACTCCCGCTTCCTCGCCGCGAGCGACAAGAAGCTGGTGACCCACGAGGCGACGAAGGACATCAAGGCGTGCATCGAGAAGAACCCCAACGTCGCCACGGCGCACTACTTCATGGGCTACATCATCAAGACCAACGGAGACGCGAAGGCCGCGCTGCCTCACTTCAAGAAGTGCGTCGCGCTCGATCCCAAACACATCGACGCGGCGCGTGAAGTGCGCACCGCCGCAGGGAAGTGATTTCAACATGTTGACCGGAAAACAACGCAGGCAGTTGCGGGCGCTCGGGCATCACTTGAGCGCGGTGGTGCAGGTCGGTGCTGACGGAGTGACCGAGGGCGTGATCAAAGCCGCCGCGCAGGCGCTCGAAGATCACGAGCTGATCAAGGTGAAGATCGCCGGCGAAGATCGCGAGTCGCGCATGGAATCGGTCGAGTCCCTCGCGAAGGGCACCGAATCGGAAGTCGCGCAGACACTCGGGAAGACCGTGCTGCTGTGGAAGAAGCGAAAGAAGAAGTCGAAGATTGCGCTCGTCGCCGAGTGAACTGTGGAGAAGCGCGTGGGTTGAAGGGAAGTGCGAAGAGGGGCCGTCGCGCAGTTACTGCGCCCGCTTCATCGCATCACCCGCGAGCCGAGCACCGTCTGCGAGCTGCGTGATCAAGTCCGCAGGGAAATACTGCCGGTGCGCCTCTCCTTCACCGTTGCGAGCGACCTCGACCGGCTCGACATACCCCGCATACCCATCGGCAAGTGACACCACACGACCGACGCGAGCCTGTTCTTCGAGCACCAGCCCCGCGGCCAACGAAGGCTCGAGCGGCACGAAGAGCAGACTCAGCTCACCCAGCCGAAATCCGTGCAGCAACACGAAGTCCTCCGCGTCGTCGCACAGAAAATTCTCAGCCAGCTCCCGCGCACCCGCCGGAGCGACGCGCGAAGCATCAGGCCGCGGCAACGCCACCCGCACTTCGTTCCACGCCGCGCCGATGGGCTCGGGCTGCGCCACCGTCACGATGTTCCGCACCACGCCTTCCAACTTCTCCGCGGCGAGCTCCGGAGTCGACGCCACGTCACGGTTGATGCTCGCGTTGCCGGCCGCGCCCTGGAGCACCAGCGTCACCGGACCGCCGTTCGCTTCGAGGCGCTGCGCGAGCACCGCGGGCCAATCACCGTGCAGCCCTTCCGGCTTGCGCGGCTCGAGCGTGGGGTGCCCGGAGATGATCACCACCTGCGCGACCGCTCCGTCGAGAGAATCGAAGCGCGCGCGCGTGATGCGGCGATCGACTTCCTTCCCGCTGCGCGCGACGGCGAGCTCGTTGGCGCCCTCTCCGACCTCGAGCTTCACCGCGACGAGCTTCGTGTTCGCCGCGTCGATCGCCTTGCGACCCGCTTCGATGATGGCGTTCTGATCTCGCTGGTTGAACGAGCCGAGCGCCGCGAGCTCCGAGGCCGCGCGCGGATCGAAGCCGGACGGCCCGGTGTGCGTGTGCGTCGCGATGACCCACACCTGACCCTTCTGATTCGCGGCGATCTGATCTCTCACCTGCGGAGGAATCAGCAACACGTCGAGCACCACCAGCGTCAGCCGCTGCGAGCCGTTCTCGATGATCAACGCGCGCGCACCGAGCGGAGTGAGCACCTTGTCCGCCGAGCCGCGCAACGGCCCGAAGCCGCCCACCGTCATCGGGAAGTCGAGCACGAAGGGCACGACGGCTGCTCCGACGCTGAGCGTGCCCTGGCTCTGCGCGAGCTGCGTCAGCGCCGCCGGCTTCAAGGGCCACTCGCCGCAGCGATCGATCGACGCCCAGCGCCACGCTCCGAGCGCGAGCACGAGCACCAGCAACGGCCACTTCCAACGCTTCAACCGTTTCACCGCAGCGCACAAAAACACGAAGGGCCCGGCCTTCAATGAAGAAGTCCGAGCCCTCGTCCCGCTGGCGCCGGCCCGGTCGTCGGCGCCGCAGGATTGGCTCAACGCTCGTTCGCCCAGCAGACTTGTCTGCTGATGTGACTCGCGTCAGCCGTATTCAGATTGAGGCGCGACTTGGGGCGCGCCGAGCAAGACGGCGTCTTACTTCTTGCCCTTCTTCTTCTTCGCAGGCGCGGGAGCCGGCGCAGGAGCAGGCTCGTCGGCCGGGGGAGGCGCGTCACCTTCCGGAGCCGCCGCCACGTCCTCAGCCTTCGGCTCGCCTTCGCCGTTCAGCGGGTCGGCAACCGCGGGGGCCGCGTCACCACCAACCGAGGCAATCTCGAACTCGTACGAGTAGCCGCCCTTGACCTTGTAGTTGTCCGCCGGCCACACCTTCAGCTTGTACGTGCCAGCCTTGACGTCGACGTTCGCGACCGCGTTGTTGCCCACGCCACCGGCGACGTTCGCGATCTCCGCGCCCGACGAGTCGGTGATGATGAGGCCCGGGTCGAACGGAACCTTCTTCGCCGGCGCGTACACGGTCAGCTCGTACTTGCCCGGCTTCGTCACGGTCCAGGTGTAGATGTCGTCATCCGTGACCTGGTTGCTGCAGCGCAGGCGAACGTCCGTCATCTCCGACGGGCAGTGCGCACCGAGCGCGTTGGGGTCGGCCTTCGGGCCGAAGATCATCAGCGGGATGCTGAGGACCGCGGCGACGCCGCCACCGATGAACGAGAACTTCTTCTTCTTCTCGAGCGAGCCCAGCAGACCCTCACGGCCCTTCGCCGAGGTCATCATCGAGCGCCAACCCGGCTTCACGATGCTGTTGCCCTCGAGCTTGCCGAGCACGAACAGGTTGCCCTCGACCGGCACGTACTTCTCGGTCGCCTTGAAGCCGATCGTCCAGCCGCGGTCAGAGCCGATCGCCGGCACGTCGTAGGTGTACTCACCAAACGTGATGTGCGAGCTGCCGGAGTGGCCGTTGATTTCCTTCTTGAAGCCGTCCTTGAAGTTGTCGAAGTCGGCGCCCTTGCTGACGTCGATGTTGAACGCGCCCGAGCCGTCGTCGAGGCCGAACACCGCGCCACCCTTGACGGTGTCGAGCGTCTCAGAGCCCTTCACGGTCTTGGTGCCGTCCTGCGTGGTCTCGGTCTTCTCGTAGAGACGCTCGATCTTCACTTCGTACGCCAGGCACGGCTGCTTGGTGCACGGCGAGAGGAGCTGCGTCGCGGGCGGGATCACCTTGCCCTCAGTCGACATCGCGCCCTTCGGGTCTTCCGACACCGGGTTCTTCGCGAGCTCGCCCGTCTTCTTGAACGGCGCCGCAAGCACGCGCTTGATCGCCATCATGTTGTAGAGGCCGAAGGCGAGAACCGCCAGGCCGATGAAAAGCAGGAAACCACCCATCTGGTGCACTCCAGTGTTGTGCCGCGCGTGGCGGCGTTGAACGTGTTGAGAAAAGCGGGAACCCTTCCCCCGGCGCGGACAATACCCATCGCGGTGCGTCAGAGTGAAAAGGGCTTTGAAAAAAGCAAAAGCCCTCGTGAATCAGGGCTTTGCGGGGCCGATTTTCAGGGCTGGAATCGCTTCAGAAGTCAGTACGACCACGGAAACTTCGAGAAATTTCGGCGACGTTTTTCAACGAAAGCGCCACGTCCTTCGGTCGCTTCGTCAGTGCCGTAGGCGAGGCGCGTGGCCTCTCCGGCGAAGAGCTGCTGACCGACCATTCCGTCGTCCGGAAGGTTCATGCCGTACTTGAGCATTTTGATCGCGGTCGGCGACTTGGTGTTGATCTCCGCGGCCCAATCGAGCGCGAAGCTCTCGAGTTTCGCGTGCGGCACGACGGCGTTCACCATGCCCATCGCGGCCGCGGCGTCGGCGGAATGATTCGCGCCGACGAAGAAAATCTCACGGGCCTTCTTCTGGCCGACTTGCCGCGCGAGCAACGCGGAGCCGTAGCCCGAATCGAACGACGCGACGTCGGCGTCGGTCTGCTTGAAGAGGGCGTGCTCCTTCGACGCGATGGTCAGGTCGCAGACGACGTGCAGTGAGTGCCCGCCGCCGACGGCCCAGCCCGGCACCACCGCGATGACGGCCTTGGGGAGAAACCGAATCTGCCGCTGCACCTCGAGAATGTGCAGGCGACCCAGCCCCGCGGGATCGAGGTGTTTGTCTTCCTTGCCGTACTGGTAGCCGTCTTTGCCGCGAATGCGTTGATCGCCGCCGCTGCAGAACGCCCAGCCGCCGTCTTTCGGTGACGGCCCATTTCCAGTGAGCAGCACCACGCCGACGTCGGTCATGAAGCGCGTGGCTTCGAGCGCGCGGAACAACTCGTCGACGGTGCGCGGGCGGAACGCGTTGCGCACTTCGGGTCGGTTGAACGCGATGCGCACCGTGCCTTGATCGACCGCGCGGTGGAACGTGATGTCGGTGAAGTCGAAGCCCGGGACTTCGCGCCATCGCTTCGGATCGAAGAGCGCCGAGCAGCTTTTAGTCGTTTTCTTCGTCTTCTTCGCAGCAGCCATGTCCGCGCTCATACAGTCTTTCGTGCGCCGACACTGCGCTGAGGTCGAAGGCGCGACTGGTCTCGTTCACCGTGCCGAAAAGCGCGCGAGCCCCTGTCCTCGAGCGAAAAGGGCGCGCAATGAAAGCGGTCTTCGATGCAGGGTCAACCACTGAGTGAAATTGGTCGTCAGGGCAGCCAGATTCACTCACTGGTCAACTGAACAAGATTCGCTCGTGGTTCAGGGGCTCGTTGCCTTTTGGCACGACCCAAATCTGACCACACCACCACCCCAAAGCAAGCTGCGGTTGCAGTTGCACCGACGGACGAAACGACCAATTTCAGACAATGGTGAACACGCGCAATGCTGCTCCGACGATCGCCGCCAACTTCTTCCCATCCGGAGACAGCGCCAACCCGCCGAGGTTCGTGTCCACGTCGAACGCGGCGAGCACCTTCAAGTCGGTCGCATCGAGCACCAGCGCGCGTTTCGGGGTCTCCGCGACGGCCAGCCGCGAGCCGTCTTCCGTCGCGTGCAGATGCACTGGAGGCCGCAGCTCGTTCTTCATCTTCACCGAGTGCGTGACGGCGCCCGTCGTGCGATCCCACCGCAGCAGCTCTTCGCTCGTGCGCGCGATGAGCCCACCGCCCGCCTCGAGCGGACCTTCGAAGCCTTGACCGCGCTCGAGGTCGACGGACTCGCGCACACCGGGTCGACGCAAGATGTACGGCTGCGGCTTGCCCTGTTCCTTCGCGGGCACCCACTGCAACCAGAACGAGTCGTCGAGCGCGCGGTAGCTCGCCTCTCTCGCTCCGCGCGGAGGAGGCACCAGCTGTTTCGCCTCGAGATCGATCAGCACGCCCTTCGCGCTCGACGCACGCTTTCCATCGGCCGACACGTTGAGCCGGTAGCTGCTGTGCCACGGCGTCGTGACTTCGAACTTCGTCGTGCCCGTGTCCGCGTCGACACAGACAATGGCGTTGTTCTGCAGGCCGAGGAACGACTTGCCCTGTTCGTAGCGACGCACCGCCAGCAGGCGATCGATCGGGAACTCGCGCACCACGCGTTGTTTCGGCGCGTCCACCACCAACGCCACGCCCTGCATCGAGATCAACAGGTGCGTTCCGTCGAGCCACGTCATGGGTGGCCAGCCCTTGATCTCGGGCAGCTCTCCCACCTTCTTCGGCGCGAAGGGGTCGGCTCCATCCTTCGCACGCACCCGCTCGCGCAGCGTCTCCTCGACCTTCGGGTTGTCTGGTTTGCGCGCGCCACCGAACGTGAACGAGGTGATGTAGCCGTGCGGCAAACGCAGCGCGTGACCGAGAAAGTACCGCTGGTCGGTGCGCTCTTCGTCGATGTGGAAGTCGAGCACCGAAAACTTGCCGCTCGCGTCACGCGAGAAACGCAGCACGTCCTCGAACCACAACTCCTTCACGTCGGTCGCCGACACGGGGCCGAGCATCGGCCCGACGTCCGAGCTCCCGCCGAGCTCGAGACGCGTGACGTTTCCGAGCGAGGGGACGCCGGTCAGCCACCCCGGGTTCAGGCCCCACAAGATCCGGAGCGTCCTCAGCTTCGGGAACAGCGTCTTCGCCACGGAAGCGAACCGCTTCAAGTCGTCGGGCTCACTGACGATGACGGCGAGGTATTCGACGGCCCACGGCGTCTTCGCGTCGAGCATCGTGGTGAAGTGCGGGCTACGCGCGACCTTCAAGTTGCGGAAGTTCGGCCCGATGAAGCGCGTCCATCTTCGTTGATCGCTCGAAGCGGCCGCGTTGATCCATTCCAGCTCTTCGAACGTCGCCCATTCCGGGAGCACTCCGTATTTCTCGGCGTCGGTCTGCGCCCTGAAGTTCACGCGGCCTTTGCTCGGGAAGCCGCGACGAAATTCCACGCCCTTCGACAACACCGGGGCCAGCGCGCCCAACCATTTCTTCTCGTGCTGCTTGAGCAACGCCTTCTCCCGCTTCTCGTCGCGAGCACCGCACTGCAGGGTGATGAACTCTCCGCGCGGGTCACCGCGCTCTTGCAGAAAGTCGGCGTAGACGAGCCGCGGACCATCATCGTCCGGTCGCGCGAACACGTCGGCGAGCAGCGCGGCTTCGTCCTTCGCGCCCGGCGCCGCCTTCTTCTTCGGCAACGCGTCGAGCGCCGCCTTCCACTTCGCGTCGTCGTCGCGCGGGAGCGTCTTCTCGGGCAGCTCGGCGATGGTCTTCTTCCACGCGCTGAGCAGCCATTCCTGCATCAGCGGGCGCACCTTGAACTGGGGGTTGAGCTCGCGAAAGCGCGCGTCGCCCGACGCCGTCACCGCGGCGAAGATGGCGCGCCACGCCGGCTTGCTGCCATCCGAACTCCACGTGACGTTCGCGAGAATCGGCTCGAGCGCGTGCGTGAGCCGTGGATCATTCGCGCGCCCAGCCTTCGCAAACGGCTCGAGGCGCTCGACCACCTGCGCGATCTTGAGCGTCTCGAGGCCCTGCAGCTCGGCCAGCGGCTTCGCTTCGTCGAGCGCGAGAATCAGCGCGCGCAACGCATCGGAATGGGACTTCTTCCACTGCTTGATCAGCTCGTCGATTTTCGGAAGCGCCACGGAGCCGGGACCATAGCGGCGTCAGGGCTGAATCAAGCGCCCAACGTACGCATCCGATCCGATGATCAACACCTCATCGTTGCTCACAGAGATCGCGCGCAATGGAGGGAGGATCCACTCGGTCGTCACTCCGCCGCGCGATCGCAACACGATGCCTTCGATGCTCGTGCCCGGAAACCGATTGCCCGCAATCCACAACGTGCCATCAGGCGCGTAGTCACAACCGACCGGCTCGTTGCCGATGAAGACGGGCCACGGACTCCACGGACCCGTCACGCTGGCCATCGCCACGAAGCCGTGCTCCGAGACGAGCGTGCGTTCGGCGATCGAGGTGCAGACATCCATGCCGAGCTCTCCGCCTGACATCTCCTCGCGCCAGCCGCCGTCGATGAAGTGATGCACCACCGCGAAACCGGTCGCCCAGACCTCAGCGCCGCGCGCGGTCAGCGAGCCGGGAAACGGACTCGAAGGCTGGGGCATCGAGCGATCCCACGCGCCGCCGTCGAGGAAGAGCACCACATCGGCTGCCGCGAAGACGAGATCTCCAGCCGACGCGAGCGAGTTCACGGCGAAGGGGAGACCGTTGCGTTGCTCGACGAAGTGCTCTCCGCCGTCGGCGCTCATCAACGTCACGCCGAGATCCGAGCTGGTGCGGCCTCCTGCGTGTACGCGGCCCAGTCCATCGACCGTGAGCGTCAGCAGGAGATCGTTCGTGCCCGCGTCCACGCGCGTCCAGGCTGCGCTGCCCGGGCGACGGTGGAGAATCAGTCCATCCAGGCCGACGATCCACGCGCCGCTGCCGTTGGTCCACACCGCGCTGAAGTCGCCCGGACCTGCGTCGAGCTGCGTGAAGAAGCCCGCGTCTTGCGGAGGGCCTGCGTCGAAGCCAGCGTCGATGCCCGCGTCCGGTCGTCCCGCATCGACACCCGCGTCAACACCTGCGTCGGTCCCCGCATCCGTGGACCCCGCGTCGAACGCGACCGAGGCGTCACGACCTGCATCGACTTCGGTGCCGCCGTCGAGCATCGGCATTGGTGGAGAACACGCAGCGATCAGGCACGCGCTGATCAGCACTCTGGTCCGCATGCGTTCTCCTCGTTTCCGAATAGGCTGCCGGCCGATGCGACGACTGCTCGTGGTTGCCACCGGAGTTGCGTTGATCAGCTGCTCGCCCAACTCTTCGACGGGCAGCTTGAGAGTCGTGGTCGAGTTCGAACCGGGCGTCAAGAGCACGTGCGTGAAGCTCATCGCGCGCGGCTCGACCGATCGCGAGTCGATGCCGGTGCCCGTCGCCGGAAAATCACGCCTCGTCTTCGGCATCGCGCAGCGCGGAGAAGCGAACGCCGTCGAGGTGCAGGCGCTCGGCTTCTCCGACGAGACCTGCACCACGCGCACCGCGCCGCAGGAAGAGAGTGAGGCGCTCCCCACCCAGTTCGGCACGCCGACGCCCGAAGCGAAGCTCACGCTGAAGATCGTCTCCACGCAGAATCAGAACGACGGCGGCACGGGCGGCGGCGGCGGCACTGGCGGCGGCACGGGCGGCGGTGGCGGAGATGGTGGCGTCGACATGGACGGTGACGGCTTCACCTCCGACGTCGACTGCGATGACGACAATGCGGCGATTCGGCCCAACGCAGCCGAGCAGTGCGGCAATCAGCTCGACGACAACTGCAACAGCGCCATCGATTGCGCCGACATGGCGTGCGACCAGATGCAGTGCCGCGTCGGCGCGGGAAATCGCTGCGTGATGAACGCCTGCAAGGAAGTGAACTGCAACGACACGCTCGACAACGACTTCGACGGCACGACCGATTGCGCTGACGTGGATTGCGCCGGAGCGACGTGCGGGACGAGCGGTACGTGCATGAACATGATGTGTCAGGCGCCCACCGAAGTCGGCCTCTGCGCAGACGGTGTCGACAACGACGGCGACAGTTTCACCGACTGCGCAGACAACATCGATTGTCCCAACGGCACGATGTGCAGCGATGGGGACCCCTGCACCGGCAACGACCAGTGCAGCGGCAACTTCTGCGGAGCGGGCGCGGTGCTGACCTGCAACATGGCTCCCAGCGCGTGCTTCTCGAGCAACGGCACGTGTTCGGTCGACGCAGGTGGCTGCGTGTACCCGGTGAGCATGAGCAACTCGTGCGAAGACGGCTTGTTCTGCACGGTGAACTCCTGCGCTGCCGACGGTGGCTGCGGAGCGGTGCCGAAGATGTGCAACGCGCCTCCAGCAGGCGGTTGCTTCATGCCGACGGGCACGTGTGTCGAGACCGATGGTGGACCGTGCAGCTACACGCCGCTCCCGATGGGCACGCTCGGGTGCACCGACAACGACAACTGCACCGTCGGTGATTCGTGCAACGGCGATGGTGGCTGCGTCGCTGGCGTGCGAACGATGTGCACGCCGCCGGGTGAGTGCTTCATGAACAACGGCTGCGACGTCGGCGGGACGTGTCAGTACTCCGTGCGCACCGGCGCGTGCACCGGCGGCGCGTGCGTGCCCGACGGTGGTTGTGCGGCGCAGACGATCTTCACGTACGTGCCGAGCAACTTCACCGAGCCTGATCTCCCCGCGACGATGGGCATGGTGACCATCAACTGTCCGACCACCATGAACACCCAGACGGGCGATGGCGGCACCGATTGGACGACGTGCATGACGGGCCCGCAGCCGCCGGCGACACGCATTCTCGCCAATGGAGCAGTGCTGATCTTCGCCGACGCGCTCACCGTCAACACGACGTTCCGCGCCGTCGGTGCGCGCCCGCTCATCGTCGCGGTGCGCGGGGCTGTCACGCTCAACTCCACCGTGAGTGTGTCAACGGACGCGACGAATGCGGGCGCTGGCGCCAACCTGGGCTGCCTGCCGGCGGAGCGCGGTGGTGATGGTGCGGCGAGCGGTTCACCTGAGACCGCGGGCGGTGGTGGCGGTGGCGCGTTCGGCTCGAACGGAGGCCGCGGTGCTGACGGAGAAAACGGCGGGGCGCGTGGTGATGCGGGCGTGGTGATGAACACCAACGTCACGCTGACGCCCCTGCGCGGTGGTTGCCGCGGAGGAAATGGCGGTCGCTCTGGTTCGAATGGCGGTGCCGGCGGACGCCCTGGCGGCGCGGTGCAGATCTCCGCGGGCGGCGCGATGACCTTCAACACCGGAGGCAGCGTGCAGGCCAACGGGCAGGGCGGCGAAGGTGGCGACAACGGCGACCGCGTCGGCGGCGGTGGCGGCGGCTCGGGCGGCGCGATTCTCCTCGAGGGCACCACGCTCACCATGAACGCCATCGCCGTGCTCGCAGCCAATGGTGGCGCAGGAGGAGAAGCGAGCGGAAGTTCGGTCAACGGTGCGACGGGACAGAACGGGCAAGTCAGCAGCGTGCGCGCGGTGTGCATCACAGGCGGCGGTTGCGGCGGCAACGGTGGTGACGGCGCAGCGAGCTCCGGCGGAGCAGGGAACGGCACGGTCGGGAACAACTGCACGAACCCCGCAGGTGGTGGTGGCGGTGGTGGTGTCGGTCGCGTGCGGCTCAACTTCGCGACGTGCAACTTCGACAGCAACGCGATCCTCAGCCCCGCGAGCACGAGCGCGAACATCAGCTGCGTCCGCTGAACGAAGGAACGCCAGTGCTGCGTCGAGTCGAGTCGCGACCAAACATCAGCGCGCGAACAAACGCCTCGTCGACACGAGGCACCAACAGCCTGAGGGTCGAAGTGGGGTTTGGGTCTCAGTCGCTCTGCCAAACGGCGGTCGAGCCCCTCGACCTCGACCGATTTGGCGCTCAATTCGCTCAATCTTCGACGCAAGCTCGACCATTGTCTGAATTTGGTCGTCAGGACGACCAGATCCACTCACTGGTCAACTGAGTGAAATTCGCTCGTAGTCGAGAGGCTCGTGCGCCGTTCGGCACGGCCCAAATCCACACCCACTTCGACCCTTTGGCTGCTGATGCGTCGTGATTCTCAGAGTAACGTAACAGCCAAATTCATACACTGGTCTAGATTCCAAAGCCGATCATCGCCGTGCTCGTCGCAGGAATCATCCCAGTCGCCGGCGCGTACCGAACTTCCAACCGTCCTGCGGCCACGAGCGCAGCGATCAACGCCACGAACGCCGCTGCCTCGTTGTTGAACTTCCACCCACTCAACGCGCGCCGCGTATCGACGTCGGGGAAGAACAACACGCCCCACCCGACACCGAGCCCGAAGTGCGGAACGACGGTGCGCTCACGCCACGTCATCCCACCCATCGCGTACACGACCGCCGCTGGCTGCAGCAGGTACTTCTTGAGCGGAGAGACCACCGCCAGCTCGACGCGCGCCTCGACGAACGCTCCGGGCACGAAGCCGATGGGACTCGACTGACCGACGAAGCCACCCATCAACGCGACGGCCGGCAACGTCGCCATCCCTTGGCCTTCCGCTGCCTGGAGCCCGAACCGCATCCCGACGCCCGTCCTCAAGCCGATCTGCAGCGACTCGCCGCCTTCGACGGGAAACACCGTCTCCACGCCCATGTTCGCCACGATGCCGAAGCGGGGCGGCGGCTCCACGAGCGGCGTTCCGTCGGTCACGCGGACTTCCTGCGCGACGGCCGAGAGCGAAACCAGTGCGAGGATCGACGCGAGCCGCATCGCGCTCCAAACGAACACTGACGCAGAACGATTCACCCAAAACACAAAGCCCCTCCGCGCGTGGTGCGCAGAGGGGCCGTGCCCAGCAAAACCAGACGGAATCAGTCCTCGAGGTTCTTGCTGGTGCGGTTGCTCGAAGGCGTCGCCGCAACCGGAGCCGCCGCCACCGTCTTCTTCTCCACCGGCTTCGGAGCCGCCGCGATGATCTCAGCCTTCGGCGCGACTTCGGTCTTCTTCACCGGCTTCGGCGCGGGAGCCACGGCCTTCGCCTTCTCCTTCTTGTCCGCCTTGGTCGGGGCAGCGATCGACTTCGCCTTCGAGGGAGCGGCCGGCGTCGTGACCTTCTTCGCGACCGGGTGCTCTTCCCACTTCATCAGGGCGTTGCTGACGGCCTCGTCGAACGAACCCTCGTACTGGTAGTCCTGCTCCAGGTCCTGCTCGAGCGCCTTGAAGCCAGCGATCTCGAGCTCGACGTCCATCGGCTTCTTCTTCTTGTTGTCCTGGTCCTTCGCGGTGAACGACAGCACGCAGTGGGTCGCATCGGCGCAGGCGAGCTTCTTGAACTGGTAGTCGAACTGACCCTCGCAGAACGTGTCGGGGCACATCTCGTTGAGCGACGCGACGCGCTCGGTGAGCTTCTCGTCGCTGTACGCCACGCCGTCCTGCTGCTCCGCGCCATCCTTCGCAGCGACCGCGGGAACCGCGTCGACGGCGAGCGACTTGATTTCCATGTCGAACGAGTAGCCGCCCTTGACCATGTAGTTGTCGGCCGGGAGCACCGCGAGCTCGTACGTGCCCGCCTCGACCTTCACCGTCTTCGACACCGTGCCGCCCATCGGGCCGGTCTCGTTGACGAGCTCCTCGCCCTTGCTGTCCTTGAGGACGAGCTGGGGAATCAGGCTGATCTTCTTCTGCGGCGCGATGACCGACAGCTCGTATTCACCGGGCTTCGTCACCGTCCACGTGAACTTCTCGCCGTCGACGTCGCTCACGTTGTCGCTGCAGCGCTGACGGGCATCGGTCAACGTGCTCTCGCAGTACGCCGACACCGCGTTGGGGTCCGCCTCAGGGGCGAAGATCATCAGCGGAATCGCGAGCACCGCCGCCACGCCGCCACCGATGAACGAGAACTTCTTCTTCTTCGCGATCGACCCGAGCAGACCTTCGCGGCCCTTCGCCGAGGTCAACATCGAGCGCCAACCCGGCTTGGTCAGCTTGCCGCCGTCGAGCTTGCCGAGGACGAACAGGTTGCCCTCGACCGGAACGAACTTCTCGGTCGCCTTGAAGCCGATGGTCCAGCCGCTGCTGCTGCTGATCGCCGGAACGTCGAAGCGGAACTCGCCGAACTGAATGTGCGAGCTGCCGGAGTGGCCGTTGATGTCCTTCTTGTAGCCTTCCTTCATGTTGTCGAAGTCGGCGCCCTTGGTGACGTCGATCATGATCGCGCCAGAGCCGTCATCGAGGCCGAACACCGAGCCGCCCTTCACGGTCTCGAGCGTCTCGGTGCCCTTCACGGTCTTGGTGCCGTCCTGGGTCGTTTCGGTCTTCTCGTACATGCGCTCGACCTTCACCTCGTAGGCGAGGCAAGGCTGCTTGGTGCACGGCGAGAGCAGCTGCTGCTGCGGAGCGAGGACCTTGCCCTCGGTGCTCATCGCGCCCTTCGGGTCTTCCGAGACCGGGTTCTTCGCGATGTCGCCCGTCTTCTTGAAAGGCGCCGCGAGGATGCGCTTGCCCTTGAAGTGCTGCGCCAGGCCGTAGCCCAGAACCGCCAGTCCGATGATGAGAAGCAAGCCGCCCATGGTGAGTCCTCTTTGGTTGTGATGCGTGGTGTGCGCTCAAGACCCACGCAGCGGCCAAAGTGTGAAATTCCCGAGGGTCGGCAGATCTCTCAGCGATCGCGAGCGGTTGCGCGTCTTCGCCGGAAACGTCGATTCAAAATCGCACGAAATGCGACCGCGAACAGCGCCAGCTCCGGTCCCGGAATTTCGGCGCACGCGCACCCCACACCGAGTCGGCGTTCAGGCGGAAGGCCACCGCCCGCATCAACACTTCCGCCATCCGGTTCGATTCCGGCATCCGCAGCACCACCATCAGGAACGCCCGCATCGGGGAAGACGAGCCCGCCGTCGTCGACCTCGCACATCGTACCGACGCACACGCCGATGCTGCACGTCAGGCCCGCGCGGGTCTGATCAGCCGGGCACGCGGCTCTGACGCCGTCGCACGCCTCGCCGACGTCGCACTCACCGACCGAGGAGCGGCAGTTCATTCCGCTCCGCACGAGCGTGCACGTCCCGTCGGTGATTCCGCCGTTGGCGATGCTGCATGCCACGCAGTCGGTCGCCACGCCGCCACCGCACGCCGAGTTGCAGCACACGCCATCGACGCAGGTGAAGTTGGGGCCGCAGTCGGTGTCGCTCATGCAGCTTTGTCCGCCGCCGCCCTGTTCGAGAATCACCGCGCGCGCGCGCCAGGTCTCCGTCGCTGGAGAATCGAAGCGCGAGAAGTTCACGAAGCTGCGGCCTGCTCCCGCGCCGCTGACGTGGGGCGCGGTGAAGCGGCCTGCTGGCGCGATGTCGAACGGCATCGCATCGACGATCTGCCCGTCGACGGTGAGCCGCACGCCGTACATGCGCTCGATGGCGCCGCCCCCCTCGCTCCACACCACGATGTGGTGCACGCCATCGAAGCTGATCGCGATGCCGTCCACGTCGGGCACCTCACGCACCCGAATCGCGGGGAGATCGAGCTGGTTGAGCGACGAGTCGAAGCGCGCCGCGAGCAACGCCTCGCCACCGTCCGGCAGGTCGCTCTCCACCGCCACCACGTAGTTCACACCGTCGAAGTCGACCGCGGGCCGGGCGAAGAAGGTCGCCGTCCGTTCGATGCGGTCGCTGTCCATCCCTCCGTCGGAGAAGGCGCGCGCCAGCTGGAGCACGCCAGTTCCGCTGTGGCTCGCGAAGAGCACCTGGCCGGGCCCGCTCGCCGCCGCCAGCGAGCGCGGGTCGGTGAAGGGCAACGCGCGGCCCGAGCCATCGAGCGCCGAGCCGCCCAACGTCACGCGCGAGACGTACGCCGCGCGCGCGGCACGGTCATCGAGCCAACCGGTCCACCACTGCGTGCCGTCGAACGCCGACTTCGCGACCAGACGGCTGCCCGGGAGGCTGCACACCGTGAAGGGCGCATTGTCGACACCGACTCCCTGCGGGTCGATGCGGCCACCTTCGATGCTGGAAGGCCCGGCGCGCTGAAAGCTGGCCAGCACGCGGCCATCGGCGCGCGAGAGATCGACGAAGTCCTGATCCGACGTCACGCTCACGAACGTGTCTTCGGCGGTCATCAGCCCCGCGTCAGGGCTCCACGACGTGAACGCGATGTCAGTGTCGGTCGGGAAATACGAGGTCCACGCCAACAAGTCGTTGCCGCCCACCGCGACCCCGGTCGCGTTGTTCTGCGCCTGGTACGAGCGGCTCAGGAGCGGGCCGGGCGCAGGGCCCATCGTGTAGAAGACGTCATCGTTGGCTCGGCTGTTGGGAGAGAAGGTGCGTCCGTAGACGCCTACGAACGCGCCGCCGAGCGGAGCGATGAACGGGGCGCCGAGCTCGGTGCGTGTCGCTGAGAGCGTGAGCTGCGGCTGCACGGCTCCAGTCATGGGGTCGACGCGGCGAACGAAGGTCTCCGAGCCTCCCGAGGTCGTGGTCAGCTCGAGGTACGGCACCACCACGCTGGGGCCCGAGGTGAGCACCGGGTCTGCGAACTCACGCTCGATCACGCCGCCGTCGTTCCCGGTCGCGATGGGCAGCGGCGTGGTGTCGATGAAGCCCATCGACGAGACGCGCGCTCCGAGGATCTCCGGGTAGCCCTGGGAATTGTCGAGCCAGGTGACGAAGTAGGTGGTGGCGCTCGCCGGGCCGATGCGACCCCCGCGCGCCCTGGGGCCTGGAATCGACGGGAAGGGGCTCGCGCCGCCGTCCTGCACCGAGACGAGCTCGGTCGAGGAGCCACCGTCGACGTCGACTTGATCGAACACCACCACCGAGTTTCCGCCGCCGATGGTTCCGATGCTGACGCGGTTGAGGTCGAGCGTGCCCAGCGAGAGGGTCCCCGGGAGCGCGGTGCCCGTTGCGGGATCGACGCGGCGCACCTGCGCGCGTGCGGGCTGCGAGTGCGTCACCCACGCCACGACGAAGTTCTGGCCGTCGAACACCACCTCGGGATCGCGATCGTCGTCGGGGTTGGTGGCGAGCGTGACCGGCCCGTTGGTGTCGACGAAGGCCCCCGTCACCGCGTCGAGGCGCACGGCGTAGATGCGGGAAATACCTCCGAGCTCTGCCGAGAACACCACCAGCACCCGCGTGCCGTCGTTCGCGATCGCCACCTCGTGCACCCAGTCGTACTGCGCGACGCGAAAGCCCACCGGGTCGAGCACGCCACCGTCTGGCTCGATGCGGGCTGCGTAGACCGCGCGCTCCCGCGTGCCGAGATCGCGCCCATCGACCCACACCGCGAACGCTCGCGTCGCAGTCGCCGTCACCCGCGCCCACGCCTGTGACTTCGGCGCACGCCCGAGCGCGCCGAGCGACGTTCCGATCTCGGGTTGGGGAATCAGCGCCTCCGAGCGCGAGGCCACTCGAGGCGGGTCGTGACGCTCCTGCGGGGCGCAAGACGTTGCGATGACGAGGACGACTCCGCTCAACCAGAGTGCGCGCACTGCCGACAGTCTGACACGGTTTCAGCTCTGCGCAGACGCTGGGACCTGCGCTGGCGCCGGCAGACCCGTCGGGTACTTGCCGCTGAAGCACGCCATGCAGAACGACTTCCCGCTGTCGTCTCCCGCCGCGCGCGCGAGCCCGTCGATCGAGAGGTACGCCAGCGAGTCGGCGGTGACGTAGCGCGCGATCTCGTCGGTGGAATGCGACGACGCGATGAGCTCTTTGCGAGAAGGCGTGTCGATTCCGTAGAAGCACGGCCACGCGGTCGGCGGAGAAGAGATGCGCAGGTGCACTTCTTTCGCCCCGGCGCCCTGAATCATCTTCACGATCTTCCGCGACGTCGTGCCGCGCACGATGGAGTCGTCGATGACGATGACGCGCTTCCCCTCGAGCGACGCGCGCACCGGAGCGAGCTTCAGCTTCACGCCGAAGTGCCGAATCGACTGCTGCGGCTCGATGAAGGTGCGCCCCACGTAGTGCGAGCGAATGAGCCCCACGTCGTAGGGGATGCCGGACGCCTGCGCATAGCCCATCGCCGCTGCGACTCCGGAGTCGGGCACTGCGATGACCACGTCGGCGTCGATCGGCTGTTCCTTCGCGAGCTCCGCGCCCAGGCGCTTGCGCACCGAGAACACCTGCTCGCCGAAGAGCTTGCTGTCGGGCCGCGCGAAGTAGACGTATTCGAACACGCAGCGGCTCACCGGGCGCTTCTCGAACGGGAAGCTCGACTTGAGCCCGTTCTCGTCGATGACCACCATCTCTCCGGGCTCGATCTCGCGGAGCAGCTCCGCCTCGATGAGATCGAGCGCGGTGGTCTCGCTGGCGATGACGTAGGCCTCCTTCACGCGACCGAGCACCAGCGGGCGGAAGCCGATGGCGTCGCGCACCGCCACCAACTTCTTCTCGGTCAGGAAGACCATCGAGAACGCGCCGTCGAGCTGCTTGAGCGCATCGACCACCCGCGCCTCGAACGTCGCCGCTCGCGAACGCGCGATGTAGTGGATGACGTTCTCGGTGTCGGAGTCGCTCTGGAAGATGGCGCCCGCCTGCTCGAGGTGCGCGCGCGCTTCATCGGCGTCGACGAAGTTGCCGTTGTGCGCGATGGCCAGCTGACCGCCCGCGAAGCTCACCTGGTACGGCTGCGCGTTCTTCACGTGTGAGCCGCCGGCCGTCGAGTAGCGCACGTGGCCGATCGCCGCTTTTCCCGGCAGGCCCGCGAGCACCGGCTCGTTGAAGATGTCGGCCACCAGACCCATCGCGCGGTACGACTTCAAATTCGCGCCGTCGCTGGCGACGATCCCCGCACTCTCCTGCCCGCGATGCTGCAGCGCGTGGAGCCCGAGGTACGTCAGGTGACTCGCTTCTTCATGACCGAAGATGCCGAAGACGCCGCACATGGCCGCGCGACTTAGTGGGGAATTGCTTTTCCCACCACGGCCGCATGGCGAGCCGGAATTGCCGGGAATTTCGGTCTTGTAACCACTCGGAACAACATGGCTTTCCGGTAGTTTGCACATGCGGTGGCTCGACTTTGTCAGACACCTCCTGTGCCTTTGACTCCCCACACGAACTCTTCCGATGTTGCTGCGAAACAGCCCTCGACCAGTCACCGAGGGTGGTTTCCCCCAGCTGTAGGGTCGTGTAGGGAGCCAGTCGCGAAGAAGTCGCGCGCCCAGCACACAGAAAGGCTGCACACGGTGGTCGACCCTGGGGTTCAGACCGGCGAACGGGTTTCAACCCTGTACCGGAAGTTCGGTACGGCGATCTATTCGCGTTGTCGTCGGCTGTTGAAGGATGACGCCCTCGCGGAAGACGCCACGCAGGAGGTTTTTGTGCGCGTGCTTCGACACATCGAGAGTGCCCCGGACGACGCGACGGCGTTGGCGTGGATCTACCGGATCAGCACCAACTACTGCCTCAACCAGATTCGCGATCGTTCGCGTCAGGCCGAGCCCACCGCTCCGGAAGAGCTGCCCGAGGGTGATGGAACGACGCCCGAGCCCGACATGCTCGATCGCGACACGGCGATGCGCCTCATCAAGCGCGCTCCTGAGAAGCTGCAGGAAGTCGCGGTGCTCTATTACATGGACGGACTCGAGCAGGAGCAGATCGCCAACACGCTTGGCATCTCGCGCCGCACCGTCATCAACCGCCTTCAGGAATTCCTGGAGCGCTCGCGCAAGTTCGTCGAGCGGGAAGGTGTCGCATGAACTCTTCAACGGCCACCGCTCATCCCCGCGGAGCCCACCTCTCTTCCGAGACCATCGACCTGTTGTTGCTGTCTGCGTTGTCCGCTCCTGAAGCGAACGAAGCCAAGCACCACATCGACTCGTGTGAGAGCTGCCGCACCCGCTGGCGTGAGCTGAACGACGACAAGGCGCGCTTCGAACAGTTCGTGTTCGCGCGCACGCTCCCGAAGGTCGAGGCCCGCGTGGCCGCGAGCCGCGGGAGCTTTTTCGATCGCTTCAAGTTGAAGTTGTTGATTCCCACGCTCGCCGTCGCAGGCGCCGCGGCTGCCGTGGTGTTGACCACGGGGCCCGGGACGCAGACCGAAGACGATTCGTACGTCGGCATGAAGGGCTTTGCGTCGCCGTCCTTCGAAGTGTTCGCCATGCGCGGCGCTGGTGCCGCGTTCGCCGTGAAGGACGACACCGTGCTGCACCCGAGCGATCGCATTCGCTTCGTGGTGAGCCCCGCGGGAGCGAAGTACTTGATGGTCGCCTCCACCGATGGTGCGGGCGTGTTCTCGGTCTATCACCCGTTCGGAGCGGCGCAGAGCCACCCGGTCGAGGGCAAGGCCAAGGTCGAATTGCCGGGCGCGGTCGAGCTCGATGACACGTTGGGAGCGGAGAAGATCGTTGCGGTCTTCTCGGACGCGCCCATCACTGCCGCGCAGGTGGAAGCCGCGCTCAAACTCGATGCCAAGAATCCGAAGCTGCCGGGGGTGAGCTTCGTTTTCCGTGAGTTTCGCAAGGCTACACCGTGATCTCGCAGGCGACGCGTCTGTCCCGGCTGCTCCTGCCGTTGGTCCTGCCCCTGGTCTTGGCAGCGACGACGGTCAGCGCTGAGACGCGACGCATCGCCATCGTCGTCGGCAACAACGCGGGCACCGGTGAGATGCCTCCGCTGCGGTACGCGGAGAGCGACGCCGGAAAGATGGCCCGCGTCCTCGTCGAGCTCGGAGACGTTCAAGCCGACGACGTGCTGTTGCTCCAGGGGCAGAAAGTCGGCTCGGTCGAGCGCGCCATCGCTGAAGCGAGAGATCGCATCGCGTTCTTCAAGCGCTCTCCCGATGTGCGCACCGTCGTCTTCTTCTACTTCTCCGGTCACAGCGACGGAGAGGCCATCGAGCTCAGCGGAGAGAAGCTCGCGTACCCGCGCTTGAAGGCGTTGCTCACCGGCACCGCGGCCGATGTTCGTCTCGTCGTCGTCGATGCCTGCCGTTCAGGTGCCGGGCTTCGCGAGAAGGGCGGCAAGTCGGTCGAGGGCTTCACCATTCGTCTGGCGGACACGCTGCAGGCGACCGGCGAAGCGTTCATCACTTCTTCAGCGGCTGACGAAGCGGCGCTCGAGTCGAGCGAAGTGATGGGCAGCTACTTCACCCACAACTTCATCTCGGGTCTGCGCGGAGCGGCCGACACCAGCGGCGACAAGCTCGTCACGTTGGCGGAGGCGTACAAGTACGCGTACGACCGCACGGTCTCGAGCACCGCGATGCTCGCCGTCGGAGCGCAGCACCCGAACTACGACTTCCGCCTCTCGGGGCAGGGTGAGCTCGTTCTCTCGTCGCTCTTGAAGCCGTCGTCCATGCTGGTGCTGCCCGATGCCGAGCGCGCGATGGTGACGGACCTGGCGCGCGATCAAGTCGTCGTCGAGGTCGTCGGCGGAGCGAAGGAAGTCGCGCTCGCGCCGGGCCAGTACGGTCTGCGGCTGTTCAAGGGTGGGCAGAGCTACGGCGGTCGCGTGACGTTGACGGATGGACAGCGTCACGTCGTCGCGATGTCTGCGCTGCAGCCGGTCTCTTCGTCGGTGCTGGTCGCAGCGAAGGGCGGACCGCTCGTGGTGCAGCAGGTCGAGCAGCCGGCGACGCTCAAGACCGGCATCAACCTCGGTGTGAGCGTCGGTGGAGCGGGGCGCATTCTTCAAATGAACGCGCGCGACCCGAAGTGGCAGCTGCGCGTCGACTTCGAGCCGCTGACCACCACGTTCGCGTCCTTCGCGGGTGGACGGTTGCTCGGCTCGCTGCACCTGCTCGCGCTCGGCGAGATGAGCTTCGAGCCTGCGTTGCTGAACGGAAGCGAAGCAGCGAACGAAGCGGGCGGGCAGGTGCGCGTCGGCTATCGCGTTGGACTGCAGCTGTGGCGCTTCGAGTTCGGAGTGGGACTCGAGCTCGGCCCTGGTGTGCTGGCGCAGCTCTACGGCTCGCGCGCGGCGACGGCGATCTTCACCGTGGCTCCGCGCGCGAATCTGAAGTTCCGCATCGTGCCGTCGTTCTCGATCGTCGCGAGCGGCGACCTGACGTTCACGGGTCTGCAGTACGGAGAGACGGAAGCGAGCTCACAGTTCTCGTGGTTCGCGTACCCGTCGATCTCGATCGGCGCTCAAGTCACCTTCTGAAGCGAGCGCTCAACGTAGGAGCGATCGAAACCCGGCACCGCGTCACGCCCGGCGTCGCCTGCGACTCGAGCACCACGAACTTCCCTCCCGCGCGCGCAACGAACGCACGGTCGTACGCCATCATCCGATGACACGCTGCGAGGTCGCCTGAGCCACGCAGTGGACACACGGTGTGAATCTCCGCGAACGCCTCACGCTCCGTCACGCCGATGATCGGCACCTCGCGCTTCGAAGGAAACGCGCGCTGCCAGGTCTCAGCGAGCGCCTGCGGCTGGTGTTGCGTCTGCACTCCGCGACTCCGAGCGAGAACGTTTCCGATCGCCGAAAGCAACGGAGTCGACACCACGCTCGCCCACGAATTCCGCGACGACCACGCCGCCCCGCGCAGCGCCAACTTGAAGAGTCTCCCGCGCCACGAAGCCATGCGCTGAGCATAGCGAAGTCTCCACTGGAGACATCAAGCGCCCGCGACGAAGTCGCTCATGTCCTTCGGAAGTGGGCACTCGAACTTCATCGCCGCGCGCGTGACGGGGTGCGGGAACTCGATGACCGCCGCATGCAGCGCCTGCCGCTTCAGCCGCAACTTCACCCACGCCTCTTCTTCGAGCTGATGCTTCGAGAAGCGATCGAAGTAGCCCGGGTCCGGCCCGTACATCTTGTCTCCCACGAGCGGAAAGCCGGCGTGCTGCGCATGAATGCGAATCTGGTGCTGCCTCCCCGTGATGGGAAAACACCGCAGCACGGCGAATCGTGCGCCATCGCGCTCGAACTTCTTCTCGACCACGAAACGAGTGCGAGCGTCACGGCCATCTTTCGCGTCGATGCGCACCGCGATGCGAATCACCTCGGTGCCTTCTGCGATCGGCGCATCGACCTCGAACGCATCACGCGTCGGCTGCCCCTCGACGATGGCGACGTATTGCTTGTCGACCGACCCATCCATGAACGACTTCATCAGCCGCTGACACGCCTGCAGCGTCTTCCCGCACACCAGCAGCCCCGACGTCTCGCGATCCAACCGATGCGCGGGGTCCGCACGGAAGTCGGTCTTTGCCGCGGGCGCCGTTGGGCTGAAGCCCTCGCCGAAGCGCTTCTTCAGCTGCTCGACGAGCGTGTTGTGGTGGTACCGCGCCGTGGGATGAATCGGGAGCCCCGCCGGCTTGTTCACCACCAGCACGTCGTCATCTTGAAACACGATCTCGATCTGATCTGCATCGGGAACCGTCGGCTCATCGCGAACCCGGCGCCGCACTTGAAACGTCAGCCCCGGCCATACGGGCGTCGAAGGTTTGAGCTTTCGCTCGGCGTAGATCACGTCGTTCTCGATGATCTCCTGCACCCGCGTGCGTGACGCGCGTTTGATCTTCTCGCAGAGATATTTGTCGAGCCGCCAGCCCGCGTAGTTCGGCTCCACAGTGAAGGTGAGGAGATCAGCCGACGAGTCGGCTGGGTGAATCGAGATCCCGTCGTCGTTGCTCAAGACGCACAGAAGAATACAGTGCCCCGCCGTGATGCACTCCGTTCTCTCCGTGGCCGCGTTGGTGCTGGCTTCGGGGCCGAAGACCGCGGTCGTCGATGTCGATGCGCCCGATCTGATGATGGGTCTCGGCGCGCAGGTGACCAAAGCCATCCTCACCGAGGCGAAGAACCAGAAGGTCGATCTCGTCTCGCCCGACGACCTGCGCTCGAAGATGGACGCCAAGCGCTACGAGTCGCTCAAGAAGTGTGGCGGCAAACCCGCCTGCGTCGCGCAAGAGCTCGAGAGCTTCGGCATCAAGCGCGCGGTCATGGGCCAGCTCAGCCGCGACGAGAAGAACTACATCTTGAAGCTGTGGCTCATCGACATTCCCGGCCTCACCGTCGTCGCCGACGTCGATCGATCCATCCTCATCGCCGCGCGTCGCTTCCAGAAAGACGTCGAGCAGGCCGTGCCTCCACTGCTGCGCGGAGAACGCGAGGCCCGCGGCACGTTGTCCATCACCGCCAACCTCGGCGACGCGCAGATCACCATGAACGGCGAGTTCATCGGGGCGCCTCCCGTGACGCTCAACCTCAAGCCCGGCAAGTACGAGGTGAAGATCGAGCGCAAGAAGTACCTCCCCATCACGCGGCTCATCGGCGTCGAGGCGAATCAGGAAACGAAGGCCGAGTTCAAACTGCTGCTCATCCCCGGCCAGGTTCCGGACGATCAAATCGTCCCCGCGCTCACCAGGAAGCCCGATGACGACAAGCAGCCGACCACGGTGACGCTCTCTGCGTTGACGTGGATTCTCGGAGGCACCGCCATCGCCAGCGGTGGCGCCGGCTTCATCTTCGGTCTCATCTCGCGCGGCCAGTTCAACGCGCTGAACGCCGGGTACAACCCGGACACGATGGTCTTTCTGGGCACGCGCGCGCAGGCCCTCGAGCAGAACCGCAACGCCACCATCGCCAACATCACCTTCGCCGTCGGTGGAGCCGCGCTGGTCGGCGCCATCATCTCCGGCATCGTCGATGGCACGCGCGCCGCGCCCGTCACCGTCACGCCCACGGTCACCGTCTCCGGAAACGGCACCGGCACCGGCGGTGGCGTCAGCGTCGCGGGGGCCTTCTGATGCGCGCGCTCCTCTTTCTCTGTGGCTTCGCGCTCGTCGGCTGCCAGTACCTGAACCCCGATGCCGGCCGCTTCAGCTGCGATGCGGGTTCCGATTGTGGCCAGGGCTACGAGTGCCGCCCGCAGTTCGAAGGCGGCGGCCGCTGCTTCAAGTTGGGCGAGTGCGTCGATGACGAGACGTGCGACGGCGTCGATCAAAACTGCGACGGCCGCATCGACGAGACGTTCCCTGAAATGGGCGAGGCGTGCATGACCGGCCTGCTCGGGCGCTGCTCCACCGGAGCGCGCACCTGCACCGTCGGCGCCCTCTCGTGCGGCCAGACCATGATGCCCACGGCGGAGCTGTGCAACATGCTCGACGATGATTGCGACGGCATGACCGACGAGACCTTTGATCTCACGGCCGACGAGCAGAACTGCGGTCAATGCGCGCGCGTGTGCGGCACCGGCACCACCTGCCTGACTTCGGCGTGCGAAGAGACGACCTGCAACGACGGCTTCGACAACGACAACGACGGCGTCACCGATTGTCTCGACACCTCGTGCCTGGGCCTCGAATGCGTCACGCCCATGCCTCCGCCGTGGAAGTGCGGCGTCATCATGCGCACCGACGCAGGGTCCGACGGCGGAACGGACGCGGGCACGACCGACGGAGGCGCCACCGACGCGGGCTCGAGCGATGGAGGCTCTTTGACGTTCGGCTGCTTCCCTCCCGAGAGTGACTGCGGCAACGGCCTCGACGATGACGGAGACGGTGCCGCCGATTGTCTGGACATCGACTGCGACACGCGCACCTGCGCGAGCGGTACGATGTGCACCAACCTCACGTGCCCCGGTCCCGGATGAACCGACTCGCTCCTCTCACCCTCCTCGTCGCTTCGGCCGCGTCGGCGCAGGTCGTGCCGTGGGCCGTGGAGACGCAGTCGATTCCCAGCGCGCAGGCTGGAGACGTCGCCATCATCACCACCAACGGCGGCCTCGTCGTCGGCTGCGACACGGCGCAGGTCGGCGCGTACGGCTGGGTGCCCTTCAACGGAATGCTCGCGCAGATTCTCCCCACTGGAGCGCTGCGCGGTGCCGATGCGCGCGGCCCGTACCTCTTCGTCACCACCTCGAACAACGGCCTCTTCGCGTTCTTCGACGGTGACGCCGGGGTCGAGCCACTGAACCCGCCCTCGAGGTCGGTCCTCTCCGCAGGCTTCGTCGCGCTCCGCCAGAAAGACGACGACGACTTCATGCTGGCGGTGACGCGCACCGCGACCGTGCAGCGGTGGGACATTCACATCGAAGATGGTGGCGTGGCGTTCACCGACATCGACACCGTGACGATCCCCGGTGTGCCCGGGGGCATCGCCGCCGACGATCGCACCGGCAACCTGTTCCTCACCGTGCCGACGCGGGGCGTGGTGATGATCGACGCGCCCACGGGCGGCGCGGCGACGACGACCTTCGTCGGCTCGATCGACTCCGGCACGTTTGGTCCCGGCATCGGAGGCATCGCGCTGCTCCCGCTCAAAGACGGCGGCGTGTGGGTGCTCACCACCAACCCGCAAGGGCAAACGGTCGTGGTGCACGAGTTCAACACCATCGGCACCTCGCTCGACTTCATCGGCGCCGCCGCCATCGGCACGCCCGACGGCGGCATGGCGCGCGCCGCGCTGCCCATGCACCTCGACACCACGCTCGCGCCGCTGCCCGGCTTCCCCAGGGGAATGGTGGTGGTGCACGACGGCGTGAGCGCGAACTACAAGCTCGTCTCGCTCGAGGCGTTCGATCAGATCATCCCGCTCCCCGACCTCGCGTACCGCGACGCGGGTTTCGACGCCGGCGACGTCGATGCGGGACCCGGCAGTGATGGTGGCAGCGACGCGGGTCTTCCCTCCGACGCGGGCCAGAGCGATGGCGGTCGTCGCGACGGAGGCGGTGGCGGCGGCGGCATCGTCGGCCCGGGGAATGGAGTCGACCCGCCTCCCGGTTGCTCATGTGGAAATCCGCTGCTCGTCTTCCTTCCGGCCTTCCTGCTGCTGTGGTGGATTCGGCGACCTCGCAGTTCCTGGTCGTGATTCATCATTCCGGGGCCCGCCCTTCGTCGGAACCTTCCACGTGAGCTCATGAAACGATCTCTTCTCGTTCTCTTCGCGACCCTCGTCGGGTGTCAGGCCGAGCACGCTGCCGTTCCGCTCGACACCCCCACCAAGGTGCTCAAGGCGCCGCCTCCTCCTGCGACGGCCGACGTCAAGCAGCCGCTGCGCGTCACCATCGTCGGGACGAACGATCTCCACGGCTGGGTGATGGGCCAGAAGGAAAAGTTCCCGCGCGGCGAGATTCGCTTCGGCGGCGTCGCCACGTTCGCCGCCTACGTGAACGTGTTGCGCGCAGAGAACCCCGACGGCGTGGTGCTGGTGGACGCGGGCGATCTCTTCCAGGGAACGCTGATGTCCAACCTCACCGAGGGTGGCGTGGTCATCGAGGCGCTCAACCAGCTCGGCTACGACGCGGCGGCCATCGGCAACCACGAGTTCGACTACGGCCCGGTCGGTCCCATCTCGGCGGCGACCTCGGCGACGATGGATCCGTTCGGGGCGCTCAAGGCGCGCATCACGCAGGCGAAGTTCCCGCTGCTCTCGACGAACATCTACGAAGTGGCGAACGGCGCGCGCCCCGCGTGGCTGCCGAGCGACGGCACGGTGATGATCACCCGGCACGGCCTGAAGATCGGCATCCTCGGGCTGACCACGCCGCAGACGCCGACGGTCACGCTCCCCATCAACGTGCAGACGCTCAAGTTCCGCCCGCTGGTGTCGGAAGCGCTCGCCTCGGCGACGCGGCTGCGTGAGAAGGGCGCTGATCTCGTGATCGCGGTGGTGCACGCCGGCGGCAAGTGCAGCGACTGTTCGAACAAGAACGACACCGCCAGCTGCGACCTCGATTCGGCCGAGGTGTTCGAGATGATGAAGGGTCTGCCCGAGGGCACGCTCGACGCCGTCGTCGCCGGTCACACGCACGCGCAGATCGGTCATCTGATCAACGGCACTCCGGTCATCGAGAGCTGGGCGCTCGGCAAGTTCTTCGGGTTGATCGATCTCTCGATCGACGCCGAGACGAAGAAGGTGATCCCCGCGCGCACCGTCATCAGCTCGGGCATCGAGATCTGCGAGACGTGGGACATCGACACCAAGAGCTGCGACCCACGCAAGCTGCGCCCGCGCGCTGAGCAGGTCACTCCGGTGCAGGCCAAGTTCCACGGGCAGATCATTCGGCAAGACGTCACAGTGCTGCAGGCCATGCAGCCCTCGGAGCAGGCCGTCGCCGAATTGCAGCAGAAGTCGCTCGGCCTCACGGTGCCCGCAGTGCTCGGGCGCGTGTACGAAGGTGAGAGCGAGCTGGGCGATTTCCTCGCCGACTCGTTGCGATTGATGGCGAAGGCCGACGTCGCGCTCATGAATCCGGGTGGCCTGCGCGCTGATCTCAAGGAAGGCCCGCTGACCTACGGCACGGTCTACGAGGTGATTCCGTTCGACAACGCGGTCGCCACACTGGATCTCACGGGAGAGCAGCTGGAGCGGCTGTTGATGGCCGCCTTCGGCAGCAAGAAGGGCGTGTTCCAGGTGAGCGGGCTCGAGGTGAAGCTCAGCCGCTGCGTGGTGCCTGATCGCCTGCGCGGCTTCACGCTGCCGGGCGGCAAGAAGATCGACGCCAGCAAGAAGTACAAGGTGGCGCTGCCCGACTTCCTCGCGCGCGGCGGAGATGGTCTGGCGCCGGTGCTCGCGACGATCGATCCGTCGCAGGTCGATCTCGCCGAGAACAAGGGCAGCAACCTGCGCGACGATCTGATCTCGTTCTGGCAGGCGAAGAAGGAGACGTTCAAGGCGCCGAAGGGCGGCCGCGTCACCTTCGTCGATCCGGCAGAGCCGTGCGGCAATGCGCCGCGCAACGAGATGCCCTGATTTGCGGTCGGAGCGGCCCTGAACGGGCGTCACTGCCGTGACGTGACAATACGTGACAGGGCCCTTTCCAAACGCGCGATAGATCATTAAGAAAACGGCATCGCGGGCCTGAAAACCGGCCTCCGCGCGCTTTTTCCTCAAGCAGCTCAGGAGACCACTCAGGTGCTCTACAAAGTCACGCCCATGATGACCCCGGTCGAGGCGAAGAAGCCGGCCGATCCGCGTCACCCAGCAGGCTCGCCTGCTGATCGGTCTGCGCCGAAAGAAGCGCGCAAGCGTCGCAAGTCCGCCGTGTACGACGCGGAAGGCAACGAGGTGCTGATCACCATGATGTGCCTCAAGTGCCGCGCGATGAAGCCGCTCGCGATGTTCGGTCTTCGCAAGATGGCCGACGGCGCGATCCGCAATCAGCCCTGGTGCCGCACCTGCCGCAGCGGAGCGGGAACCAAGAAAGAGAAGAAGGAAGAGGTCGAGCTCGAGGCCGACGCTCCGCAGACGATCGAGACGGCAGCGGTGACGCGAGCTGAGCCGGCGGTGAAGGAAGAGCCGCAGGATGAATCGAAGGCGCTCTTGCAGCAGCTGATCGACGGCCCGCCGCCGGCCTGAGTTTCACTCGAGGCTGCAGAAACACCGAAGCCCCGCCTCCTCATCGGAGTGCGGGGCTTCTGATTTTCTGCGCTACCTGCTGCGCGCTGTGGAGGTGAACGGGATCGAACCGATGACCTTCGCATTGCGAACGCGACGCTCTCCCAACTGAGCTACACCCCCAAAATCGACTGCAGGGGCCCCGACGTCGCAGCGGGCGGGCGGCTGACTACGTTCTTTGAGGTGGGCCTGTCAAGGATCACTCCACGCCCAATTCGAGTCGCTGCCTCCCCGCGTTCCCAGCAGGCTCGCCTGCTGTTTTGATCGTGCTTTGTTGACGCGGCACAGTGAGGGTGCAAAAAACTTCGTCTTTCCGATGCCTCCCGCGACGAAGACTCTGAGCCCGGCCGAGCTCGCAAAACTGGAGCATGCCTTCGCCACTGATCCAGGCTCGGAGGCCTACAAGCCCCTTGCCGAGGCGTACCTGGGAATGGGTCGCTTCATGGAAGCGATGGTGGTCTGCAAGAAGGGCGTGAAGGCGCACCCTTCAATCGCTGATCCCCGCGTGCTGCTCGCTCGCGTCTACGCCGAGCAGGGCAAAGACAAGAAGGCCATCGAGGAATTGCAGGGCGCGTTGCAGGTCTCGCCGTCTGACAAGAACGCGCTGCGGATGATCGGCTCGCTGCAGATCAAGGCCGGCGAACCGAACGTCGGCAAAGAGAACCTGCTCAAGGCGTTCGCCGCTGATCCGGCTGACAACGACACCATCGAGGCGATGAACAAGAACGGAGTGCCGGTGCCCAAGCCGGCTGCTCCTGAGCCTCCGCCTCCGCCGCCGGTGGCGCCGCCGACGCACGCGGGCGCGGTCGCGACCTCGGGTGTGCAGGGCACGCAGGTTCCTCCGACTCCGGCCAACGGGAGCGGTGCGGCCGAGCCGCCGATGCTCACGCCGACGGCGGCGCCGCCGATCGTCTCGAGTCCTTCGCAGGCTCCGGCGCAGCCGCGGGGTCGAGGTGCTCCGGCGCCGCGCCCGCCGCCGCAGTCAGGCAATCGCGGTCAGCAGAACAAGCGTCGCTACGAGCCGGAAGACTCGGCGGAGATGTCGCAGTCTTCGGAGTATTCGATCTCCGGTGTCTCTGAGATCAGCGACGTTCGCGGTTCTTCGCGCAAGGGCAAGAAGGGCAGCAGTGGCTCGCGCGCGGCGTTCTTCGTGCTCGTTTTCCTCGTGCCGATGGCGGCCGCTGGCTACTTCGTGAAGGGCCGGCTGCGTGCGAACGCAGTGCGCGAGGCGAACATCGCCAACAGCGACGCGACCAAGCTGCTCAAGGCCGACAACTTCAAGGGCTACGAGGAAGCCATCAAGCGCGCGGAGTTCGCGCTCGGCCTCGACGGCAGCGACGAGACCAACCGCTACGCGCGCGGGATCCTCGCGTACGCGTACACGGTGCGCTGGGGCGAGCACATTCACGACGACTCGAACCGTGAGAACGCCGAGAAGCACCTCAAGACCGGGCTGGCGAACAAGGAAGCGTCGGCCTACCTGCACGCCGCTGAAGCGCTCTTCGCCTATTACAACGGCAAGCCTGAAGAGGGCCTCGCTGCGATTCAGGCGCGCATCGCGGCGGCCGAAGCCGACAAGAAGAACGTCAGCATCTACTACCTGACCCGCGGCGTCTTGCAGACCAACGGCGGCGATCTCGAAGGCGCGAAGGACTCGCTCGATCACGCGCAGGCCCTCGCTCCGGATGATCCGCGCGTCTACGTCGCGTTGGGCAACTTGAACCGTCGCCGCGGCAACGACATGCAGGCGCTCTCGGCCTTCAACCAGGCGCTCAAGTACACGCGCAACTCGCACCCAGACGGTCTGCTCGGCACCGCGCTGTTGATCCTCGATCAGGACAACCCGGGACCCGGCTACTGCACGGCGGCGAGGTACGTGAAGACGTTGTCCGAGATGAACGACACCGCAGCTCCTCGCCAGCTCGCGCTCAACTCGTTCGTGAAGACGCTGATGGTGAGCCGCGTGTCCCGCGACATCCCGCAGTACACCGACAAGAACTTCCAGAAGCAGCTGACCGAATGCACCGTCACCGAGCTCAAGGTGAGCCCCGATGACGCGGCCGCGGTGAAGAAGGTCATCACCGAGGGCGAGAGCGAAGGCACGCAGCTCGATCGCAGCAACCCGGAGCAGTTCCTGGTGCGCGGTCGCCGGCTCTTCTACGAAGGCAAGCTCGACGACGCGGCGGCGGAGATCAAGAAGGCCGTCGACATGAGCCCGCACGCCGCGCAGTACCACAGCGAATGGTCCAAGGTGCTCAGCAAGAAGGAAGGCGGCGAGGCGCAGGCGGAAGAGGCGCTCAAGAAGGCGCTCACGCTGGTGCCGAACAGCCCCAAGCTCCTCTCGATGCTCGGTCAGGCGCAGTACAAGCAGAAGAAGTTCGACGCTGCGCGCGACACGCTCGAGAAGGCCATCAGCGATCCGAAGGTGAAGAACCCCGAAGCGCGCTTCCTCCTCGGCAAGATCTACAAGGACGAGAAGAAGGACTTCCCGAAGGCGATCGATCACCTCAAGCGCGCGGCTGAGGAATACTTCGCCGACCCGACGATGGCGTCCGTCTCATACGACGAGCTCGCCGGTGCGTACGAGCTCAAGGGCGAGAAGGACAGCGCCGGCACGAGCTACGAGAAGTCGCTCAACGCCGACAAGGACAACGCCACGCCGTACTGCCATTACGCGCGCTTCCTCCTGAAGGACCCCAAGGAGAAGGACAAGGCGAAGCTCATCGGTGGCGCGTTCATGAAGATGATGCCCAAGGATCCGTGCGCGGAAGAGTTGGGTCGCGCGGGCATCACTCCGACTGCCGACAAGTAAGAGCGCAGCTTCTCGTCGACCACTTGTTTGGCCCGAGCGCGCGCGCTACGTCGCGCGTGCTGCATGAGGGCCGACCCCGCCAATCTCGAGCTGAGCGTTCCGGAGACGAGCGTGTCGTCGCAGGGCGCGTCGAGCAGATCAGCAGACCCTGCTGGGCGAGTCAGCGACTTCGTGGCGCTGATGAAGCCGCGGCTCTCGGCCGAGGTGCTCTTCACGGCCGCCGGAGCGATGTGGCTCGCGCACGGCTCGTTGCCCTGGCAGTCGTGGGTGCTCACGCTGTTCGGCGTCGCAGGCACCGTCGGCGCGGCGAATTCCATCAACTGCGTGCTGGAGCGAAAGAGCGACGCGTTCATGGCGCGTACGGCTGATCGCCCGTTGCCCCGTCGCCGCGTGAGCACGCGTGCGGCGGTGCTCTTCGCGAGCGCGCTGACGCTCATCTCGCTGCCGATGATCTTCTTGGGCTCGAATCTGCTCACCGCGGCGCTCGGGCTCACGGCGTTGATCAGCTACGCGTTCATCTACACGCCGATGAAGTCGCGCACGCACTGGGCGATGTACGTCGGAGCGATTCCCGGCGCGCTCCCCCCGCTCATGGGGTGGACGGCCGTGAAGGGCAGCGTCGACGCGGTGGGCTTGTCGCTCTTCGCGATCCTCTTCGTGTGGCAGTTGCCGCACTTCATCGCCATCGCGACATTCCGAAAGAACGAGTACCTCGCCGCAGGGCTGACGAGTCTGCCCATCGAGCGCGGAGAGAACGCCTCGAAGTGGGAAGCGCTCGCGTGGACGGTGTTGCTCGTGCCGGTCTCGTTGCTGCCCGTGTGGCTCCAGGTTGCGGGCACGGTCTACGTCATCGCGGCGCTGGTGCTCGGCGGTTGGCTGCTGGTGACGACCGTGCAGCGGTGGAAGAGCGAAGCGGCTCCGTTCTGGGGCAAGCGCGTCTTCCGGGCATCGCTGGTGTATTTGACGCTCCTGTTCATCGCCCTGGCGGCGAGCTGAAGCCGGGCGCCGTCTTCTCTCTGACAGGTGGATCGTGACTCACTGGGCGTAACTGACCCGGGGCTTGTCACACCCATGGTCGCCGACTACATGCACGGGCAGTCAGGTGGGGGCCGGTCGTCCATCTTCGGAGCGTCGCAAAAAGCATGGTTGATTCGCGCGCTTCGAAGGCACGGAAGGTGGTGCCGTTGTCTGCCGTGCCGCGAGTGCACGGGGAGACTGCGCTGCAGAAGGTCGGGGGTCGGTGGGTCGCGGCCACTCCGGACGATCAATTGCATAGCTTCGAGCTGGCTGATGGCGAGGTGTCGGAGGTGGGCGAGCGCATCGTGGAGCTGATCGATGGAAAACGCTCTGTGGCCGACATCGTCGAGGCACTGCTGAACGAGTTTGAAGTTTCACGCGAGGTGGCCGAGTCGGACACTCTCGAATTCATTGGGTTGTTGGCTGACAAACGAGTCCTGACGCTCTGAATCAACGACGGGCGTCGAGGTACTGAAGAAAGACGGGAGCGCACATGCGAGGGAACATGATGCGGGTGGCCGGTTCGCTGGCCGCCATCGCCATGGTGGTGGGGGGCTGCAACTGCCCGGGTCCCGCTGTGGACTGCACGGACACGACGATCATCTTCGACACGCCGACCAGCGGCATGACGGTCGATGCGCCGTTCGATGTGTCGATCAACGTGAAGTCGCCCGACGGCACGGCCTTCAACATCGACGCGGCGACGCTGACGGTCGGCGGCATGTCGTTCACCGGAACCGTGACGGGCAACCGCGCGACGTTCAGCGGCGTGAGCGCTCCGGCGGGTGAGCAGACCTTGTCGGTCGCCATCGCGAAGGACACCTGCAGCAAGACCGCGACGTCGACGGTGACCGTGCGCGACACGTGCTCAACGCCCGCGGTGACGGCAGTGAGCTTCCCGCAGGACACCGGCTCGCCACTCGGCGTGCTGAACGCAGCCGAGATTCCGTCGGGCACCAATCTGCAGGTGAAGGTCGATGCGACGTGCGTGAGCGGCGTTCAGGTGCGCATCAAGCGCGGCACCATGACGGTCGGCGGTCCCGCAGACTTCGTGAATGGCACCGTCACGATGACGCTGGCGACGCTGCCTGACTCCGACAACATGCGGTACGACCTCTTCGCCGAGCTGGTGCGCGACGGCACGGCGATCAACATGCCGACGGGCGCAGCGCTGGGCTCGATCCAGGTGACGCGCGCGACGCCGATGGTCACCTTGACCACGCAGCCGTCGTACGGTCCTGCCGATGACGCGAACACCGCGATGATGGGTTTCCAGGTGCGAGTGACCGGAACTGCGCCGGTCGGCACCTCGTGCAGCATCAGCGTGCCTGGGGCGACGCCTCCGACGCAGGCCGGCATTGCTCCGGCGATGAACGGAGATGTGTCGGCGGACTTCACCGTGACCTCGGGCATGTACACCGCGACGTTGACGTGCACCGACGGTGCGGGGAACTCCGGAATGGCGATGTCGAGCTTCACGGTCGACTTCGATCCTCCGGTGGTGACCATCACTTCGCCCGCGAACGTCGATGGTGGCGCGACGATGGTGGTGACTGCCTCGCCGCTGCTCATCGGGGTGAGCGCGACGGGCGCTGCTGATGGTTCCTCGGTGGTGATTCGCGTCACGGGCCCGAGCGGCACCGGCGGAACGAGCATGTTGAGCGGCGGCACCGCGACCGTTCCCGTCTCGTTCGGACTCGACGGCACGTACACCATTACGGTCGAGGTGACCGACTCCGCGGGCAACGTCGGCTCAGCGACCATCACCGTCATCGTTCAGCTCAGCGGCTGCGGCGCGGCGTTCTCGCGCCCGATGGTGTGCCCGACGTTGCTCACTCCGGCGCAACTGGTGAACGGCACCTACGGATTCCAGACGACGAGCAACGCGGTGTGTAGTGGCCAGCCGGCGCGTCTGTTCCGCGCTGACGTCGCGGCTGATGGCGGCATCGGGACCGAGGTCGCGGCAGGCACGGCGACGCTCAACGCCTCGGGAGTCGCGACGTTCCCGGCGTTGACTCTGGCGAGCGGCGACTTCCAGTTCCGCGCCGAGGTCACCAACCCCGCTGACGCTGGCGTGAGCCAGGTGTCGTGCGCCGTCACCGTCGATCTCGATGGGCCGTCGATTACGAGCCCGGTCGTTCCCGGCGGAGCGATGTTCGCCACCGTCAACGCGCAGCAAGACACGCAGCCCATGACGCCCGGAGTGCAGCGTGCGTTGACCTTCACCGCGCGCGTTCCGCAGGGCGGCCGCGTCGACGTGTGCACCACGCAGGCGATCGACCCGGTCACGATGATGCAGCGCTCGACGTCGCCCGAGTGCGGAATGGGCTTCTACCTCCTCGCCCAGGGCGTCGTGTCGCCAGTCAGTGGCTTCACTTTCCCCGAGGGTACGTACGACCTGAAGATCGTCGTCGTGGGCTCAGGCCTGCCGACGGCTCCGGCGTCGAACGCGGTGCCCGTGCTCTCCGACGCCACGCGCCCGTGTTTGCTGGCCTCGAGCCGTCGTCTCCCGCAGGACACGAACATGGATGGCCGGCTCAACATCACTGAGCTCGGCGCGAACCAGCCACAGATCGAATTCCAGCTCGACCCGATGTGCGGTGGCACCATGCTCGCCGCCACCAACGCGGTCGTCTTGCGCGACATCGTCGGCGGAATGCCCGGCGCGGTGCGGCCGTCGACGTACGCCGCCAACGGCTCGACCTACACCGTCACCCTGACGGGCGCGTACACCGAGGTCGACTTGAGCCTCTTCATCGAGCTCACCGACCCGGCGAACAACAAGAACCTCTTCGTGAGCGCGAGCGGTGACGCGACGATGTCCTTCCGCGTCGACAGCGTCGCGCCGCTCTGCAACATCCAGACGCCGGCCGCTGGCCAGACGTTGTTCGGCATCGCGGCCGTTCCGGGTGGCAACTTCCCCGTCAGCGTGGCGACCAGCAGCGATGTCGGCATGGGTGGCGTCTCGGTGACCTTCACCGGCCAGGCTCCGCGGTTGCTGACGCCTGCTGTGAACACCGCTTCGACGACCTACGCGCTCACCGGCGATTCGACGTACGCCATCGGCGCGACGTGCACTGACGCCTCTGGCAACGCGAGCCCCGCCATGGCCCGCAACCCGCGCGTCGACCTGTCTGCTCCGACGTGCATCTTCGTCACGCCGGCCAACAACGCGACGCTGGCGGTCAACGACGTGCCGACGCAGGTGACCATCGGTGGCACGACGGCGGGCGACCCGACCACGACCACCATCACCTCGACCCTGCCCGGCATCTCGAACAACACGCTCAACATCGTCGGCGGCAGCGCTTCCGGAAACGTGAGCCTGCCGAACGGCACGCAGGATCTCCGCATCACCTATGCAGACCTCGCAGGCAACGCGTGCGTCCCAATGGGTGGCAACCAGCAGATCACGGTGACCGTGGCGGGTATGTGCGGCGTCTCGTTCGCTGCGGGCGGCCCGGTGCGCACCAACGTCAACGGCAACTGGCTCAACCGCGCTGGAGCGGGCGTGACGGGAACGATGAACCCGCCCAACGCGACGGTGGCCATCGCGGTCACCAGCGACTGCGGTCAGGGCCGCAACGTGTACTTGAACCAGATTCCGCTCGGTGGAACTCCGAGTGGAACGCCGGTCGTCACCGCGATGGATGGCTCGGCGACCTTCCCGGCGGCGGCCTTCAACGAAGGCACGCAGTGGACGGTGTCGATCGAAGTGTCGCCGGGCATGTACCGCCAGCAGACCTTCTTCGTCAGCTTGCGCTTGCCTGCGCTGGCGTCGATCGGCCTGCAGCGTTCATCGACCGTTCTCACCGTCATCAACGTGCCGCCGAACGCGGCGCTCGTCTTCGGCGCTGCCACGGGCAACCGCCGCGTCGAGACGGCGACGGCCACTGACCTGGTCTTCGCCAACTTGAACGGCTCGTCGACCGCGGGCGCCGAGTTCCGCCTCACGCTCGGTCAGATCACCGACGGCAACTTCGGCACGAGCAGCGGTCAGCTCGAGTTCCTCGGAGTCGCGGCGCCGCCGATGCCGATCGCCGTCAACGCCTCGCCGTTCACGCCCTCGGTGCCGGTGATGGTGCTGCCGCATCAGGTCGCGGAGACGACCGTGGACCTGG
>JAEUJS010000106.1 GCA_016792935.1 Archangium sp. | reverse complement strand
ATTCAGCGCGACAAGTACGAGGCGCTGTACCCGGGCTTCGTGGCGCACGCGACGCCGAAGGGCGGCAAGAACCGCTTCGGCTTCGCGAAGATCGATCACATCACGTCGAACTTCCGCACGCTCAAACCCATGGTGTTGTGGATGAAGCACGTCATGGGCTTCGAAGAGTTCTGGAACATCGCGTTCCACACCGAGGAAGACATCAAGGCGGGCGATCAACACGGCACGGGCTTGAAGAGCACCGTGATGTGGGACCCGCACTCGACGGTGAAGTTCGCGAACAACGAGCCCTCACGTCCGCGCTTCCGCCAGTCGCAGATCAACGTGTACGTCGAAGATCAGCGCGGCGAAGGCGTGCAGCACCTGGCGCTCATCGTGAAGGACATCGTGGGCACGGTGCGCGCGATGCGGGCGACGCAGGGCCTCGACTTCCTCGGCACGCCGGGGAGCTACTACGACTATCTCCCCGAGCGGCTCGACAAGGGCGGCATCAAGCGCATCGACGAGAAGATCGACGAGCTGCGTGAGCTGCAGATCCTCATCGATGGTCACAAGGAGCATCAGTACATGCTCCAGATCTTCATGAAGGAGAACTCGCAGCTCCTCAAAGACCGCGAGTCGGGTCCGTTCTTCTACGAGATCATCCAGCGCAAGGGTGACAAGGGCTTCGGCGGCGGCAACTTCAAGGCGCTGTTCGAGAGCATCGAACGCGCGCAACGCGCCGAACGCGAAGCGGGGCGCTGATCAGCCGACCGGCATCATGCGAGGCATCGGGCGCGTGTCGCCCGGTCGTCGCTCGCGACAGGGATCGACCACGATGGGCGCAGGGAAGAGCTGGCGCCCCTCTTCGGTGGTGTCGCAGTAGGTGACGTTCTTGTTGCACGTCGCACAGCCACGCAGGAGTGGCTGCCGCGTCAACGCGAGCTTCGACCATTCGCGCGGACACGGCGGAAACGCGCAGCCCTCGATCGTCACGCGCGCCAGCAACGCGCGCAGATGCGGCGGCACCTTCTCGGCGAGCGCGGCGAGCTCTCCCTGCGCGTGGCGGTATTCCTTCGTCGCCACTGCGTGCTGGCGCAGCTCGAGCTCGGCTCGCACCCAGTCGGCAAACTCGAGCTGACCGTTCTGCTCGAGCTCGTCGGCCCGCACCAGCCGCTGCTCGTCGGTCGCCGCCTGCAACACTTCCCAAGCGCGGACCTCCGCAGGCTCGAGGAGCCGCTCGACCACCCGCACCTTGAGGGGTGACTCGCCGATGCGCAGCACGTCTCCCTTCTTCAGCTCGAGTCGCTGCCGCTGCACCCGCGCGTCGTTCACGAAGGTGCCGCGCGCGCTGCCGAGGTCTTCGATGAACCAGCGCGCGCCTTCGCGCCGGATCACGCAGTGCTTCCGCGAAACACCCACGTCCGAAACGATGATGTCGCTGTCGCCCGCCCGCCCGAGCACCATCTGCTTGAGCGCGAGCGAGATTTCTCGCGAGCCAGACGCATGCTCGATGACCAGCGAGAGCACGCGTCACTCACACGGAGGCGCAGCCACCACGCCTCCGCCGTCGAGGGGCATGCCGCCGATGGCCTTGCCGCGCAGCGCGGCGATGACGAACTCGGTGCGACGGTTTTGCGCGCGGCCTTCCGCGGTGCGGTTGTCGGCGATGGGCTTGGTCGAGCCGAAGCCGACGGCGAGGAGCCGCTTGCAGTCGATTCCGCGCTTCACGAGCGCTTCGAAGATGGCCTTCGCGCGCGCCTGCGAGAGTTCCTGGTTGAGCTTCTCGTTTCCCTGCGCATCGGAGTGCACCTCGATGCGCAGCGTGGACACGTACGACTTCTCGGCGAGCGTGTTCTTCACGAGGTCGAGCATCGCGCCGCTCTCGTCCTTGATGGTCGCCTTGCCGGTCTCGAAGAGAATCGGTTGCGGGAGCAGGAGCTTGTTGTCGGCGATCTCGACCTTCGGGTCAGCGGACAGCACCACGAGCGCAACGGTCAGCAAGACGTTCATGCGCTCGTTTCTACCTCACGCGCTGAGAATCGAGAGTGGAGCGTTCGCGCCGCATGCCTGAGGCCGCACGGTCGCCTTGCTCGACGCGTGGAGTTTCGCGGCGATGCGATCGGCGCGGTGGTCGCACTCCGTTCGTCGCGCGGCACTGACGCCGCCTTCGACTGGAGAGACGACGTGGACAAGACAGAGGTGAGTGAGGGACCGGCGGGCTGGCACATCGATCGCTTCGAGCAGCCAACGAAGCCGAAGCCACCGCGTGAGCTGGGAGCGACGCGGAGAATCGAAGTGAGCGATGCGTTCGTGCGGTGGGGCGCGGCGGCGCTCGAACGCGCACGCGGCTCGGGAGATTGGGTCGACCTGCGCGACGCAGGTTGGTTGCTCGGCGGCCTCAATCGCCCGGTCGTGGTGGCCGTGCTGCATCACTTTCAGGAGACCGCTCCAGCGGCGCTCGAGCGCGGACTGCAGCGGCTCGGAGAATTGTGCGGTGCGCTCTTCCTCGAGCATCTGTGCCAGACGCGTGAGCTGCGCATTCGCATCAACCCGCGGCTCAAGGGTTCGCGGCGCGACGCGTTCATCGGTCGCTATCTGACTCGCAGGCCGAAGGCGTTGAGCGCGCGACTCGAGAAGGCCTTCGGGCTGACGCTCGCGCAGGCGACCAGACACTTCCTCGCGTTCATCAGCGCGACGGAGAAGGCGCCTGATCAGCGCCTGAGCAGTTCGATCTTCGGCGAATACCAGGGCCGCTGAGGGTCAGTGCCAGAACGGCTGCTGCGGACGAATCGCGTCGAGGCAGCGCGTGCTCGAGAGCGCATCGCACGCGCGTGTCCCGGTGCCTTCGTTGAAGCGGAACCAACCGGCGAGACCTGGCTCGGTTCCGCTCACGGCGCGCGCGAATGCGGGTGGAGTGAGTTCGCTCGGCGCGAGCGCTCTCGTCCAGAAGCGCAGCTCGCTGAGCAGGCCTTTGTAGTCTTCGTATTGCGAGAGCGAGCCGATGGCGGACTGCTTCTCGGCTCCGAAGAACCAGCCGGGTTGGTCCATGGGGAAGGCCGACCACGTGTTCCACAACGTCGTCATGTTGGTGCGCACGTTCGAGACTTCGGAGTCGATGAGGATTCCGTCGATCCACAGCTCGAGGTTGGCCTGCGTCGTGGCTTGCCAGCGGCGGATGCACGCGACGTGATGCCATTGGCCGTCGAGGAGCGAAGGCGTCGTGCTCGCTGGGTGCGCTTCAATTCCCCAGACACTGCCCGGTCCGTTGTTGCCTTGATCTCCGAAGAGCCAGCGCACGCGGCCCGGGCCGTAGAACTGCAGCGAGAACGTGCCAGCGTTGAAGCTCAGGTTGTTGTGACCATCGAGGAGGAAGTTGCCCTTGAACCACCAGTCGCTCGAGCTGTACGGCGCGGGATCGGGTGTGCACCACTGGGTGCGCTGAGCCGTCGTGCCGTCGACGCACGGGCCGGTCGGGAAGGTGTTGTCCGGGCGGATCCAGAGTTCGAAGGTGAACTCGCCCGCGCCGAAGTTCGGAGGGAGCGTGGTGAGTTGTGCGTAGTCGTCGCTGCCTGCGGCGTTCTGCGTGAAGCGAATCGCGCCGAGCGATGTGCCACCGTCGAGTGGCGGTCGCGAGTTCGTCGAGCCGCCGCCGGTCACACCGCCACCAACTCCGCCGCCGGTGGTGCTTCCGCCGCCGGTCGTGCTTCCGCCGCCTGTCGTGCCGCCGCCAACTCCGCCGCCGGTCGTGCCGCCGCCGCCAGTCGTGCCGCCGCCAACTCCGCCGCCAGCCGCGCCGCCGCCAGTCGTGCCGCCGCCAACCGCGCCGCCGCCAGTCGTGCTGCCGCCACCAGTCGTGCTGCCGCCGCCAGTCGTGCCGCCAGCTCCGCCGCCAACTCCGCCACCTGTCGCTCCGCCACCAACACCGCCGCCCGACGCGGAGCCGCCACCAACACCTCCGTCTTCGCCGACTGGTGCGGAGCAGGCGACGAAGACGAGTGCGCTGGCGATGATCAGGGCTCGCACGTGTTCTCCAATTCGATCGCTGAGACTGCGTGACAGTCCCTCACCCCAGCCCTCTCCCGCAGGGGCGGGAGAGGGAGTCCGCGCGCTCTTCTTCGTCCAGCCGACGACGCCGGAGGAGGAGTGGGATGAGGAACAGGAGTGCGCTCACTGGTGTGACTGCGCAGCGGACTCCAACGAGCTCGCCTTTGTCTTCTCCATTGAGCGACCACTTCACGGTCGAGGTGGTGTCGCAGTCCGTCGCGCCGTCGTAGGTGATGATGACCACGTCGTTGCCAGACCGCAGCGTGGTCGTGCCCGACGCCGCTTCAGAGCTGCACATCGTGTCGTTGAGCACTTCATCGACCGTCTCGACGTTCGCCGTGCCGAGCAGCGACGAGCCCACGCGCCCCTTCCCGTTCCATTTGTTGTCGGTGCTGGTACCCGCATAGTCGAACGCGAAGGTCTCCTTCACCGCGTTGTTGCAGTCGCTCGTCTCGAAGCGTTCCTGCTCGATCTTCTCGTCGACGGTGAAGCCGTTCTCGGTGATGGTGACCGAACCGTTCACCGCCTGCTTCGCGGTCACCGAGCCGGAGCCGCACATGCTCGGCGTCTCGCTGCGCAGGTTCGCGTAGGTGATGGTTCCGGTCTTCGCTCCCGAGGCAGTGCGCACCAGCGTCGCCGAGCCCAGCCAGCGAACGCCCGCGTCGCTCGTGCAGTCGCCCTTGAACGAACGCGTCGTGCCGTCATCGGTGAACGACGGGCACGCGCCGGGATCCGACATCGTGTTGCTGACGTCTCCGATGTTGGAGCCCGTGAGCGCTCTCACCGCCGGTGCGCTCGAGAACTGCGCCCACTTCGTCGCGTTCTCTGGCGTGTTCAGCTTCGCGGCGCCGAACCCATCGAGCACCGCTGACGCCTTACAACCCGACAACACCAGCAACAGGAGTTGGAGTTTGCGCATACGCCGGAGCGTAGCGCCCACTCCGTCGCATTCCAGTCAGGGCGCGTAACGCAGCACAGTGCCGCTGAAGCCCACGGCCCACGCGTGGGTGCGATCGACTCCGTGCACGTCGCGGAGGAACTGCGTCGTGTTGCTCACCTTGAGCTGTTGCTGCGTGCCGTTGAAGAAGCGCACTTCACCGCTCGGGCCGACGCTCCACACCGCATCAGGCGCGGTGCCCCACAGGCCCATCACCGTCACGTCCTGCCCCACGTTGAGCGTGTTCCACTGCGAGCCGTTCCAGTTCGCGAACGCGCCGTTGCCACCCGCGACCCACGCGAGCGAGTCGTTGAACGCCAGCGCGCTGGTGAGTCCGTTGAAGACGTTGGTTGGCACTTCGGTCCACCGCGTTCCGTCCCACGAGAGGATGAGGCCCGACGAGCCGACCGCCCACGCGCGCGACGAAGACGTGCCCGCGAAGTCGACGATGTCCTTCGTGGTGCCGCTCGGTACGGCGACGAATTGAGAGCCATCGAAGTGCGAGAGCGTGCCGCCTCCGCCCGCGAACCAGACATCGCTCGACGACGTGCCCCACACCGCATCGACCCGCGGAATGTTGCGGCGGAACGCGGACCAGCTCGTTCCGTCGAAGTGGAGAATCACGCCGATGGGATCCGTCGGAAAGCCAGTGCCTCCGACCGCCCACACGTCGTTCGCGCTCGCGGCCCAGATGCCGAAGAGGTCATCGCTCGCGTTGGTGCTCGACCGCGACCAGGTCGTGCCGTCGAAGTGGAGCACCGTGCCTTGATCTCCGGCGACCCACACGTCGTTCGCGGTGCGCGCCCACACCGAGCGGAGATGCGCGGTGGTCGGCACCGTCTCGACACACCAGCCATCGGGCGGACAGTTCGTGCTCGTCGTGCCCGCATCAGGCATCGGGTTGGTGGTTCCCGCGTCGCTTGCGTTGCTCGTCCCCGCATCCGTGACGAGCGTCGGCCCGGCGATGCACGCGCGGTGCTCGGCGCAGACCTCGTTCACGCCGTACGAGACGCACATGTCTCCTGGCGCGCCGCACGCGTCGTGTTCAGTTCCGCTCAGACACGCGCCGTTCAGATCACAGCAGCCAGTGCAGGTCTTCGCGCAGTCAGCGGATCGCACGATGACCGCGGTGTTCTGACAGCCAGCGAAACCAGCGAAAAGAAGGACGGAAATCAGCGTGATGCGGGTCATGCTCTTCAGGAGCCAGGCCGGCGCGAAAAGTCGCACGAGGCCTGTCCTACGCGAGCTTCCACACCTCGAAGGCGAAGGCCTTGCTCTTGTCGGCCGCCTTCGCGTCAGGCCGTTGCGGGAGCAGCACGAAGCCACCACTCGCGCTGAACTGCGAAGTCGCCTCGACGCCGTTCTTCCTGGCGAGGAGCTCTCCGTCGGCAGAGAAGATCGACAGCGCGTCACCGAGCGTGACGACGTGCTGACCATCGACACGCACGAGGATCGACGTCGGCCCGAGCTTCTTCGACGAACGTTCCTTGCCGTCGTTGCCGAACACGCCGAGCAGATTGTTGGAGTCGCCGGTCGCACGGAAGATCGTCTCGCCGATGCGCGCGGGCAGCTCGGAACCGCCGAGGCCCTTGATGAGGCGCAGTTTTCCGTCTGCGGCCAGCTCGACCATCGGCTCGTCGTTGCCGAGGAAAGTGATGAGCACTCCGGTGTCGTCCGCGAACGCGGCCTGCGGTGTTCCCTTCAGCTCGACCGAAGCGACCCTCTTCGGAGCGAGCGGCGCGGAGAGATCGAACACCTCGACGGAAGCCTTCGCGCGCGTCGAGAGCACGAGCTGGCCCTCGCTGACGACGAGCACTGGCTGCTTCGAGTCCGCGCCGAACGCGCCGACGTCTTCGATCGTCGTGGCGAGCTTCGGTGTGTGCGGCGTTGAGATGTCGAGCACGGCGAGATCCATCACCGAGCGTTTGTCGTCGATCTTCCGTGCGAGCAGCACGTAGAGCGCTTGCTTCGTCGCTGCGAACGCCCATGCAGCGCGCACGTCGCAGGCGCCCTTGCGCACCGGCTTCGAGGGGTCGCTCAGCTCGTACGCCACGATGCGCGCCACGGTCGCGTCGGGAAACGCCGCGAGGAAGTCGTCGCTCACCTTCGTCTCGAGCAGGTACAGCGTCGAGCCGACGACCTGTCCCATGCGGTTCGGTCGCGCGAGGGTCGCGAGCTTCTGGAGCGCGGGCTTGCTCTGCTTCTTCGTCGCCATCGCGCGACTCTATTGCTTGTACGGACTCTCCGGAGCGTCGAGCACGAAGACGTTGGTCGAAGCGCGCTCAGATCCGTCGGCACGATGAGCCAGGCTCCCTTCGGCGGCACCGACCACGACGGTGGAAGTGTATCCTCGCTGCATGTGGCGCACCCCCGACGCGGAGAAGATCCTCGTCGAACTTCATCAGCAGGGTGTCGAGGCGTGGCCCGCGATCGACGTCTCACTCGAGCGTTTCAGCAAACACGTCGAGGCCGTCTCTCCGCCGACGCTCGACCTCGACGCGCTCGCGAAGCTGTCGGGTGAGGGGCTCACGCTCTCCGCCGCGTGTCTCGATCAACAGCCCGCTGCGATGAGCATCTTCGAGTCGGTGTATCTCGCTCCGCTCTCGCGCGTGCTCGCCAAACTCGACGGTGGCTCCGAAGTCGCCAACGACGTGCTGCAGCGATTGCGCGCACAGTTCTTCGCACCGAGTCCGACGGGACGTTCTTCGTTCTTCGCGTACTCCGGCGCGGGCGCGTTCGCGGTGTGGCTCAAGGTCATCGCCGTCCGCGAGGCCCAGAAGATGCGCCGTGGGGCCGTCGCCACCAACACGGTGTCCGACGACTCGCTGAGCGTCATGCCGACGCCTGAAGCCGACCCCGAGTTGCGCTTCATGAAGTTGCAGCACCGCGCGCACTTCAAGGTGTGTTTCCAGGAAGCGCTCTCCGCGCTCGGAAAACGCGAACGCAGCGTGCTGCGCATGAGCCTCGTCGAGGGGCTCAGCATCGACGACATCGGGAAGGTCTACGACGTGCACCGCGCCACGGCCGCACGCTGGCTGACGAGCGCGCGGGAGCAACTCGTGCGCGACTGCCGCGTGAAGTTGGCCGAGCGCCTCGGCGTGAGCGAGACCGAGTTGGACGAGCTGATGGGCAGCGTGCAGAGCAATCTGTCCATCAGCCTCGGCCAGCTCTCGGTCTCCAGAACGAAGTGAGTGCGCCCTCTCACCGAGGGAGAGGGAGACGCAGATCGATCAGCGCTTCTTCGAGCTGCGCCGCGTTGGGTGCCTCTGAAGGCAACACGCTCTTCGTCTCCGCCGCTGCCAGCAGGGCGAACACTTCATCGACGCGCGCGGCCCACTTCTCCGCGAGCGCGACCGGGAGCTCGCTCTTCTCTCCGCGCTTCTTCTGCTCGATGAGCTCGAGCGAATCAGCGAGTCCATACTTCGGAGCGAGCACCGACAGGTCAGTCACCACCTCGGCCTCACGCAGCAAGTGCGTGCCCGTCAGCAGCGTGCGCAACACGTAGAGCAGCTTCTTCGCGCTCGTGCGCCCGCCCGCTTCCCACGCCTGCCGCTGCTGCGTCGCGAAGCCGAAGTAGTGACGCGCTGACTTCGAGCACAGCGCGCCGCGCACGAGCGGAACCAGCTGCTCGAAGCCGCGACCGTGCTCGATGATGAACCCCGAGAGAAACCGCTCGAGGTAGTTGCCGTTGCCCTTGAGCACGCCTTGCAGCACTCCGCCCAGCTCGTTGCTCGAGTAGTCGATCTCCACTCCGTCGACGACTTCCAGTCGCTCGGCGGGCGGCACGTTCACCTGAAAGCCGAGCAGCGCTCGCGTCGGAGCGAGGTGCACGGCCTTCAAATCCAAATCGGAATCAGGCGACGGAAAGCCGTACGCGTGCGCTCCCGAGAGCGAGATGACGACGTGTTCGCGCCGCGACGACTCGAGCGCGAGCGCACGCGCGGCGACTGCACGCTGATGTGGAGTGAGGGTGGCGAGGGCGGCGTTCATGTCTTCGGTTCCTCCGCCGACGCTGACCACGGACCAGGCACGTTCATGACGTGGCGTCGCGCGAGCTCCTGGTGAATGCGCCGCAGCAGCGCGTCGGCTCGTTCGAAATCGGGCTGCTCGGGCAAGGCGCTGCCGTCCCGTGCGGCTTCCAACGCCGGGCTCATCGCCTCTGCCTGCTTCAGCACTTCTTCGAGCTCGAGCTCTCCACGCTTGATGGTCAGCAGCTGCTCTCGAAATGCGCCAGTCGCCGCGAACGTCGGCTTGCCCGTCGCGAGCCAACCGCGCGCGAGCTCGATGAGCCGCAGCAAGTTGTACGCATTCTTCGGACGCAGCGAGCGCGCGTCAGGGGGACGGCGGCCTCCCGCGCGCGCGTAGGCGGTGAGCCCCGCGAGGTCGTTGCTCTCGAGCAGGCCCTGGTCCCACAGCGAGCGGTAGAGCTGCTTCAACCGCGTGCGCATGGCGTGCGTGTCGTCGCTCTGCTCAGTGGCGGCGAGACGACGCGCGAGTTCATCGAGCGATGGAGTCGGGTCTTCGCACAGCCACGCGAGCACCAGATCGCGATGCTCCGCGAGACGCTGACTGGCCGACAACTTGTCGAGCTGGCTCAGCGCGTAGCGGCCGAAGCTCCCGAAGAGCAGCTTCGAGACGAACGCCTCACGCGCATCGAGGATCCACTGACCGATTTCATCGAGCGGCTTCACGCTCGGCACGAACAGCAGTTCGAGCGTGTTGGGATCTGCGCGGAGTGCCTGTTCGATCAACTTGCGCGCTTCCCAATACGTGGCGCTCCCGTCGGCGCTCACGAGATCGTGCGGCGGCTCGGCGAGACCACCCGTCCACGAGAACGGCAACGCGAACGCGCCGCGCACGTCGGTGTCGCTCTTCTCGTCTGCGAGTCCCCACGCCTGACTTCCCACCGTCGCCTCGAGCACACGGCACGGAAAGAGCGACTGCCACGCGGCTTCACGGCGCTGCGCGAAGTGGAGCTGACCTGCTCGACGCGGAGCGAGCTCGGCGCGCTCGTACCAAATCTCTCCGACGCCGGTGACGAGCACGTCGAAGCCGCCGTCACGCGCGCGCACGATGCGGCCCACGAGGCCCTGTGGAACACGCCGACCGTGGTGCAGACGTTCCACGCGCAACGTCACCTCCGTGCCGTGAGGCAGCGGAACGGAGAGCGGATCCACTTCAGCGAGCGCGGAGATGCGGGCAGTCATGCGTGCGGTGACGGCAGGTGCGTGCGCAGCTGACTGGGTGTGTGCCGCCGTGTCGAGCGCGCTCTTTGGTGGTTCACTCCCAGGTGCGTGTTCACGACTCTGCTCGCGGTTCACATCGCGTTCGGGCGGTCGCGTTGGCCGGCTGGGTCTACGTCGCGGCGATGACGGGACCGTCGTGTGCCGCAGTTCAGAGCGCGTCTTCCACGAACTCGAGCTTCTGCATCTGCTCGGTGAACAACGCCTCCGCATTCGGGTCGCCGGCCTTCCGCTGGAGCATCAACGCTCGCGCGACGTCAGGGTGGTACGTGCCGCGAACACGACGCGCAGTCTCGAGGGCGAGCGCGCGTTCCTCGGCGGTCGCTCCCGGCAACCACGCGAGCGCGAGTCGCACCAACACCACCGCCGATTCACCCATCGCAGGGTTCTGCGAGAACGCTTCGAGGACCGCCTTCGCATCGACCTCGGCGCCAGGCACGCCTCGGCGCGCGCGCATCAACGCACGACGTGCGATCGACTCGACGGTCTCGCGATGTGACTCACCCATCGCCTCGCTGCCGATGGAGACCGCCTCATCGATCGCCTTGAACGCTTCCTCATCACGCCCCGTGTCGAAGTAGCGCTCGGCAAGCACACGCGCCGACAACGCGGTGTAGCGATGCTTGTTGCCGACCACCGAGCGCACCAACTCATCGGCGCTCTTCGTCGCGTTGAGCGCTTCTCCGGGCTGACCACCGAGGGAAAGCGCGAGCGCGAGCCCGTTCATCCCGCTCGCCACGGTGATGGGGTTGATGTCTTTGCTCGCCCGCACTTCATCGAGCGTCGCCTGCAGCCCATCGACGGCCTGACGCACGAGCCCGCACCGCGCCTGCGATTCTCCGAGCGTGAGCCGTGCGTGCAACGAGAGTGGATGCTTCGGGCCGAGCAGTCTCTGCCGCGCTTCAGCGACCTTCCCCGCTTCCTCGAGTGCGCGGTTGTCCTGACCGAACTGCATGAAGTTGAGCGAACGCAGCGCGCGCACGTCGGCCGCTCCGATGGGGTCGTTCTCGCTCATCCACTTCAGCGCGCGATCGCTGACGTCCATCGCCTCGGTCGAGCGCCCCTGCGACACGCGCAACATCGTGATGGCGACATCGACCTCCGCTCGCAGACGCGCGCGCGGCAACTGCTCGAGTGCCGCTTCAGCGCGCTTCACCCACGGCTCCGCTTCTTCTGGGCGATTGGTCTGCGTGCCGACCACCAGAATGTGCTGCACCGCGATGCGCGCGATGGCCTCGAAGTGTCGGCCCGCTTCCGCGGCGAGCAACGCATCAGCGAGTTCGGCTTCGGCTTCCTTGAACTTCCCGCGCGCACGATGGACCTGCGCGAGCGCGAGTCGCGCCTCTGCTTCGGCCGGCCGCCACGTGGTCGCCTTCGCGAGCTCGATGGAATCGGTCGCGAGCTTCTCTGCTTCCTGCAGCGAGCCCGAGAAGCGCCGCGCATCTGCGCTCAACGCCATCGCGCGCGCCTCGAGCACCTTCGCCTCCTGGCCGCTCGGAATCGGGAGCAGCGTGAGCAACTCCCCGGCCTCGCAGCTCTCCGGACCCTCGAGTCGCGCGACGAGCGCCGCGCTCCCGCGCGCGTTGGTCTGGGCCTCGGCGAGGACGCGCGCCGTCACGTCGAGCGCATCGACGCGGGCGCGCAGACACGTGCGCACCGGAGTCTCCACCGCGCACGCGGACTCCCACGACGAGTCCAACTTCGCGCGGAGTGAGTCGAGCTTCGAAGAGACCTCCGCGCCGAGCGGCCTGGTGTTCTCACGCGCGAGGAACGCATCGCGACGCTCGAGCGGCCAGGCCTGCCGCAGCTGCGTGCGCACCGGGGCGCAGTTCACCTCTCGCTGCCGCGCGAAATAGACGCCACCGAGCACGAGCACCGCGGCGATTGCAGCCAGAAACGGAACCATCGGGCTGCGTCGTGGAGGAGCGAGCGCGTCGAGCAGCGCGTTCATGTCGGCGAAGCGTTGTTCAGGCTGCGTGGCGAGCCCGCGCGTCAGCGTGGCGTGCAACCGGCGCGACAAACTCTTCGGCGTGCGCAGCGTGCCTTTGTCGTCGAGTGGACGCTCTCCCTCGAGCGCTTCCCACAACGCGACGCAGAACGAGAACTGATCCGCGCGTGCGTCGATCGGCTCCTTCTTCAACTGCTCGGGAGCCATGTACGCCGGCGTGCCGATTCCCCACCCGGTGGCGCCCCAGGGGGCTTCGCGCTTCGAGTGGCCGTCACCCACGACGGCAGCCGCACCATCCATCGGCTGCATCAACGTCTGCGACCAGGCGAGCCCAAAGTCGCTGACCAGCACCTGACCGCGCGAGTCGAGCAGCACGTTCTCCGGCTTGAAGTCGCGATGTACGACGCCGGCGTGATGCGCGGCGGCGAGGCCACGACCTGCCGACAGGAACGCGGCGAGGATCTCCTCGGGACTTCGCTTCGAACTCTCGAGCCAGTCGCGGAGCGTCTGTCCCTCGACCAGCTCCATCGCGATGAAGACGCGCGCACCTTCGACGGCGACGTCGTGCACGGTGACGACGTTGGGGTGCCGCACGCGCGCCATCAACTGCGCCTCGCGCACCAGGCGCAGCTTTCCCCTCTCAGGAGATTCCGCGTCGAGATCAGGCCGCAGCAATTTGATCGCGACCTGACGATCGAGCTGCGGATCGTAGGCGGAGAGCACGACGCCCATGCCTCCGGCTCCTCGCGTGCCGGTGACGCGATAGCGACCGAGCATCGTGCCCGGCACTGGAACGTCCCACGGCGTGTCGGCGAGGGGACCGGGCGAGGGGTGCGACGAGCGCACCAGCGTGACCATCAACTCGCGACATGACGCGCAGCCGTCGACGTGTTCGCGGACGGCGTCGGCGGCGGCTCCGGAGAGCGCAGCTTCCGCGTAGCGAGCGAGCGTCTCGGCGTCGGGGCACGGCATCGCGCGCACCACAGCATCGACTGCGTACGTTGTCGTGATTCAGCTGGCGGTTGCGTTGTCACGCGCGTTCGAGCACGGCAGAGTGGGAGCATGCGGAACATGGTGGAGAACCTCGAGCTGCGCTTCCCGGTGGTCCTGCGACCGCCGCGCAAGTTCAAGTTCGACCGCCTCGAGACGTGGCCTCGGGTCGAGGGGCGGCGCGAGTTTCATGAGGGGGAGCTCCGATACATGCCGCCGTGTGCCGACGAGCAGGGTCAGGTCGCCTTTTCGCTCGTCGCTGTGCTCGCTCCATGGGTGAAGAAGCACCGAGAGTTCGTCGCCGGAACCAACGAGCAGGGAATGATGCTCGATGGCTCGGTTCGAGCGGCAGACGGGGCGATCTGGCGGCGTGACACACTCGGCGCGCACAAGACGGGCACCGTGTTTCGCGTGCCGCCTGTGCTCGCCGTGGAAGTCGCAGGCCAGGACGAGGGAGCGGCGCAGCTTCGCGCGAAGGCACGCTGGTATCTCGAGCACGGAGTGACGGTCGTCTGGCTGCTCTTTCCGCAGACTCGCGTCGTCGAGGTGCTCACCGTGAACGAGCACGTCATCGTCGGTCGTGCGAAGAGTCTGCCGCCGCACCCTGCACTGCCGGGCCTCGCACCGAAGGTGCGCGACTTCTACGAACAGCTCGACTGACTCAGGCGGTGTTGCTCATCGCCCACGCGCGCAACTGTTCGGCCGAAGCGAGCCCCGCCTGCCGCGCGCGCTCCGCTCCATCGCGGAACACGATGAACGTCGGGATGCCGCGAATGCCCAGGCGCTGTGACGGCTCGGGGTGCTGATCAGAGTTCACCTTGATGACGAGTGCCTTGCCGGCGAGCTCGCGGCCGACGCCATCGAGAATCGGAGCGGCCATGCGACACGGCGGACACCACGGCGCCCAGAAGTCGACGAGCACCGGCAGCGGCGAGCCACTCACCACGCGCTCGAACTGCGCGGCATCGACGTCTTGCGGAGCGCCGCTGACATCGAGGTCTTTCTTGCAGCGGCCACACGTCGGCACGCCGGAATGACCAGAGGAGACGCGGTTGAACGCGCCACACGAAGCACAGCGGAACATGATCCACAGGTAATGCGGCCGTGCGCCGTGTCCAGACCTCAGACCTGAGCAATCACGCGCGACAACCGCGTCCGGATTTCTTCGACGAGCGGGCGCATCGTTTGCGCGCCAGCCGCAACCGTCTGCATCGGGTCGACCGCGGTGACCACGGCCTTCCCGTCGTCGCCTTCCCACACCACCACGTTGCACGGCATCAGAACGCCGAAGCCGAGCTCCTGGCCGAGCGCCTGATGCGCCAACTTCGGGTTGCAGGCCCCGAGGATGGTGTAGCGCCGAAAATCGACGTCGATCTTCTGCTTGAGCGTGTCCTTCACGTCGATGCGCGTGAGCACGCCAAAACCCTCGGTCTTGAGCAGCTCAGGCACGCGCTCGAGGGCCTGCTCGAACGACAGGCCCGTCATCTTCTTCATTCCGATTTCCATGTGACCTCCTACGCGTCGTAGAGCGCGTCGATGTACGCGCAGAGCAAGTCGCCGACGAGCCCCTTGAAAGGTAACGACGATGCGAGGCCGTACACGGGTGCCATCCCATCCTTCGAGGGAGGGAACTCGCGCACCGCCTTCACGCTCGCGGCGAGATCTTCACCGAACTTCTGCACCACGCCCGGCTGCGCGTGCCGCAACGTCACGCAGATGTGCACCGCCGCCGGCGACTGCAGACCGTTGAGCGACCAGCCGCGCTTCGCCATCTCGTCGTTCACCCGGTACACGTCGACGACCTCCGAGCTGAACGCGATGACCCACAGCGGCGTGCCCACGACACGCAACTCCGGAATCGCCTCGATGGCCTTCTTGATCTCTCGCCCGGTCTCCAACACCGCGCGCGTGTTCTTCACGTAGCCCTCGCGGCCGAGCGTCATCATGGTCGCCCACGCCTGCGCGATGAGCGCTCCCGGTCGCGAGCCCGCGAAGCCCGGCGTCACGTAGAGCCCGCCGGTCCATTCCGGAGTCGAGAAGTACTGCGCGCGCCGCAAATCTTTCCCGCGGTACAGGACCACGCTCGTGCCCTTCGCCGCGTAACCAAACTTGTGCGTGTCGGCGCTCATCGACGTCACGCCCGGCAGCGAGAAGTCGAAGCGCGGCACGGGAAAGCCCGCCTCGTTCGCGAACGCGAGGATGAAGCCTCCGAGGCACGCGTCGGTGTGGAAGCCGATGCCCTTGCGCAGCGCGAAGCTCGACAGCTCCTCGATGGGATCGATCACTCCGTGCGGGAACGACACCGCCGAGCCGATCATCACGATGGTGTTCGAGTTCACCGCCGCCTTCATCTTCTCGACGTCAGCGCGGCCATCACTCGCGACCGGCACGCTGATGACTTCAACGTCGAGCGTGTGCGCCGCTTTGTGAAACGCGGGATGCGCTGAGACGGCCAACACGATGTTCCCGTGTCGAATGCCGCGGTGTTTGCGCGCGTGATCTCGATACGACTTCATCGCGAGCATGATGCTCTCGGTGCCACCACTCGAGAGCGTGCCGCAGATGACCTGCGCTTCATCGGCGTGCTTCGGGTTTCCGCCCATCAACTTCGCCGTGTAATTGACGATGTCCGCTTCGAAGCGCGCCACGCTCGGCCACACATCTGCGTGGAGCGGGTTGGCCTGCGAATACAGCCCGTAGACCGTGTTGAGGAAATCGAGGTGCG
>JAEUJS010000101.1 GCA_016792935.1 Archangium sp. | reverse complement strand
CGTTTCTCAGAGTGCTTTCTTGATCGCTTCTTCCAGCTTCGCGCGGCCGATGCCGCCGATGAGCTGATCGACCACCTTGCCGCCCTTGAACATCAGCAGCGTGGGAATGGTCTGGATGCCGTACTGCTCGGCAGTCGCGTTGTTCTCGTCGCAGTCGAGCTTCGCGATCTTCACCTGACCCTTGTACTGGGTGGCGAGATCTTCGAGGGCCGGGGCAATCGCCCGGCAGGGTGCGCACCACGTCGCCCAGAAGTCGACGAGCACGGGAACCTGGGACTGAAGGACCTCTTGCGAGAAGGTCGAGTCCATGACCGTCACGGTGTCTTTGCTCATGGGGTTGAGATTTAATACCCAAGTCCGCAGTACGCAGGGCAGCGAAAAGAACCGGAGACCCTTTTGAAGCTCTTTCTGCCGCAAAAAACGCTCGAGGAGTGGGCGCTCTCAGACAAGGCCGACCTCGCCGACGGAAAGCTCGTGGTGAAAGAAGGGAAGTCGAGCCACAGCGTGGCTCCCGCGGTGCATTTTTCGAAGTTGGTTTCGGGTGAAGACACGCAGGGTCTGCTGGGGCGGGTGAAGACCACCACGCAGCTGCAGGCGCTCAACGCCGAGCACTTCGCCGACTCGTGCATCATCGGGGAAGCGGCGTACGAGGTGGTCGAGGGCTACATCACCGAGGTGCAGACTGCTGCTCCGGCCGGGAAGGGTGACGGCGGGAAGAAGAAGACCCAGTCGCCTGAAGCCGATCTCCTCGCGGCGTTCATTCTCGACAAGCTCTGATTCACATGGGTCGGGTGCTGCTGCTGACCGAGCCGGGAGACGCGGAAGATCTCGCGTTTCTCCTCGGCGAAGAGGGTCACGACACGGCGTTCCTTCCGGTGCTTCCGCGCGCTGAGCGATCGGCCGGGCTGCGTTCGGTCGCCGAGACGTTGTCGCGCTTCACGTGGGTGATCGCGCTCGATCGCGCGGTGCTGCGGGCGTTTCTCGAGGTCGTCAACCAGGCGGGCACGCGCTCGCAGCTGGCGCGCTTGCAGTGGCTCGCGTCGGATGCGCTGACGGCGCGGGTGATCGAACGCTCGGGCGGGCTGGCGCGCATTCCCTTCGAGGGGAAGTGGACCGCGGCGCTCAACGGGCTGCTCAACGATGAAGACCAGGTGTTGATCCTCCACCGCGATCCGATTCCGGAGTTGTTGCTCGAGGGCGTCGAAGGCGTCGGTGCGCAGCACGTTGCGGTCGAGGTGCAGGTCGATGAGGTGGCGATCGAGGCTTCGGCGATCGGTGATGCGCGCGTGGTGATCGTGCACTCGGCTTCCGCGGCGGAGGCGTGGGCGGAGCTCACGCGCGGTGAGTCACATGAGCCCAGTGAGTCGTGTTGTGGGCCCGAGCGGCCGCATCATGATTCTCCGCCGAAGTTGCCGGCGGGTGCGGCGCTGCGCGTGGTCGCTGCGACGAATGCGGCCGCTGAGTCTCTGCGTGAGCGTGGTGTGGACGTGCACGCTACGGCCGCCAACACTTCGACACCGGAGCTCGTCGATACGGCCATCGCTGCACTGAACGACTTCCCCTCACCCTGACCCTCTCGCAGGGGCGGGAGAGGAGATCCTTCCTTCATTCTTTCACTCGACTTCGTGCGTGGTCGTCGAGCCGAACTTCAGCTTCGAGCGGTTCTTCGCGACCATGTTGGTCACCGCGACGCTCGTCTCGTTGAGATCGTTCATCAGGTTCTGCGTGCGGCCGTTGAGCACCGAGAACGCGATGAGCAACGGGATCGAGGCGATCAGTCCGAACTGCGTGCAGTTCATCGCCTCACCGATCGACCCCGCGAGGATCGTCGCGCGCTCAGCCGGCGGAGCGTGCGCCACCGCCTTGAACGAGTCGATCAACCCATGCACCGTTCCGAACAGACCGATCAACATCGCGGCGTTGCCGAGCATCGCCAGGTACCCCGTGCGCGCCTCGAGCTTGGGCGCTTCGCGCAGCGACGCCTCATCGAGTGACGCCTGCACCTCTTCATCGCCCTTGGGAATGTTGAGCAGCCCCGACTTCACGAGGTTGGTGAGCGGAGTCGCCTTCTGACCCGCCACGAAGCTGATCGCCTTGTCGACGTCTCCCGTCGAGAGGTGCCGCCCGAGTCCCTTGAGGAACGCCTCTTTGTTCGTCGCCGCGGTACCGAACAACACGAAGGTGCGCTCGATGATGATCGCCAGGCCCGCGACGAAGACGAACGCGATGGGGTACATCGGCCAGCCTCCTTCGTTCCAGGAAGCGGCGATCGCTCCGAAGAAGGACTCTTCTGAAGTGGAAGCAACGGCCTCGGCGGCGAGGAGCAACGGCGTCATTCGAATCTCCCGGGCAAAATCGCGTGGTGCAAGAAGCCCTCGCCAGACACCGCACTTCGAAATCAGTTCCGCGCACGTCGCCACGCGGGTGTGGGTGCAGGTGCGCATCACGTCACGCAGTCTTCCACTCTCGCTCGGACAGCGACTGACTTAGGCTCGCGAAAGTTCAGGGCCGAAGGAGCGCTCCACACATGAAATCTGTCTTGTCCTGGCTGGGCCGCCGGGCTGAAGCCCCTCGATCCCTCGCGGGTTTGCTCGCGCTGGGTGCCACCGTTGCCGTCGGTGCGTCGATCGTTCCCCACACCTTGCGGCAGCGCGCTGAAGCGTCTGATCGCGTCGCGCTCGTTCAGGTGATCAGCCAGCGCGTCGAGGAGACGCCGGGCGCTCCGTACCCAATCAAGACGTACACCACGGTGATCGTCGGCAACGACTTCATCGGTCGTGGTCCGTCGGAGCTCACCATCGTGCAGATCGGCGGCACCCTCGGCGCGACGTCGATGGAAGTGCCCGGCGACGCGAAGTTCAAGATCGGAGAGACCGCCGTCGTCTTCATCACCTGCAAGCAGGCCGCGGATCGCTGTCACCTCGTCGCGCTCGGCGCAGGGAAGCTCGACGTCGAAGGTGAGCAGATCTTCGTGCAGGACCTCTTCACCTCGAAGTGGAGCAAGAAGTCCTTCCAGCAGTTCCGCAGCGAGTTGATCTCCGGGGTGGCGCGATGAAGCGCGCGATCCTGACGATCCTGGCGCTGGCGGGCACGAGCGCGCTCGCGCAGGTCCCCGTGTACTTGCCGTACAAGATGGTGAGCAACCAGCAGCAGCCCTTCCCGTACCACGTGGACAATCGGCCCGGCATTCCGCTCGACGCGACCTCGGTGCGCAACGCGGTCGAGCGGGCGTGGGACTCGTGGAACGCGGTGCAGTGTGCCGCTCCCAAGGTGCGCTCGCAGGGGCCGACCAGCGGCGTGGTGCCGATGCCGCTCTCGACGTCGGATCAGTTCAGCGTCAGCGCGCTGTGGATGACCACGTTCGATTCAGACGCCGAAGCGGTGTTCGGCAACGTGAACTTCGTGGTGGCGGTCACCATCCCTCGCGCGTACGCGGGCGTGCTGCAGACCTGCGACACGTACTTCAACTCGTTCACTGGAAACTGGACGGTCGACGCGACGACGCCTCCCAACCTGATGGACGTCGAGACGGTGATGCTCCACGAGGCGGGCCACTGCCTCGGCCTCGATCACTTCGGCTCGCCCAACGCGGTGATGAACCAGGCAGTCGAGGCCGGTACCAATCTGCGCGCCCTCTCGAGCGAAGACATCTCAGCCCTCTGCACGCGCAACCCGAACGTCGGCGAAGAAGGCGCTCCGTGCGCCGGAGACGGTGGCTGCAATGGGTCGCTGCTCAAGTGTCTCCCGCAACCGATCACCAACGGCGTGAGCACCAACCTGTGCAGCAAGGGCTGCGGCTTGAACACCTCGCCTGACTGCGCGCTGCCGCTGTCCTGTCAGCCCTCGAGCGCGTTCATGGGGTACAACGGCGCGTGCCTGTTGCCGGGCGCGCTGGTCACGCAGGTCGGCAAGGCGTGCGCCGACGCGATGGAGTGTGGCTCGGCGTTCGGCGTGTGCCGCGACCCCGAGATGGCGAGCGGCGGCAACTTCTTCTGGGTCGATGGCTACTGCACGCAGCGTTGTGAGAACGGCGATCCGGCGTGCCCCGCGGGTTCGGCGTGCGTGCAGCTCGACACTGGTCGCTTCTGCACGCAGTCGTGCCGCATCGGTCTGGCTGACTGCCGCGCGCAGTACGCGTGCGCACCGATCGACACCATCGGCACGACGGGCGTCTGCATTCCCCGCTGCTACGCGGATCAAGATTGCGCGGACACCACCAACTTCACCTGCCGCACGTGTGACGGCCTGTGCGTGCCTCGTCAGAACATCGCCGGCGCCATCGGAGACATCTGCAACGACGACACGACCTGCGGCGCCGGCCAGAGCTGCCGCGTGACGTCGAGCTCGAGTCCGCTCAAGCAGTGCACGCAGCAGTGCGCGCGCGGCTGCTCACAGTGCCCCAACGGAACGACGTGCACTCCCGGCGCGCGCAACGAGCTGTTCTGTTTGCGCGACTGCACCGGCCCCGGCACGTGCCCGCTCGGCCTGCGTTGCGCCGATACCTCGGTCGGCAAGTCGTGCCTGCCTCAGTGCAACAACGATCCCGATTGTCCCGTGGGCCAGTTCTGCTCGATGGGCGAGTGCTACACGCCCAACGAAGACGCGAGCTGCGGAACGCTCTGCATGCGTCCCGACGCGGGCGGTGGACCGGTCGTGATCAGGGATGCCGGCGGCAACACCGGCGGTGGCACGGGCGGTTGCGGTTGTGTCAGCAGCACCGGTGCGAGTACGGGAGCGCTGCCGGCCGAGCCGTTCATGTTGCTCGCGTTCGGTCTGTTCGTTCTCGGTCGTCGGGTGATGCCCAGCAAGTCGAAGAAGAAGGAGGAAGCATGAAGGTCCAGCGTGGTGGTTCTCCGGGCGTAGGCGGGGCGGCTCCGGCGGCTCCGAAACCTTCGACGCAGCAGACCGAACAGGCCGCTCCCGCCCAGAAGGGCTGGGCCGCGAAGGGGGCGGGTCCTGCTCCGAAGGCGGCGACGACTTCAGGTCCCGCTCCGTCGAACTCGGCGATTCCGAAGGCGGGCGTGCGCAGCGCGGTGTTCGAGGCGCAGCTCGACAAGGAGACCAATTCCCGTTCGCTCGACGGCAACAAGGTGTCGATGTTGTTCGACGGCGTGAACTCGTTCGCCGAGCGCAACAAGATGATCGACGGCGCGAAGGAATCGATCTGCTTCCAGACCTTCATCTTCAACAGCGATGAGACGGGCTGGGAGTTGGCGAACAAGCTCGCGGCGAAGGCGAAGGAAGGCGTCGAAGTGCGCGTCATCTACGACGCGATGGGCAGCGGCCGCGCCGACCCGAAGATGTTCGAGATGATGAAGAAGGCCGGCGTCGACGTGCAGGCCTACGGCGAGAAGTACAAGCTGTGGGACATCAACGATCGCTGGCACGAGAAGCACCTGATCATCGACGGCAAGGCCTCGATTCAGGGCGGCATGAACATCGCCAACGAGTACGCGCTCGGTGGCTCGGGCAAACAGATCTTCTCGCGCGGCGGAGTCGGGTCGGAAGCGTGGCGCGACGCCGACATGAAGCTCGAGGGTCCCGCGGTCGCCGACACGATGAAGGCCTTCGTGCGCAACTGGGAAGAGGTCGCTGGAAAGCTGAGTGACGGTGACAAGGCGAAGCTCTTCCCGAAGTTGGAGAAGGTGAGCGCGGGCAGTGGAGCGTCGGTGCGCGTGGTGCAGAGCAACCCTGAGGTGAAGGGGCTCGTCGGCACCAACGACAAGCTCTACCTGCGCGGCATCCAGAACGCAGAGAAGAGCATCACCATCGAGAACGCGTATTTCCTGCCGCCTCCGGAGATTCGAAAGGCGCTCATCGACGCGGCGAAGCGTGGCGTCGACGTGAAGGTCATGACCAACAGCAAGGCGTCGAACGACATGGGCTTCGTGTCGGACGCGGCTCGGTATTTCTACGACGACATGATCAAGGCGGGCGTGAAGATCTTCGAGAAGCAGGGGGGCACGCTGCACTCCAAGACGGCCACCTTCGATGGACAGTTCAGCGTGGTCGGCTCGGTCAACATGAACGGCCGCAGCAAGAACACCGACGCTGAGGTCGCGCTCGCGGTGCAGGACGACTCGACCGCCAGGCAGCTGGAGCAGCGCTTCGCGTCGGGCCTCGGTCAGACCAGGCAGGTGCAGCTGGCGGAGCTGAAGAAGGAATCGTTCTTCACCAACTTGAAGCAGTGGGCGCTCTCCACGATGGCGTGGACCTTCTGATGACGTTGCTCGACGACGCTCGGAAGAAGGAACTCGCGGGCGACTTGAAGGGCGCGGCGGCGATGCTCGATACGGCTCCTGAGAAGGAGCGCACCGGTGAGTGGTTCTACGCGCGCGGAGCGATGGCGGTGCGAGCCGGTGACTTCGATGCGGGCGTGAAGGCGCTCGAGGAAGCGGTGAAGCGCGAGCCGGAGATTGCCGAGTACCGATCGAATCTCGGCGCGGCGCTGCTCGAGAAGGTGAAGGCGGGCGATGCGTCGTTGGCCAAGCGCGCGCTCGATGAGTTGGAATTGGCGGTGCAGTGGGGCGCGGCGTTGCCCGACGTGTTCGCCAACCTCTCGTTCGCGCGGCTCGCCAATGGAGACAAGAACGGCGCGTTGATGGCGGCCGACGTCGGCATTCGGCTCGATGTGAAGCACGTGGCGTCTCACTACAACCGCGCGGCGGCGTTGAACGCGATGAACCAGCTGCCGCAGTGCCTGGCGACGCTCGAGGAGATCTTGCGGATCTCTCCGGGGTTCGCCCCGGCGGTGCAGTCGAAGGCCAACACGCTCAAGAAGATGGGGAAGGCGTGAAGCGCATTGCTCTGGTGTTGCTGCTGGCTGGTTGTCCGAAGCCCGGTGATGACGTCGACCCGAAGGTGAAGGCGGACGGGCACTATTTGCTCGCGCAGGCCGCATACTTGAAGGGTGACTTCGCCACCGCGCACAAGGAGTTCGCTGAAGTTCGTGCGCTGAACCCCACCGATCCGCGGCTGCCGGCGGCGGAAGGCGAGGTGTACTTGTCGGAAGTGAAGATCGTCGAGGCGATCGAGCTCTTCGAGGCAGCCACGAAGATCGACGCCAGGCGCGGCACCAACTGGTCGCGGCTCGGGTACCTGTACTTGCTCAAAGGCGAGAAGGACAAGGCGCGCGCGGCGATCGAGAAGGCGCTGGCGGCGAACCCGAAGGACTTCAACGCGCTCGACTCGCGGGCGGATCTGCTGCTGGGTGAGGGCAAGGTCGATGAGGCGGTGAAGGATCTCGTGCTGGCGAGTGAGACGGCTCCTGACGGCGCCGACTACGCCCTGCGTGGGGCCGAGATGCTCAAGAAGAACAAGCGCGATGACGAGGCGCTGGCGCTGCTCGAGAACGCGGTGAAGAAGAAGATCACCAACCCGGCCATCTGGAGCGATCTCGGCGATCGCTACGTGCGGCTGCAGCGGCTGCCTGAGGCGCTCAACGCGTACACCGAAGCCGCGAAGGCAGATCCCAAAGAGCCTGCGTATTGGGAACTCGCGGGTGAAGTGCAGAAGCAGCTCGGGAAGCCGGCTGAGGCCGAGCTCGCGTTTCGCAATTCCCTCAAAGTGAAGGAGCGCGGAGTGGTGCACGTCGCGCTCGCGCGGTTGTGCCAGGCGAAGAAGGACGACGCGTGCGTCACGGCGGAGCTCGACAAGGCGCTGGCGACGGCGAGCGGTGAAGATCTTCGCGAGACGGTCGAGCTCGCCGAGCTGCTCGCGTCGCTCAACCGCAAGAAGGACGCGCTCGAGCTCTTCCGTCAGGTCAGCGAAGAGAGCGAACAGAAACTGAACATCGACCTGCACCTGCGTACGGCCCGGTTGGCGCGCGAGCTCAAGGACGAGGTCACCGAAAAGGCGGCGTGCACTCGCGCGTTGTCGAGCGGCCAGGCTGGCGTGAAGTGCCCGTGAGCGAACAGAACCAGTTCCGACTCGCCATCGAGGCGGCACCGGCAGGCATGTTGATGGTCGATCACGCCGGCAAGATCGTCCTCGTCAACGCCCAGGTCGAGAAGCTCTTCGGGTACCGCCGCGACGAGCTCATCGGTCAGCCCATCGAGATGCTGGTGCCGGAACGCTTTCGAGCGAATCACCCGGCATCGCGCGGTGGTCTGGCGAACGCGACCCGGGCACGACCGATGGGCGCCGGGCGTGAGCTGTTCGGTCTACGTGCCGACGGCAGCGAGGTCCCGGTGGAGATCGGCCTCAGCCCGCTCAAGACGGACGAAGGCGACTTCATTCTCAGCTCGATCGTCGACGTGACGGAACGTCGCCGCGCCGCGATGGAACGAGAACGGCTGCTGGGCGAGTTGAGATCGCTCAACGCCGAGCTGGAACAACGGGTCCGGGCACGGACCAGTGAGCTCACGTCGGCGCTGGAAGAGCGAGAGGTGCTCCTCCAGGAAATTCACCACCGCGTGAAGAACAACCTTCAGGTGATCTCGAGCTTGATCAACATGCAGCGCCGCAAGCTCGAGGCCGGGCCTCCTCGCGACGCGCTCCAGGAATGCCAGCTGCGGGTGCAGGCGATCGCGCTCATCCACGAGAAGCTCTACCAGTCGAAGAACTACGCGCGCGTGGCGTTCCCTGCGTACGTGAGGAGTCTGGCCAGCAGCGTCTTTCACGCCACGGGCGTCTCTCCGCGCGCGGTTCAGCTCGAGGTCGAGATCGACGACCTCGCCCTCGCGGTGGATCGCGCCATTCCCTGCGGGTTGGTGCTCAGCGAGCTGATCAGCAATGCGCTGAAACACGGCTTCCCTGATGGCCGGGGTGGCACGATCAAAGTGACGTTGCGCAAGCTCGACCCCGGGCGGGTGAGCCTCGAGGTGAGCGATGACGGCGTCGGGCTGCCCCCGCACTTCGACCTCGAACGAACGTCTACGCTCGGGTTGCAGCTGGTACGAACCCTCGCCGAGCAGCTCGGCGCGAAGATGACGGTGCGCGGGGTGGGTGGGGCGTCGTTCGAGTTGGAGTTTGCAGTGGAGGAGTGATGTTGGAGGGTGCGCAGCATTCAGTGTTGATCGTTGAAGACGAGCGCATCGTCGCCCGCGATCTGCAGGAGACGTTGGTTGGGCTGGGGTACGACGCCTTCGCCATCGCGGCCTCGAGCGACGAGGCGATGGCCCGCGCGACCGAGCGCCGGCCCGATCTGGTGCTGATGGACATTCGCATCAAGGGCGGGCGCGACGGCATCGAGACCGCGACGGCGCTCCGCAAGCGCTTCGACGTGCCGATCGTGTATCTCACCGCGCACGCCGACGAGGCCACCATCGAGCGGGCCAGGGCGACGGAGCCCTACGGTTACGTGATCAAGCCGGTGAACTCCGCGGAGCTGAGGAGCGCGGTGGAGGTCTCGATCTACAAGCACGGCGTCGATCGCCAGGTCAGGGCTCGAGAGCGTTGGTTTTCGACCACTCTGCGCTCGATCGCCGACGCCGTGGTGGCCGCCGACTCGACGGGACGAGTGAGCTTCATGAACGCGGCCGCGGAAGAGCTGACGGGTGTGCCGCAAGGCGATGCGCTCGGGCGCCCCGCGCGTGAAGTGGTGCAGCTGACCGACCCGGTGCATCCCGCTTCGCCGATCGATCGCGCGCTCGAGCAGCGCGCCAGCGTCACGATCGACCGCGCGCAGCTGCGGCACGTGCTGGGAACGAACCGACTGATCAGCGACAGCGCGGCGCCGGTGCTCGACGACGGTCAGGTGCTCGGCGCGGTCATGGTGTTCCGCGACGTCACCGAGCAGGAAGCGGTGAAGCGGCAGCTCGAAGCGGCCGATCGTCTCGCGGCGCTGGGGACGATGGCGGCAGGGGTCGCGCACGAGGTGAACAACCCGCTCACGGTGGTGGTGGCCAACGGCCGCTTCATCGAGTCGGAGCTGCGAGACGTGGTGACTGAGCTTCGGGCAGGCACGGCGGTCGGTGAACCGACGATTCGCCGACTGGAAGAGCTGCTCGAGGCGCAGCAAGAGGCGCTGTCGGGAGCGACGCGCATCGGCCGAATCGTGTCGGAGCTCAAGGCGCTCGCTCGGCCGAGTACGCAGTCGAACGCCAGAGCAGACGTGGCGCGGGCGGTGGCGTGGGCGGTGCGGGCGACCGCGCACGAGGTGCGTCATCGCGCCGAGGTGAGCACCGACGTGCAACTGGTCGCGCCGGTGGCGCTCGACGAGACGCGCCTCGGGCAGGTGCTGGTGAACCTGATGATCAACGCCGCGCACGCCATCGCGCCCGGGCGGGTCGACGGCAATCGCATCACCGTTCGCGCAGTGCAGGACCGCGAGGTGGTGGTGATTGAGGTCTCTGATTCCGGCTGCGGCATGGAACAGGAAATCCTCGGCAAGGTGTTCGAGCCCTTCTTCACGACCAAGGCGCTGGGCACCGGAACTGGGCTCGGGCTGTCGATCACGCAGGCGATCGTGAGCTCGGTCGGCGGACGAATCGAGGCCGAGAGTCAGCCGGGGCGCGGGAGTGTCTTTCGGCTCTTCCTTCCAGTCGCGGTGGTGGCGCAGTCGACGCCCGCTCCAGCGCCGGATCCGGCGGCGCGGCGCGCGCGGCTGCTGGTCATCGACGACGAGGAACTGGTGCTGCGCGCACTGACGCGCACGTTGAAGGAACACGATCTGCTGTGTGTGCAGAGCGCCCGCGAGGCGCTGGCGCTGCTCGCGCGCGGCGAGCGCTTCGAGCTCATCCTCAGCGACGTGATGATGCCCGACATGACGGGCGTGGAGTTCTTCGGTGAGCTGGTCCGAGCGCACCCCGACGCCGCGGCGCGTGTGGTCTTCTTGACCGGCGGTGCGATCAGCCCCGCGGTCGCTGAGCGCCTGAGCGGGCTCGATGTGCTGACGATCGAGAAGCCGTTCTCACCCGAGAAGCTGCGCGAGGTCATCCGCAGCCGGCTGCACTGAAACTCAGGGGACGAGGTCAAGGCGCGCGCTCACCAGTGCGGCGCAGTCTCGAGCCCAGCGCGCAGCGATTCGAGTCGTGGGTCGCGATCGTGCGACTGACTTGCCGACACTCTCGAGCACCGTGATCACGAACTGCGCCCGGTAACTGGCCTCTGCCTCGCTCA
>JAEUJS010000097.1 GCA_016792935.1 Archangium sp. | reverse complement strand
GTCCATGTGGTTCGGTGTGCTGCTGGCCTCGACAGTGGGGCCCAACGTCGTCGTGTCGTGCATGTGTGGTCTCCGGTGATCCCAATCAGCTTGCTGTGCAAGTTGAGTCGCTACAGGTCGCTACGAACCTGCAGAGCGATGAGACAGTCGGTCGGCCAACTCGTCAAAAAAACAGCCCCGACGCGTGAGCGGCGGAGCTGACACTGAGTGGCCAGGGTCGGACTTGAACCGACTACCTGCGGATTATGAGACCGCCGCTCTAACCAGCTGAGCTACCTGGCCGGGAAAAGAGCGCGCGCCGCATACAGGGTGTTTCGGCGTGTCGCAAGAGGTGTGTTTGACCCGAGTGACGAATCACCCTTACTCTTCTGACCAACACCGTCTCCTAGCTCAGGGCACACCCGAGGAAACCTCGGGGTCGCAAAACCGCGGGGCCTCACTTCGGAAGTACTCGAAGCGGTCGGCCGTGGTCGCCGGGAGAGTGATTGTGCCGGCGGTAAGGCACCTTCACGTTGCCCTGAGTTCGCGAGACCCGCTGTACCGGCGCCGTCAGCCGGTCGTTGGGAGGAACGATGGGCGCAGGGGTCGCAGCAGTCGTCGCAGCAGTAGTCGCCTTCACGCCAGGAAACGGCGGCGTGTTGTCACTTCCCCAGGTCACGATCAACAACGACCCCGGCGCTCAGGTCGAGCCGCACGTCGATGGCGATCTCGCCGCGTTCGCGAACGTGGCCGTCGGTCAGATCTACTTCTACGACTTCCCCACGGCGAGCACCGGCGCCATCAGCAACCTCTACATGGGGGAGATCACCAGCGACTCGCTCAGCGACGTCGATCAGAACCGCATCGTCTTCACGCGTTCGATTCCCGGCACCAACGCGCGCATGGCGATCATGCTCTACGACCGCGCGACCAACACCACGACAGAGATCGCGCCGACGGCCGGCTCGGCTCGCATGGGCACCGGCATCGGCGGCAACACCGTCGCCTTCATCGACTACTCAGTCGACGCAAACGGCGATCTCCAGATCTACAACCTCTCCACGTCGAGCCTCGTCGCGATCACCAGCGGCGACGGCGCGATCGACTGGAACCCGGCGGTCTCGGCAGACGGCAACACGGTGGTCTGGGAGCACTGCCCCATCAGCCAGGCAAACTGCGACATCTGGGTGGCCCGCCGCAGCATGTCGACCTGGATCGCGTCGGCCTTGACCAGTGGCCTCGTGAACGAGCTCGAGCCGGACGTGAACGGTGACGACGTGGTCTTCATGCGCGGCGATGACGTGACCGGCTACGACATCGTCATTGCCTCGCTCTCAGGTGGCCCCGAGCAGACGCTCGAGCTGCCGACCAGCAGCGAGCGCTCGCCCACGATTCGCAATGGAGTGGTCGCGTTCGAGCGTCGCTTCGACGGCGCGGATCAGTCGGACCTCTACGTTCTCAACCTCGCCGACAAGATGCTGTACCAGACGACCAACACGCCGACGCTCAACGAGTCGCTCAACGACATCACCGTGCTCGCTGGCGGCGAAGTGCGCCTCGTGTGGCAGTCGCGCAACGACGGCTTCGACACCAACGACATCTTCGGCGCGACCTTCGTGTTGCCGTCTTCGGGCCCGACAGGCGGTGGCGGAGGCAGCACGGGCGGCGGCGGAGGCACGGGTGGTGGCGGCGGCGGCACGTGCACCGGAACGGTCACGCTCGAGGCCTCGCGCAGCTACTGCCCCACGCGCTGGACCGATGGCCGCGCGAACCTGAGTTTCCCCGTGACGATTCCCGCGACGCTCCCGGTGATCGCCGGTGGCTCGGGCGGCAAGAAGGCGACGCTGACCTTCGAGACCGCGGACGGTCGTCTCGTGTGCTGGTACCGCGGTGGTTCGTCGAACAGCACCTACGTCTTCGATCGTTGCCAGCTCGAGAGCCGGGGAGGCAACTGCAACGGCGGTGGTCACGGTCATGGCCGGAACGGCCGCGGCGGTTGGAACAACGACGACGATGACGACGACGACGACGGTGACGACGACGACGACGACGACGACGACGACCACGGCCACGGCCACGGCCACGGTGGGAGCGGCAACGGCAACGGCAACAACGGCCGCACGTACCTTCCGGGCAGCGCTGTTGCCGCTTCGAGCGTCACGCTCCACATCCAGGGCGGCAGCCACTCGAGCACCACGCGCGTTCGCGTGACGCTCAACGAGGCGTGCGGCAGCAGCGCGCACCCGCTCGACGCCGCTGGCGCTCCGGACGCGCGTGAAGGCGGCGCGAACGTCGGCTGCTCGAGCGCCGGTGACGCGCTCGTTCCGCTCCTGATGTTCGTTGCGATGGCGCTGTTGCTGCGCCGTCGGCCCGCGGAGATTCGTCTCGTGGCGCGACAGGAGCGACGTACACTCCCGCGCTGAATGCGCGTGGCCGTCGCTGCCAGACTCTTCCTCGTCAGCCTCGCGCTCGCCCCTCTCGCAGGGGCCCAGACTGCCTCGTCGGTCGAGCTGAAGCTCACCCCACCAGCGCCCGTGAAGGGGCGCGATCAAGTCGCTGAGCTCGAGATTCGTCTCCTCGGTGTGGAACGGCCTGCGCCGCCCGTGCTGCGCGCCAACGTCGGCACCATCGAGAACGTCGAGCGCGTCGGCGCAGGCCTCTACAAGGCTCGCTACGTGCTTCCAGCGACGCGTTTCCCTGAGGTCGCGATCATCGTCGCGTTCTCTCCGTGGCCGCACGCGCAGTCAGTCGACGGAGCCTTCGGGGTGCTCCGCGTGCCGATCGCCAGCGCGGTCGAGGTGCCTGGCCGCGCCGAGCGAAACGCCGAGGTCACGCTCACCATCGGCGGCGTCACGTTCGGTCCCGTCACCACCAAACCCGATGGCACGTTCAAGCTGCCGGTCGTGGTTCCGCCCGGGTTCGGCGTCGCCAAATCCGAGACGCGCGATCGCGTGGGCAACAAGCGCTCGACGACGATCGATCTGGCGCTGCCTCCGACCGATCAGCTCGCGTGCGTCGTCACGCCGACCCAGTTGCCCGCCGACGGTAAGTCGCGCGCGCGGGTGCTCTGTGCGTCGTCGGATCACTACGGAGCGCCGACCAAAGGCGCCCGCATCTTGTGGACCGGCGGTCGAGGGACGTTCACCGCCCCCAAAGATCTCGGCAACGGCGTGACGGAATGGAACTGGGTCGCTCCGCGCGATCCCGGTGCGGGTCTCGAGAAGCTCAGCGCGACGTGGAAGCAGGGTGCGATCGATTCCAGCGAGGAGATCTCGATCGGTCTCTCGCAGGGCGCGGTCGCGCAGCTGGAGTTCGTCTCGTCAGACGAGCTCGTGCACCGTGGAAGCGCGTGGGGTGCCGTTCTTCGCGCGCGCGACTCGCTGGGGCGACCGCTCAAGGGCGTGACGGTGACCGGTCCGTTGAGTCTCGGTGGCACGACGGATCCCAACGGTCAGTTGGCGCTGTCGTGGTCGGTGACGATCGCTGACGCCATCGGTGAGATCGCGCTGCCGTTCGACGCGTACGGGCCCTCGGGACGCGAGCCGGCCTCGCTCCGTGCGTGGTCGATCGATGGCGGCGTCGGAGTGCTGGTGAGCGAGCTCTCCGGACTCCCCGTCGCAGGTCAGCGCGTGGCGCTCGGCGGAAGCATCGGCACGACCGACGCGCATGGCATCGCCGAGTTGCCACTCGGGACTGATGGTCCCACCGACGTTCACCTCGTCGATTGGCCCGCGCTGCTCGTCAACTTGAAGACCGGCCTCGAGGGTAAGCGCCCGCAAGTCACCGCGAGCACCAGCGTGAAGGTCGTGCGCGAGGTGCCGGTCAACGTGCGCGCCGAGCGCTCGAATGATGGCCTGACGTGGTGGATCGAAGGAGCCGACGGAAAGGTCCTCGACGGACGCAAGGTCGAGCTGCGTGACGCGCAGGGGCCGCGCGCGGTGGTGAGCAAGGGCCGTTCGAAGGAGAACGCCGTCCACGGCCTGGTCTCGATCACCGATCTCGAGAGTCGGGTGTCGGCCATCGTCGAGGTCGGCCCGTGAGCTGGGCAGCGCTCACTGCGATCCTGCTCGCGCAGGCGGGGGGCTTCAGCCCGGCGGCGCCGCCAGCACAACAGAGCTCGCAGTTCGACGACGGCCAGATCCTCGGACGGGTCTGTGACGATCTCGATCGCGATGGCGTGTGCAGTGCGAGCGATCCGGGAGTCGCGAGCGCACACGTCCTGCTCGAGACCGGCCTCGAAGCGGTGACCGACGTCGATGGTCGATTCCACTTCGCGTCGGTGCCAGCGCGCTCGGCTGACGGCGTCTCGAATCGACTCTTCCCCGGTCGTCATCGCGTGAAGCTCGATCCCGGCTCGCTGGTCGGCGACTGGAGCGGCGTCGATCGCGGCCAGACCATCGAAGTCCCCGCCGGATCCGCGGTCATCATCTCGTTCCCGATCTCGCGCGCGGATCGCCGCGATCTCTCGCTCGCGCCAACGCCTCCGGCGTTTCGCAAGGAGTCTGGGGTTCTCGAATATGAGATCTCGGTGGAGAGCCAGCCGGGCGAGGAAGTGCGTGTCGCAGGACGGACCGCGGAGAACGGCAAGGCGTGGGCTGCACTGAGGCCGGGTCTCAACCAGGTTCCGGTGACCATCGCGGCACGAGGTGTTTCGCGACTGGCGGTCGCTCCGTTCGACGTGGTGGAGCGCAAGGGCAGCATCCTCGTCGTGCCGCGCCCGCTCGAGAACGTGGGCAGCGTCTCGATCACGGCGTCGGGCGAGGTGCTCTTCGAACTCGCAAGTGGCGCGGCGGTGAAGCTCGACGATCGCGACGTGGCGCTCGACCCTTCGGGCCGTGGGCGCGCGAAGGTCGAGGGTGCATCGGCCGTGCTCTCGGTGAAGACGCATGAGTTCTCGTGGACCGAGACTCTCGCGCGACCGTCGCAGCCGACGTTGATGGCGGTGGGCTTGCTCGACCTCGAAGGCAACTACGACTTCGCGACGGGACGTTTCGGCGTTTTCGGTCGGGGCGCAGGTGCGCTGCGCGCTTCGTTCTTCGGATTCAAGCTCGGCGCCGAGCTGGATCTGCGCGACACCGACGTGATCGGTGGGTTCGACGCGCGACGGTTCATCGCTCCGCAACGCATCGACATCTTTCAGCGTCAGCTCGATCCACAGCGCGCGCCGCTCGCGTGGGCCGATGACAGCGCGACCATCGCCAGCAATCCGTCAGAAGGTCGCTTCCGCGTCGTGCTCGAGCGCGAAGGGTGGGGCAGGGTTGGTTTCGGCAGCGCTCGCTGGTTTCAGGCGAACGCCGATGCGGGTCGCGTGCATCGCGCAGTGCAGGGCGCTTCGCTCTTCTTCGAGACGCCGACGCAGAAGACGCAGTTCGGAGTGACGTTGCGTGGCGTCGCTGCTCCATCGCAGTCGGACTTCAGCGGGCTGGCGCGCCGGCCGATGCACCAGCGGTTCGAAGCGACGGGCGGCAGTCTCTTCTTCCTCGCGAAGGATCAAATCGTCGTCGGCAGCGAAGCGGTGCGCATCGAGTGGCGTGACGCAGTGACGCAGTTGCCGATTCGCGAAGTGCACCTGCAGCGACTGCGCGACTACACGTTCGATCCGTACTCAGGGCGGCTGCTCCTCAACCAGCCGCTGAGCTTCTACGCCAACGACACGCTCCTTCAGGCTGATCCGCTCACCAACGGAGCCGTCGCCAACCTCGTCGTCGACTACGAATACCTCGACCTCATCGCCACGGGCGTGACGCTCGGAGGAGAGCTTCGCGGTCGGCTTGGTCCCGTCACCGTGAGTGGCAGTGCGTTTCGTGATGGCGCGTACACGCTCTTCCGCGGGGGCGCAGAGGCGACGCTCGGCCCAGTGCGGCTCAATGCAGAGGTCGCGCACAGCTTCGGAGCGATCGAAGGCCTCTCGTTCTCGCGCGATGGTGGGCTCACGAGCTCGACCGCGACGTTCATTCCCGCGAGCAACGAGGGCTGGGCCGTCACGGTGCGTGGTCGCGGCAAGGGCTTCTTCGGCAAGGGCTGGTGGGACGCCGCGTGGCGCTTCCGGCAGGACGGATTCCAGGACACGGCGCAGCTCGGCGCGCTGAATCAAATCTCGGTTCGCGGTGAGCAGCCGCTCGGTCCCGTCGTCGTCAGTGCGCTGGTCGATTTCCGCGACATGCCGGATCCGCGCGATCCGCTCAGCGGCGCCCGCGTGCAGGGCCGCATTCTCGGAGGTGGCGTCGGCTACGAGAGCGAGACCTTCGGCATTCGTCTCGAAGGGCGCGAGTACCAGCAGTCACTCACCGAAGGCGCGCGCGGTGGATTCACGGTTGGTCTCGCTGGACGCGTGCGCCTGTTGCCCTGGTTGCAGCTGCGCGCTGCGTATCGCCAGCAGCTGATCACGCTCGGAGGAATGGACCTCACGTTCGCGAGCCTCGGCGTCGACGTGAAGCCCACCGAGAAGCTCGAGCTCGGTCTGCGCGGCGGCTGGGGACCTGCGCTCGGCCCACAGGTCTGGGGCCAGGTGAACTACGTGCGCGGAAACGAGACCTGGTACGGCGTGCAATCGACCGACGTCGATTCGCCGAGCACCGGCGAGAAACGACTCGTCACCGGAGTTCGCCAGCAGATCGACCCCTCCACGTCAGTCTTCGCTGAAGACGTCTCGGCGACTGACGTGAACGGTTTGCGCCTCGCGCGCGCGGTCGGGCTCACGCAGCGACTCGAGGAGGGCTTCACCGTCAGTGCGCGCTACGAGCACGGTGCGCGGGCGCTCGATGGCATTGCTCCGGATGTGAGCCGAAACGCGGGCGGGCTCAGCGCGTCGTTCGAGCGCGAGAACCTGCGCGCGTTCGTGCGCGGTGAGATGCGTGACGAGACCGGCGCGCGCGTGTTGCGGCAGTACGTGGTGAGCGGTGGTGGCGAGTGGCGCCCGCACAAAGACATCTCGCTGACTGCACGAGGCTTGTGGACGCACTCGGTCAACGCCGGACAGATGGTCGGTCGCACGGTCGACGTGACGGCAGCAGCGGCGTGGCGGTTCGAGCGCGGCGCGGTGTTGCTCCGCTACGCGTGGACGCAGAACTGGTCGGCGACGGTCGAGCGACGTCTGCATGCGGTCTCACTGCTCCCCACGGTTCGCTTCGGAGATCGTTTCGCCATCGGAGCGGGCGGCCACTTCGGCGTCTCGGAAGTCGGTCCGATTCTCGCGGGCTCGCTGCGCCCTTCTGTGCGCATCTGGGAGGGACTCGAAGTCGCAGGTGAAGTCGCCGCGCGCACACGCACCTCCACGCTCGATACGTCGTGGGCTTCGCTGCGTGGAGAGGTCGGCTACCGCTTCGATCACCGCTTCTTCGTCGGCGTGGGTTTCAACGCGTTTGGATTCACGGGGACGGGGCTGGACCTCGGCACCCCGATGGCGCGTGATCGCCTCTACCTGAGGGCGGAGGTCAGCTACTGATGCGCGCATT
>JAEUJS010000091.1 GCA_016792935.1 Archangium sp. | reverse complement strand
GACTTGTAGACGGGGACAGGCTCGTTCCCTCCGCCGACCGCGGCCTTCTTGGCGGCGACGCGGAAGGTCAGCGGGTTGTATTGATCTCCTCGGCCGGCGAGGCGGCGCTGCGCGGCGTCGGCGACCTCGACGTAGTACTCGACCTCGTAGCTCTGCTCCTCGGTCGGCACCTCGAACGCCGGAATGGTCGACGCGTAGTCGGTGCGGTTGGTCTTCGATCGCACGAAGTCGATCGAGCTGAAGCTCTGCGCGCCAGCGCGGCGGTAGAAGAGCTTGGCTTTGGCTCCGAGCGCCATGTCTTCGATGCGGGCGTCCACCACCACGGCCTCGCCTCCACCGTTTTCGGCGACGGGCACCACGGTCAGCGTCACCGGGCGCACGCGCCGCTTGCGAATGTCTTCCTTGATGCGGGCGTAGAGCGTTCGAATCTTCGGAGGCGCCGATTTGGGCAACTCGTAGTCGGGCCGCGCCTGGAGCAGCTTCTCGAACGCGTCGCGCGCCTTGTCTTCGTTGCCCAGGTACAGGTGTGAGAGACCCAGTAAGCGGTAGAGCTCGGCGAGCTGATCGTCGGTGAGATCGGGCTCGGCGATGCCCTTCTCGAGGGTCTTGATGGCGTCTTCGAAATCTCCGTCATCGACCTGCTGTTGTGCTTTTCCGATGGCCTCGTTGCGCGGAACGACCTGGGCAACCGAGGCCCTCACTGGAGCGTCGAGCGGCGTCTGTGCCTGGGCCACGACGAGGAGGAGGAGCAGCACGCGGACGAAACCTCTAGCACAGTCGTTTGACTCAACTCGTCATCATCATGTAGGTTCCGCACCCTTTCGCAGGTGGCAGTGTAAATGCTGGTAAAGATTGAAGAAATTCAGGATCGCGGCCTCAAGCGAACCGAACCCATCAAGGCTGAAGTGCTGAAATCGGCTTTGGCCGAGTCGGAGGGGTTCGCCCTGGTGTCGTCGACTCCGCTGAGCGCGAGCTTCAAGAAGGTGAGCGGCCGGGTCTTCGTCACCGGCAAGTTCACGGCTGATCTGACCTGCCCCTGCAAGCGCTGCACGACCGACGTTCCGGTGCCGATCGACGTCGATTTTTCGCTGCGCATGATCCCCGAGGCGATGGCGCCCAAGGTCGATGACGAGACCGACGCGGCGGTCGATCGCCGGGCACTCGACAAGCCCAGGCGCAGGGCGCAGCGCAAAGAAGACGACGACGAGGCGGACAGCGCGGCTTCGTTCGAGCTCGATGAGATCGATGCCGAGCCCTTTGACGGAAAGACGATCGATCTGGACCCGGTCGTACGTGAGCAGGTATTGCTGGCGCTTCCGGTGTCAGTGGTGTGCCGAGACGACTGCAAGGGGCTGTGCACGACCTGCGGGCAGGACCTCAATGAAGAGGACTGCGGTCACGGCAAGGTGAAGGAAGTCGATGTCCGTCTGGCGAAGTTGAAGGACATCAAGCTGAAGAACTAACGCGGTACTGAAGGTCGAAAAAGGACGGAAGAAAGTCATGGGCGTTCCCAAGAAGCGGACCTCGAAGATGCGTCGCGACAAGCGCCGCTCGGCCAACAACAAGCTGAAGTCGGCCGTGCAGCTCAACGCGTGCGCGAACTGCGGAGCCGCCGTGCAGCCGCACCGCGTGTGCCCCTCGTGTGGTTTCTACAAGGGCAAGAAGATCAGCAGCGGTTCTGCTGACGACTGAGAATTTCAGAGCGATTTCGCGGGTGAGAAGCGCGTCAGGCATTTCCCACCTGCGAAAATCGCTATGCGGTGACACGGCTCGCGCTTCTGGTAGAGGGCGCCGCTGTGACGCGCGCGCAGATCATCGGCACGGGCAGCTACGCCCCCGAGAAGGTGATGACCAACCACGATCTGGCGAAGATCGTGGAGACCTCGGACGAGTGGATCTTCGAGCGCACTGGCATCAAGCAGCGCCACGTCGCGGCTGAGGGAGAAGTCTCGTCCGACATGGCGCTCAAGGCGTCGATTCGCGCGCTCGAGATGGCGCGCACGCGCCCCGAAGACCTCGACATCATCATCGTCGGCACCATCTCTCCTGACATGCCGATGCCGGCGTGCGCGGCGTTCCTCCAGCACAAGCTCGCCGCGAAGAAGGCGTTCGCCTTCGACGTCAGCGCGGCGTGCGCGGGCTCGCTGTTCGCGCTCTCGGTGGGCGCGCAATACATCCAGTCGGGGCTGATGAAGCGCGTGCTGGTGGTGGGCGTCGAATTGCTCACGCGCCTCACCGACTGGTCCGATCGCAACACCTGCGTGCTCTTCGGGGATGCGGCGGGCGCGATGGTGCTCGGGCCTTCCGAAGATCCCAACCGCGGCATCTTGTCGACGCACCTGCACACCGACGGCTCGCAGACCGGCATCTTGATGATCCCGGGCGGTGGCTCGAAGCACCCCACGAGCGCCGAGACGGTGAAGCAGAAGATGCATTCCATCGCGATGAACGGCCGCGAGGTCTACAAGTTCGCGGTGCGCTCGCTGACCGACGCCGTGGTCGAGGCGCTGGAATTCAACAAGCTCAGCGCGGAGCAGATCACGCACGTTTGCGCGCACCAGGCCAACATCAGAATCATCGACGCGGTGCTCGAGCGCTTGAAGGTGCCGCGCGAGAAGGCGTGGCTCAACATCGATCGCTACGGCAACACGTCATCGGCCTCGCTGCCGGCGACGCTCGATGAGGCGAACCGCGCAGGCAAACTCAAAGCTGGAGACACGGTCGCGATGATGGCGATCGGCGCCGGCATGTCGTGGGGCAGCGGCATCGTTCGATGGTGAGACCATGAGCATCGCGTTCATCTTTCCAGGTCAGGGCAGTCAGTCGGTCGGCATGGGCAAGGGCCTGTACGACGCGTTCCCTGAGGCGAAGGCGGTCTTCGACGCGGCCGACGACGCGCTCAACGAGAAGCTCAGCACGCTCTGCTTCGAAGGCCCGGAAGACGCGCTCAAGCTCACCGCGAACACGCAGCCGGCGATCCTCACCGTGTCGATCGCGGCGCACGCGGTGTTCACCAGGCGCTGGGGCATCACGCCGACGTTCGTCGCGGGTCACTCGCTGGGTGAGTACTCGGCGCTCGTCGCCGCGGGCTCGATGACGCTCTCCGACGCGGTGAAGGCCGTGCGTGCGCGCGGAACGTTCATGCAGGAAGCCGTGCCCGCCGGAGTCGGCGCGATGAGCGCGGTGCTGGGCTTGCCTCCGGAGAAGGTCGCGGAGATCTGTGCGCAGGCGGCGGGTTCCGAAGTCGTCAGCTGCGCGAACTTCAACGAGCCGTCGCAGACGGTGATCGCGGGTCACGCTGCTGCCGTGGCGCGCGCGGGTGAGTTGCTGACTGCCGCCGGTGCGAAGCGTGTGTTGCCGTTGCCGGTGAGCGCTCCCTTCCACTGCGCGTTGATGCAGCCGGTGGTCGAGCGGCTCGGCGCGGTGCTCGGCACGTTCAAAGATCCGACCGTTCCCGTGATCAGCAACGTCGAGGCGGCTCCGAATACGAGCGGCGCGCGCGTGAAGGAACTGCTCTTGAAGCAGGTCACCGGAAGTGTTCGTTGGATCGAGACGATTCAGACCATGCAGAAGGCGGGCGTGACGAAGGTGGTCGAGCTCGGCCCCGGCAAGGTGCTGTGTGGATTGGTGAAGCGCATCAGCAAGGAAGTCGCGCAGTTCAACGTCGAAGATCCCGCGAGCCTCGAGAAGACGCTCGGCGCGATCGGATCAGCAGGCGCGCCTGCTGGGGCAGTCGGAGGATGAATCGATGAGTGATTTCGCGAACAAGGTTGCGCTCGTCACTGGCGGTTCTCGCGGCATCGGTCGCGCCATCGCGCAGACGCTGGCGAAGCGCGGCGCGACGGTCGTCATTTCCTACGCAGGCAACGAAGCAGCAGCCACCGAGACGGTGAAGTCGATCGTCGACGCGGGCGGCAAGGCGAAGGCCATTCGCTTCGACGTCGCTGACTCCGAGGCGTGCGGCAAGGCGGTCGACGACGTGATGAAGGAATTCTCGCGCCTCGACATCCTGGTGAACAACGCGGGCGTGGCCATCGACGGCCTGCTCATGCGCTTCAAAGACGAAGACTGGGACAAGACGCTCGACACCAACCTGAAGGGCGCCTTCTCGCTGATGCGCGCGGTGTCTCGCCCGATGATGAAGCAGAAGGGTGGCTCGATCGTGAACGTCTCGTCGATCGTCGGCGAGATGGGCAACGCGGGTCAGGCTGCGTACAGCGCGTCGAAGGCGGGCCTCATCGGCCTCACCAAGTCGATCGCGCGTGAGCTCGCGAGCCGAAACATTCGCGTCAATTGCGTCACTCCGGGCTTCATCACCACGGACATGACCGCGGGTCTCAATGAAGAGCTGAAGAAGAAGATGGCAGACGCAATTCCATTGTCTCGAATTGGGAATGCCGAGGAAGTCGCCAACGCCGTGGCGTTCCTCGCGTCGGATCACGCCTCGTACATCACGGGCGAGGTCCTGAAGGTCAACGGCGGGATGTACATGTAGTTTTACGCGTTGGTCACACTCGCTCCGTGTGGTACGGGCGAGCACGTTTTTGACGCCTCAACCGCAGCACAACACACGAGAAGGAACACCTTCATGACTGGCACCAACATCGAAGCCAAGGTCAAGTCGATCATCGCCGACCAGCTCGGCGTGAGCGAAGACGAGATCAAGATGGAATCGTCTTTCATCGAAGACCTCGGCGCCGACTCCCTCGACATCGTCGAGCTGGTGATGGCGATGGAAGAGGAATTCGAGATCGAGATCCCCGATGAGGAGGCCGAGAACATCAAGTCGGTCGGGGACGCCATCAACTACATCAACACCCACAAGAAGTAAGGGTGGAGGCTGCCGTGTCTCAAAACCGCCGCGTCGTGATCACCGGAACCGGGCTGCTGACCGCGCTCGGAACCGGCACTGAGAAGAACTGGCAGGCGCTGATCGCCGGGAAGTCCGGCATCGGGAAGATCACGCGTTTCGAGACCGGCAAGCTGAAGACGAACTTCGCGGGCGAGATGAAGGACTTCGTCGCTGAAGACTTCCTCGATCGCAAAGAAGCCCGCCGCATGGACCCGTTCTGCCAGTTCGCGCTCGCGGGCGCGGAATTGGCGATGCGGGAGAGCCAGATGCCCATCGGCCTCGAGAAGGCCAACGGCTACGACCCGGAGCGCGTCGGCGTGATCGTCGGCTCCGGCATCGGCGGGCTCCAGGCGTTCGAAGAGAGCGTCTTGATCGGCCAGGAGAAGGGCTACGACCGCCTCTCTCCGTTCTTCATCTTGAAGATGATCGCCAACATGGCGCCGGGTCGCATCTCGATGCGCTTCAACTGCAAGGGCGCCAACTGGGGCCCGGTGTCGGCGTGCAGCACGTCGGCGCACGCGATCGGTGAGGCGTGGCGGCAGATCAAGTGGGGCGAGCTCGACGCGGCGATCGCCGGCGGTGCTGAGGCGGCGGTGACGCCCATCGGCATCGGTGGCTTCGAGGCGATGAAGGCGTTGTCGCAGCGCTCCGATGATCCGGCGACGGCCTCGCGTCCGTTCGACAAGGATCGCGACGGCTTCGTGATGGGTGAGGGCGCGGGCATCGTGTGCCTCGAGGAATACGAGTCGGCCAGGAAGCGCGGCGCGACGATCCTCGCGGAGATCACGGGCTACGCGGCCAACTCCGATGCGCACCACGAGACGGCGCCGGCTCCGGAGCACGAGGGCGCGCAGCGCTGCATGCGTCTGGCGCTCAAGTCGGCGGGTCTGAAGCCCGAAGACATCGGCTACGTGAACGCACACGGCACCTCGACGCCGTTCAACGATCTCCACGAGACGAAGGCCATCAAGCGCGTCTTCGGCGAGCACGCCAGGAAGCTGATGGTCAGCTCGACCAAGTCGATGACGGGCCACATGCTCGGCGCGGCTGGCGGAGCGGAAGCCATCATCTGCTCGCTGGTGCTGATGCGCGGCATCATTCCGCCGACCATCAACCTGCAGAACCCCGACCCCGAGTGTGATCTCGACTACGTGCCCAACAAGGCGCGCGAGGCGTGGGTCAACGCGGTGATGTCGAACTCGTTCGGCTTCGGCGGAACGAACGCGACGCTGGTTCTCCAGCGCGTCAAGTGAGTTCGGGCCTCGGTCCGCCTCCCATGCGTCGCCTGGCCCTCTCGCGCGTCCTGATCATCGTGGCCCTCGTCGGAGCGGGCTGCGTCACGCCAGTCACCTTCGATCAAGCGAAACAGCGCGTCCTGCTGCGCGCGGCGTTCGAGTTCGCGTGCCCGCCCGACAAGCTGAGCGTGCAGGAACTGTCGAGCGATCAGAGCGGGCCGATCTATCTCGGCGTCGCGGGGTGCTCGCGTCGCGCGGTGTACGTGCGGCTCGATACGCCCAGCGGCGCGATGTTCATCAACGATACGGTCCCTCCCACTTCCGAGACGCCGGCGTCGAACGCGCCCGTGCCTTGAGGACTTGCCCATGAAGAAGGTCGCGCCGCTCTCGCTGCTGCTCGTCGCCTGTGCGAACCCGATGATCCAGGTGAGGAAGGATCTGGGGCCCAAGGCCGCCGACTACATGGAGTGCGCCGAAGACAAGCTCGTCTTCGAAGACACCGCGTCGGTCACCGTGATCCCCACGCGCGTGAAGGTGAAGGGCTGCGGCAAAGAGACGGTCTGGCAGCTCGAAGAGAGCCGCTGGAAGAAGCAATGAACGAGTGGGGCTGGGCAGTTGTCGTCGCGATCGTCGCGGCGTTCCTGATCTTCAGACGGCTCGGGCAGATCAGCCGCGATGATGCACATCGCCTGGTGAAGGAAGGCGCGACGCTGATCGACGTGCGCAGCCCGGGCGAGTTCTCGACCGGCCACATCGATGGCGCGCTCAACATTCCACTCGGCTCGCTGGGTGATGCGCTGGGCAAGCTGGGCGGCAACAAGGACAAGCCGGTGATCGTCTACTGCGCGAGCGGCGCACGCAGCGCGATGGCGCGCTCGCAGCTCAAGTCGCGCGGCTTCACGCAGGTCTTCAATCTCGGCTCGATGGGGCGCTGGTACTGAGACTCAGCGCAGGTCGAGACTGGCAGCGCGCGGGCCGAGCGAGCGGCGCACGAGGGCACGCTCCTCTTCATCGAAGGGCCGTGCGGGAATGACGATCACCTGCAGGGCCTGCATCGGGACGGGGCCAAGCGACAGGAGTTGTTGCGGGAGCGCGCGCACGAATTTTCCGCCCAGCGTGATCTCCAGCGTCTTGAAGCGGGGCGCTCCGCGGAAGCGCAGCTTGAGGCCCTTCTCGCGGCGTTGATCACGTTCCCAGTCGGCGCTGCTGATCCACTCGTAGAGCGTGAGGTCGTCGATCGCGTGCTCGCGCTCGAGGAACGACCAGTCGACCTGGTTGATCGAGTTGGCGAGTTCGAGCTTCGTCAGTCGCTTCATGCCGAGGAGCTCGTCGAACGAGGCACCCGCACCGCGCGCGCCGCGGAGACGCAGTTCCTTCAACTCGGTCAGCGCCTCGATTTCCTTCGCCTTGATCGCGTCGGTGGTGACCTCGAGGCTGCGCACGCGCGACTTCTTGCCGATCAGCGCAGCGAGGAGCGAGTGGGTGAGGCCATCGATGCGACGCAGCTTCCGCAGCGCCGGAGAGGTGACCAGCGGCAGCCACGCGTCGGGCGCCGTGGTTCGCGTGTCGATGCGCAGCGCGCGAAACATCAGCCATTCCGTCGCGCGGGCGTGGGGCAGCACCAGCTCGGGCTTCACGCCGAAGGGCAGCACGGCGAAGTCGGGGAGCCCTCCGACGAACTCCTCGCGGTGAGGCTCGAGGAAGGGGCCGATGCGGCCGAGCCACTTCAGGCGATCACGCTCGCACAGCTTGTGGGCGGCCTTCGTCTGGCCCGAGCGGGTGAGGGTGATGAACTCGCCCATGCTCGAGCCCTGCTCGGTCAACCAATCGGCGAAGACCAGCGCGTCGGCGTCGCTCCGTTCGGCCGAACTGCACAGGCGCTCGAACGCCGCGCGCGGGCCTGGCTCTTTGGGCCGGCGGATCACGACGCTGCGCGCTTCTTGAGGTGCTGCGCTGGAGTTGGAGGACGCGGATCGGGAGCGTCGAACGCTTCCTCGATGATCTCGAACAGCCCGTTGTCGAACGGAACGCCGGGCGCGTTCTGCTTGAGCACCAGCCGCTCGCGCTTGCCCTGCGAGGCGAAGACGCGCGCGCGGTAGTGGCACAGCGGGTTGTTGCCGGGGCGGCCGAAGAGCGAGTGCGCGGTGAAGCTGCAGCCGCCCAGACACGTCGCCGCGAAGGGGCACGTGCGGCAGAAGCCCCACAGATCGTCGACGGTGCGTTTGCGGGCGAACGAGAGCTGCGGCGTCTGCCAGAGCTCGGCGAGCGGTTTGTCGCGCAGCGAGCCGCCGATGTACGGCGTCGATTGCAGTGAGGGGCAGCCCTTCACACCGCCGTCGGCCTCGATGCCCATCGTGAAGCGGCCGGCGACGCAGCCCTGCCAG